>CALXQQ010000014.1 GCA_944390775.1 uncultured Alphaproteobacteria bacterium
TTCTTCCATCTTCACAATTAGGATCATCGTAATCGAATATTCTAGCATTCAGATGAGCACCGTTGTGATGACAAATGAAAGCAACATACTCTTTAGGCAAGTTAATATGATGTTTACATTCAAGATCCCTTATAAAACTTATACTAACTTTTCCTTCATCACAAAAAATATTTTCTTGAGATAAATTTTTCATTATTTGCCCCATAATTTATTACCTCCTATATGACCGACCCAATCATGAATTTCTGTAGGCACTAATTGCATTCTTCCGGTTTCTTGATGGTGATGCCACGTATAATTTCCTATCTTCTCACGCCCCCCTTGAATGTGTTGCCATTCCAAATCTGTAAACATTTTTCTATTTACCCGTCCAGAAAGAATATCTTCTCTCAATTGTCTTGTAGCAGCCCTCATATGTGCTTCTCGACTCATACTTGCTAAATCTCCGCTAATTCTGGTTTCCACCTTCACATAAGGATCAAATATCGGAAACCCACGTTGATCAAATACAACCCTCTGTACTAACGTCTCCTGGGTTTCTGGATTGACGACAATTGTCCTCTCTTTACAACGTCCCGCCAGTCTAACATTAGGCATATTGTATCCAGGAACTGTCGTTCTTGTAAAGTCAGCAGAATCCAACAGTTCAGACGCTAGTCTTTGTGCATTCCTTGGATCATAAGGTGCTTGATTGACTTTAGCATGCTGATCTACTGGTAGCGATTGAGTTGTGGATTTGGCAGAAGAACCAATCTCCTTTTTGGAAGCAGGCGCAGCTTTAGCAAATTTTTTCAATCCAGAACGAATACCATGTTGAGCAACCATTGTCCCAACATAATCAAATGTCTTACGATACGATGCGTAAAGCTTTGGTGCTCCACTGCTTGCAAGAGCTGCAGCTTTTTCAGCTCCGTATTTAGCAACAATATCTGCTAAATAATCGAGACATAGACTTGTGCCTAGCGAAACGCCGTACGTGAGAAGAGATGCGCCCCTTGTATCTAACGCTAACGCCAGAGCATTCGCTGCACCAGCAGCCATCGTCGTTTTTACTTTGGCATCCCATGCTGATAACAGTGCATGATATGTTTCTGGATTCTCAGCAGCCAGACGTTCCATTTTGTAACGCCACAAAGTAAGATGTGACGCAACTGAACCGAAAGATAAGCCTTTAGATTGCTCTTTTACATGATCCACATGTGCCAAATCACTATATGACGGACTGCGGCGCAAAACAGATGGAGTTGTTGGCAGGCTCTCGCGGATTCCACTAATGGCAGATGTAAATCCTCCCCCTTGCTGTAACAGCCAGTTGAGCGTTAACGCAGAGGCATCTCTATGCAATAGTAAAGCATCATAAACTGCCGAAGAAGAAAGCAGCAGGTTTCTGATATCCGCATTCTCAAATGATCTACTTAACATCAAAAGATCAAGAGCAACCTCATCGGAATATTCTCTCTTGCCCAATAGTCTTTCCCATTTGTCTAATGCTGAGACCATACCTTTTAAAAATTGTACTGTAGCGGAAATCTGCGATATGATTTCGTGCAACGCTTGCTGTTCCTCAGGAAGTAAGTCTTTTTCTTCTGTATGTTTTTCTCTGCGTTGGAAGATATATCCTGTCTCGGTTGTATGCGAAAATGTTCTCCCCCCAAATTGATCAACATTATAGTAATGTGTAATAGTGTTTAAATAATGATCTATGAATACTTCTACCTTAGTTTTGCCAGCTAAGATAGTACCCAACCTTCTCTGTTCCTCTTCTTCAGCTCGGATGTTTTGTTGCATCCCATGTTTCAGTTGCCTTACGAGATGCAATTGATCTTTGGCAACAATAACTCCATTATTTTTGAAATTATTGACAGTAATCCCGAAAGATTCTGTCCCGATAATATTGCCTTCATTGTCTAAACAATCGACTGTTAATTCCGAAGGATTACCTATGGATAAATTTCCACTATTACTTATCTTTGCAATAGGGCCAGATATACTATCAAAATGTGCAATTGTGTCCGGACGAATGCTTATGTTGCATCTTTCTCCTTTAAATGATGCTGGTGAGTTCCATAAGCCACCAATAGACACATCTCCATTGGACATCGATAGGCTATGTGCACTCAAAAAACGTGAACTATCTAAGTTTAGATCATTGTGTACTTCTATATCATTTTCCAGTTGTACGCCATGATTCTCTATAAAACCAATGCGATATACTGGAGTCGAAGATTCTTGTGTGCTATCATGTCGTTGTACGATATGGGAGTAAGCATCCATATCGCATGGACAAGCTATGCTTGTCGGTCGTGCATCTATAACGCCATCGTTATATTGAAAATTCGCATATATCGCATAACGGACCATTTGCAAAAGTGAATAATTGAAAAAGCCATCACAGCAAAGAGCAACTCTATAAAATGCTATTGGATAATGATTACGAATAGATTTATTTGTTTTGAAAGCAAATGCAATTTGCTGAGCAACTCCAGTTTCATGGGAGCCTCCTGATGATAATTCTATGTCTCCACCAAGATTAAACAGAAAACCGTATAATATCCAATGCTCGCTCACATCTATTGGAGATGTAATTTGGCAAACAATACCTTCTGTGCTTTTTCGTAAATGAATAGCTCCATCATCAACGGCAGGAAATCTTTCGTACTCAACCCGACTAATATGACGATGAAATATTAAACCTCTTGCGAAAGTAGAGATGGGATAGCACAAAAGGGAGAAAAGTGCGAAACTCAACAAAAAATAAACAAATAAAAATGCTGAGTTTCGAGAAATTGTGTAATAAAAGTAAAGTTTTTGCAAGGTTGACGGGGATAAAGTTGGAGCAATTTCACGAAATTGTTCGCAAAGTGCATCCGCAATGGGAAAGATTGCAAAAGAAAAAGAAAGTTTCTGGTAGGCCTTCCAAGATAAAAACCTTGGCAGACGGGATTTTGTTGGTATCGATTTACTACCGATTTTATGTGAGCTTTCAATTTTTGGGGATGCTGTTTGACCTCGATGAATCAAACATTTGTCGACACATTCAACGCCTCGAAC
>CALXQQ010000015.1 GCA_944390775.1 uncultured Alphaproteobacteria bacterium
TCTATTTCACTCCCCCTTCGGGGTTCTTTTCACCTTTCCCTCACGGTACTTGTACGCTATCGGTCACTGAGGAGTACTTAGGCTTGGAAGATGGTCCTCCCATATTCAGACAGGATTACACGTGTCCCGCCCTACTCGTATTCGATCAGAAAATTCTACCTGTACGGGGCTATCACCCTCTAAGGCAAATCTTCCCAGATTTTTCCAGTTATTGTCTAATCGACATTGGCCTAGTCCGCTTTCGCTCACCACTACTAACGGAGTCTCTATTGATGTCCTTTCCTTTGGGTACTTAGATGTTTCAGTTCCCCAAGTTCGCCTCGTTACCCTATGTATTCAGATAACGATACCACACACGTGGTAGGTTTCCCCATTCGGATATCCACGGATCAAAGCCTATTGCCGGCTCCCCGCAGCTTTTCGCAGGCTGTCACGTCCTTCATCGCCTCTCAGTGCCAAGGCATCCACCAAACGCCCTTTCACGTTTGATACATTTCTCAATAATCAGACGCAAATTCCTCGCGTCTGAAATTCAGCAAATTTTGCAAAAAAATCGTTTTAACCACGATTTCTTTACCCTGGTTTGTCAAATCATTTGTATTCACTCTTTCAAAGAACTAGATCTCTTCATGAAAACTACCGCACCATCAAACTTGGTGGAGGCGAACGGATTCGAACCGATGACCCCCTGCTTGCAAAGCAGGTGCTCTACCAACTGAGCTACGCCCCCACTACCCCTTCTAAGAAAAATGGTGGGCCGAGGAGGACTTGAACCTCCGACCCCACGCTTATCAAGCGTGTGCTCTAACCAACTGAGCTATCAGCCCATGCAGCTACCACGGAGTTTCCCGCTCAACCGTTTGCGGCAATCCTATAAAGGGACATGTAGACGGCGCACAAGAGCTCAAAGCTCCATTTTTCCTTGAAAGGAGGTGATCCAGCCGCAGGTTCTCCTACAGCTACCTTGTTACGACTTAACCCCAGTCATCGACCCCACCGTGATCGGCTGCCTCCATTGCTGGTTAGCTCACCGGCTTAAGGTAAAATCAACTCCCATGGTTTGACGGGCGGTGTGTACAAGACCCGAGAACGTATTCACCGCGACATGCTGATTCGCGATTACTAGCGATTCCAACTTCATACACTCGAGTTGCAGAGTGTAATCCGAACTGAGACGGTTTTTAGAGATTTGCTCCCCGTCGCCGGTTTGCTTCTCATTGTCACCGCCATTGTAGCACGTGTGTAGCCCCGCCCATAAGGGCCATGAGGACCTGACGTCATCCCCACCTTCCTCCGCTTTATCAGCGGCAGTTTTCATAAAGTGCCCGACATTACTCGCTGGCAATTATGAATAGGGGTTGCGCTCGTTGCGGGACTTAACCCAACGTCTCACGACACGAGCTGACGACAGCCATGCAGCACCTGTATGGGATCCGGCCTAACCGACGGAATCAATCTCTTGACTCCTCGATCCCTATGTCAAAAGCGGGTAAGGTTCTTCGCGTTGCGTCGAATTAAACCACATGCTCCACCGCTTGTGCGGGTCCCCGTCAATTCCTTTAAGTTTTAATCTTGCGACCGTACTCCCCAGGCGGAAAGCTTATTGCGTTAGCGGCGGCACCGAGGTTTAAACCCCGACGCCTAGCTTTCATCGTTTACGGCATGGACTACCAGGGTATCTAATCCTGTTTGCTCCCCATGCTTTCGCGCCTCAGCGTCAGAAACAGTCCAGAGAACCGCCTTCGCCACTGGTGTTCCTTCCGATATCTACGAATTTTACCTCTACACCGGAAATTCCATTCTCCCCTCCTGCTCTCAAGTCATGCAGTATCAAACGTACTCCCGAGGTTAAGCCCCGATCTTTAACATCTGACTTACATAACCGCCTACACGCCCTTTACGCCCAGTAATTCCGAACAACGCTAGCACCCTCTGTATTACCGCGGCTGCTGGCACAGAGTTAGCCGGTGCTTATTCTGCAGGTACCGTCATTATCGTCCCTGCCAAAAGAGCTTTACAATCCGAAGACCTTCTTCACTCACGCGGCATCGCTGGATCAGGGTTTCCCCCATTGTCCAATATTCCCCACTGCTGCCTCCCGTAGGAGTTTGAACCGTGTCTCAGTTCCAATGTGGCTGATCGTCCTCTCAGACCAGCTACTGATCATCGGCTTGGTAGGCCTTTACCCTACCAACTACCTAATCAGACGCAGACCCCTCCATCGGCGACCTTACGGCCTTTCATCTCTCGATCTTATGCTGTATTAGCACCAGTTTCCCGGTGTTATCCACCACCCATGGGCAGGTTTCCACGTGCTACTCACCCGTGCGCCACTAAATGCAGAGCAAGCCCTGCATTTCGTTCGACTTGCATGTGTTAAGCGTGCCGCCAGCGTTCGTTCTGAGCCAGGATCAAACTCTCAAAATAAATCCACACTAAAAATGCGCGGACACCCGGCTCACACAAAATTCTGACTTACAAAAAAATTGCGTTCGTCTTGAATATGTATGCAGCCAAAAATTCGCGCCGCCTACATATCCCTTCATTTCTTCACTCTTATCAAAGATCTCTCGACCCCGTCTCCGAGGTCCGACACCGTCTCGCGGCGTCAACAGGGCTAACTATATACGACCTTTAGAGCACCGTCAACCACAAAAATGAAAAAAATTCAAAAAAACCCTCAAAAAATTACAGAGAGCCTAAAATACCCCCGGGAAACCATATAAAAATCAGATAGATACCTTCTAAATAAAAATACAGATAATTCCCCAAATAGCTGGTTAATACCGTAAAATCTGGTATCACCCTGATTTTTTCATGGACAAATCTCAAAAAATTCATACATGAAATTAGACCACCCTATTTAAGATTAATCAGCCACCTCTTAGTTATGCCCATGTAGATTTATGAACACAAAATCTTAAGATAAAGTTAACAGCAAGATGAGAAAGAAAAAGCAGGGAGTTTTACCCCCCTTAAAAATTACCAATGATAATGTATAAACCAATCTACTTATCTTTACTTTTGTTAGAAGCATCTTGGTTCAAGGCGTTTGCAGCAAAAATTGTTTCGCGTATCTGCGCTCCCAAATCAGTTAAACCGTTAGGTGAATGAGGAACGAAAATCACATTCGAGTTTGACTGCCCTCCAATAGCTTTAAGAGTATCTATATACTGTATCAATAGAACCATATCCATTACATGAGACGCGTTTGTTCCCGGAATCTGGCGAATAAACTCCTCTACGGATTGCCCAAGCCCTTCTATAATTGCCTGCCTTTGTCCAGCTATACCCTTACCTTGCAATATAGAAGATTCCGCCTCCGCTTCAGCCTGCTTAACCTTGAGGATTTTTTCTGCCTCACCCTTCTCTGTCGCAGCAACACGAAGACGCTGTGCAGCATTAATCTCATTCATAGCGGATTTAACGTTGGGAGCAGGATTTATATCTATCACAAGAGCCTTGATGATACCGTATCCAAAGCCCTCCATAGGTTTCTGTAAATCTATCTGCACCGCATTTGCGATTTCATCCTTTTTCGAAAATACATCATCCAAAATCAATTTTGGAACCTGTGCACGCACCAAATCAAAGACAAAGGCTTTTATCTGATGAGCAGGATCTTGTAACATATAACACGCTTCGTAAACCTTATCCTGCAACACCATGTATTGCACTGCTACCGTTATCGTAACAAAGACATTATCGTTGGTTTTTGTTTCAACGAGCACATCAAGCTGATGAATCCTAAACGATAGGCGAGCAAAAATTCGATCTATTATAGGAATACGCCAATGCAGTCCTGCATGAGCAATACGATAAAATCTACCCAAACGCTCAACTACTGCGCAACTTTGTTGCTGCACAATAAATAAACCAGATATGAAAAACACAAGTAATAGAAATAACAATAAAGCAGATACATCTATCATACGCCACCTCCCTTTCTTGCATCATATACAGCCTCCATCATATAATCAATATAATCAATGGAATACATCCGCAAACTAATCCATAAGTGGCCAAACAAATAGCTATTTACTTTTTGTTACTCATTTTATTTCTGCCTTCACACATTTTTTTAATCTTCATCCTTTTTAATTAGGCGTAGTTTGTGGAGTTATAGAAATGAAGAAATTGTTAGGACTCTTAAGCATAGGTATAATAGGTCTATCTTGTCTTCAGCTTGCTACGGTTGAAGCTGCAAAACGTTCTAGACGCAACAATAACAACGTGCAGACAATAGCCACAACGGATGCTGAGGATGAAGACCAGAGCGCATCCGCTGCCCCAATGAAAAAAAAGAAGAAAAAGAAAAAAAAGAAAGCCCAAAGAGCAGATGAAGCAAATATGATGGCTCAGGCCACTGGCAGCCCTGACCAAATAGATGATTATTCTAATAAGAAGAAAAAATCACTCAAGCAAAAAAAGAAAAAGATGAAAAAGAATAAACAGCAGCAAAATTACATGAATGGTGGAAATCCCTATATCGGCGGATCCGGCTGTGGTCAGGGATGCTATTCTCTAAGTGACATAAAGAGGGCACTACGACAAATTGATTCATGGAAAAACGAAGTTCCGGGAAACATGATGCAAAACCAAAATAATGGCTGGAATACCAATCAATTCCAGATGAATCAACAAATGCAGCAGGGACGCAATCAGCGGCGCAACCGAGGAAATTATCGTTCTGATAATGCAAATAATTCTGTCAGTGCCAAAATCAGACCTGTGTGGACAGCCTCGATCACAACATCAAACGGTATGTCTCAATCGAGTTATCGATTAGATTCAAAAAATCGTCGGGAGCTGAGAAAAGATCTAGAAAAATATCGCAAGCTTTTCTCGCATACCGCATAATACCTTCTATTTAAAAACTGCGTATATTAGGTCTTTAAACAAATATACGCAGTTTCTACTTACAAATTAGAATTCGAAAAGCTATCCTTCTTTTTAATGCTCCATTGTTTTCAGGAGATATATTGATTAAAATTTGATACGTTATTACATATAATATGGAGGTATCTGTGAGAAAATCACTCGAGTTAGCATCTGTAAGCATGGCAATTTTATCTATAATTACTCATATGGAATTGGTTCATTCCGATCAAAATAACAATCAACAAAAAAAACCCGAACAAGAATTAAGAGGCGATCTCCCATTCGATGTCAATTTAAAAAGATTGCACATCCCAGAACATTATCGTCTTCCAGAAATAGTCATCGGAGATGAAAAAGCACCTCTAACTTTAATAGTATATTCGTCTTTTACTTGTGCCCATTGTCGACGATTCCATTTAGAAGAACTCGCAAAATTTAAGAAAAAATGCGTAGATACCGGACAAGTGAAAATTTACCTGCGCAGTTACTTGGACGATCTGGCATCGCTAGAAGCTGCAATACTAACACGCTGCATCGCCCAAAATGATGTAGAAATGGTGTGCGATATCAGCCGACAGCTATACGAACACCAGGATGATTGGTTTGCATCCAATAATCCTAAACAGTTTTTGCGAGACCTCTTCATCAATGAAATACTCCCTAAACATGCAGAAAGGTTAAAAATTAAGCCGGAGAAATATGGCGAATTCATAGATAAATGCTTGGCAGACATTAAAATATCAGCCGGATTAATGTTGTACCAACAAGAAGCATTTGCAAAATACGACGTAAAAGCAATTCCCACATTTATCATACTAAATGGAAATAACACAACGATTAGTACAGGAGGAATTAGTGCAGATATGCTCGAAGAGCTATGCTTAAAAGAAAGTCAAAGGCAGGAGCAGCACAATTAGTTTAATATTTATGAATATACGTTAAAATATTTACTAATTTTTAGTAAATAATGCTATAATGTAAACAGTTTTTTAGGAGTTATAGTATGACATTATCCAAAAAGATTACGCTTGCGACGCTGTTTATCGGAGCAATTGCCGATAGTACATGTGTTCGTCCTGGATCTTCTTCCAATCTCATAGGCGATAGACAGCGTATGTTTAATCTACCACCACGTCCACAATCAGCTAATATTATAACCAAACCACTCAGTGCTTCATACACAAGTGATGATGTAGTTCGCGTTGATGGCAACCTATTGACTATAGAAAAACGCACAGGCATCCATCCTGTTCAGTTCGACAAACTTTCGAAAGGGATAGATATTTTGTTTATAAGACATGGGAAGGATGCAACTAATGTAAAAGAGATGGCACATCAAGATAGTCCTGGAACAGAAGCTCACTGTGGATATATGTCTCGCTCGCAAAGTTCTCTAGAGCATTATATGACGCTTGGAGAGTTCGGCAAAGCTATTGGTGCTGGCGACAACGTTCCCATATTTTCCAGTGTAGCAGAGCGAGCAATATTTACCGCTTTAAACCTAGGCGTAAGTAAAGAGAGATTAATTACTCTTGAAGAATTTAATGAACAACGATTGGGACTTCCTGAAACACAAAAAATCGAAGAAATTCTAAAAAGCAAGTCATTTAAGCGTATGCTGGCAAATGCAGAGCACAAAATATCGGAAGAAGGAGAAAGCGGCAACGATGTAATTAAACGCATATGTCTCGGTCTACAAGCTGTTGCAACTCAAATAAGAGGCTCACGTAGCTCTAAAACTGCTGTAGTAGTCACCCATCGCCTTACGATAAATTGGTTTTTGAGATTTTTGTTACAGGATATGAGCATTACAATGAGAAACTTCCCAAATTGTGGGGCTATTCTAGTCAGGTATCATGAAAAAACTGGCGAGGTTGCACTGTATGCAACTGAAACAGATAAAGACTATCCTTTTCTCATACCAAGTCCTGTTAATTTTTTAAGTTGTCTAGATATCCAACCGAAAGATGAAATCGAAGTCCTCGAGTTGACTGCCTCTTTAATCACACAGCAATGTCGTGCTATTACGCTATCTCAAATGAGCTAATGCTTTTTCTTTTGAGCTTTCTTCTTTGCTGCGCGTTCCTGTGAGAATTGTCGCAGCTGTTTCTGACGTTTGGCCTCTTCCATTTTTTTCTTGATCTCCTGCTTTAGCCTGATCTTTTTTATTTCTTCTCTGCGCTTACGTCTCGCATCTATAAGCGACATAATGCCATACTTCTCGATTTCTCGTTTTTTCTTACCTTTAGGTCTAGCAGCCAAATTAGGAGGCGGCACATTTGACACCGGTTGTTCTGGCTTTTTCGTATGATGTGTTGCCAAAATATCGGCGACAGCATCCATTATTGCATCGATATTCTTTTCCTGATTCGCTGGCTGTGTCTCTTTAATTGGTTGCACAATAGGCGGTTCCAATTTAGGTGCAGATTTCTGCTTTATCTCCTTTGTCTGACGTGGAGCTTTAGGAATGAAGCTTCTCTTTACAATTTTAGGCATCAAGCTACGTGAAAAATCGAACAATGTTGGCGATAATTTCGACCTTTGTATCCATCTATAATGATTCTGCTGAAATCCAAATAACAAAAACAGTATGCACGAACATACTAAGATTCCAATTCCACGAAAAATACCAAACAATACACCTAGAGCTCTATCCAGGCCTACAAACAACGTACGCTTCACATGCTGTGATATCAGATTAATAGTCAACAACAATGTGATAAGCACAATAACATATGCGAGTAGAATCGCTGCACAACGCAAAAGCGTTGGATTACCAATGTACACAGCCAATCTTGGCGCTAAATAAGGAGCTATAAAAATAGCAAGAAACGCTCCTCCAAACCACGCGCATGAACTTAGAAAATCTTTTGTAAAACCACGTGAAAAACCAACAGCGCCTGAAATAAAAGTAATAGCAATGTATAAGTAATCAAGGCTATTAAAAAATTCTCTACTCATCACCTGACACCTGTCCTAGAATCGCTATAATATCTGCAAGGTTACAAACTTCAGAGATATCAATTTTTGCATCAACATGTTCATCAAGAAATTTGTTCGCCTTCGGTAAAATAACATGACGAAATCCTAACTTTGCCGCCTCTTTTACTCGCTCTGCACAACGAGCTATAGAACGAACTTCCCCGGTTAAACCTATTTCTCCGAATACACAACATTCATTACTTGTCGTACGATTACTTCGAGCAGACAGCAAACTTAATGCCACTGCTAAATCACAAGCCGGCTCTGCGATTTTCATTCCACCAGCAATACTCAAATAAACATCACGATCGGCGAATGATATTTTGCACTTAGACTCCAGTACGGCCAATATCATAAATAAACGATTGAGATCCCAACCCACTACTGTACGCCTAGGCACTGTAAAATAGCTTTTTGTTACGAGAGCTTGCACTTCAACCAAAATAGGTCTTGTCCCCTCAATTCCAACAAAAACTGTAGTACCTGGAATATTTTCGCTGCGTTGCGTGAGAAAAAAAGTAGAAGGATTCAACACACATTGCAACCCCTCTTGTTTCATTTCAAAAATACCTAGCTCATCGCATGATCCATAGCGATTTTTTACCGATCGCAGCAAACGATAAGAGCTTGTTCTTTCTCCCTCAAAATAAAGTACAGTATCAACCATATGCTCTAAAATTTTGGGACCTGCAAGCATACCATCCTTTGTAACATGCCCAACCAAAAACACAGTTGTCCCCGTAGTTTTAGCATAATTAATCAACTCACTGGAACACGCTCTTACTTGCGACACGGTTCCTGACGCAGATTCAATACGAGGAGTTTGCAAAGTCTGTATAGAGTCAATTACAAGAAAATCGACACTCTGATCTAATGAATGAATAATATTATCAACATTATTCTCACATGCCAATTTGATTGGAGCCTTACTAACGCCCAATCGCGCAGCCCTAAGCTGAATTTGCTCTGCAGATTCCTCCCCTGACACATAAACACACGTATACTTTTGAGCAAGAGATGCTAGCACCTGTAATAATAAAGTGGATTTTCCAATACCCGGATCGCCACCTACAAGTATCACAGACCCAGGCACTATACCTCCCCCGAGGACACGATCATACTCGGGAATATCGCTTAGTTTGCGTTCGACTTTGGGTTTATCGCTAGAAAGATCGGTAAAGCTAATTTTCTGTGCATTTCCCCCTACACTATCCGTTGGGATCTCCTCTACGATACTATTCCATTTACCACAATCTTCGCAACGCCCTAACCACTTCGGATAACGAGCCCCACATACACTGCAAAAAAAGAATCTTTTAACCATTCAATATCCACAGAAACAGTGAAATTATATGTTATTTAAATGTCATGTTCAATTGAATCGTACCGCATATGAAGCTTTTATATAGGCATACAATATTTTAACTATAAATATTGTATATCCAATTCTTCATATTAGGCTTGACCTTTTCCCTCAAAACTGCGAGACTATATGATGTTATGGCGAGTGTAGCTCAGTTGGTTAGAGCGCCAGATTGTGGCTCTGGAGGTCGTCAGTTCGATTCTGATCACTCGCCCCATGAAATCATTGCGGAGATAAGGTGTGAGCGATTTTCAGTATGATAAGCTAATCCAGAAGGCATTAGTTAGTGTTGTGCGTGATGTACTGGAAGATGTCGCGCAGAATGGACTGACCAATAATCATCACTTTTATATAAGATTTCGTACAGATCATCCGCGTGTATCAATACCTGCTTTTTTGAAAGAACGTCATCCTGAAGAAGTTATGATAGTTATTCAATATCAGTACTGGAATTTGAAAGTGTATTCTGATCATTTTGTTGTGGATTTGAGTTTTAATGGCGTTCAGGAAACATTAAACATCGCTTTTGATGCACTTACAGCTTTTGTTGATCCTTCCGTAAAATTTGCGTTGCAATTTACGCCGTCTTTTGAAGATGATGGAACGCCTAGAGATGGCGAACACAAGTCTGTCGAAATTAACTCAGGTAACGACGACGATAAAATTATCAGCTTCGATCAACTTCGTAAAAAATAAAACCAGTCAAATCCACTTGCGTGCACAAAACGCGTGCCTATACAATTGAGCATCTGACTGGAAGAATCACTTTACTTTTGCTCTATCTTGTTGTCTATTGTTTGTGGTACGTCTGCATGAATATCCCCTCCAATGGGAATAGTCCTAATAGCACTTTCATATTTTGCTCTCAGTAAATTGATATGTAACAAACCATTATCGAATTCTGCACCAATAACTTCTACACCATCTGCCAGCACAAACGTTTTAATAAATTGACGCGTAGCAATACCTCGATAAATATAAACAGCTTTTGGATTCGCTTCCTGTTTTCCTCGAATAGTCAGCTGATTATTTTCCAATGTAATATGAATACTATCTCTACGAAATCCGGCTAAAGCAAGAGTAATACGAAAACCACCTTTTTCTAATTGCTCAATATTATATGGTGGATAAGGATCATCCTGAGATTTGGCTAAAGAATTGATTAGTTGCTCAAAATGATCAAATCCAAGAAACAATGGATTATCAAATAAAGATAAACGATTCATAACCTATCTCCTTTGCCCTATTGCTATTCTACACTCAATAAATGAGATTTTCAAAAATATATACAAAGTGCGCCTAAATCATGAAGCAAGATCAATCAGAGCACTTTTGCAAAACTATCGCCGACCATCCATGATAATCATAGCGATGTAAAAGTAGAAACCCAGATGCAATATAACGTTCCAAAACACTACCATCATCAGTAGTAAATCCGGATAATACCAATAACCCTTTGTTAACTAAAACATTGGCAATGCTATCTCTCATCGCAATAAGTGGCTGAGCTAGAATATTTGCAACCACGAAATCATATTTCGCACATCGAAAACTATCATCTTGATTTAGAAATATGTCTACCCTCTGCGAGACATTATTTATTTCCGAATTCAGCTTAGCAATACGCACAGCTTCCATATCATTGTCACATCCTGCAACTTTAGATGCGCCCAATTTCGCACAGGCAATAGACAAAATACCTGATCCACAACCAACATCTAATACACGCTTATGACGCACAGGATCAAAAAACGTCTCCAGTGCTAATAAACACCTATTGGTCGTTGGATGTTCTCCGCTCCCAAAGGCAGTCGCAGCACTAATTTCAATAGGTATTTTATCAATAGGCAGTGTTTTTCCCCGCAAATGAGATCCATAAATGAAAAACCTACCAATAGTAACCGGACGAAAGTTTTCAAAACAGCGCTTCAACCAATCTATCTCGCCGAAAATTCCGCTTTCTATATCTGCAAAATGAAACTTGTTCGCAATATCCTTCACTAAGGCTACATCTAAGACATCACTGTGAACTATTTCCACGAACCAACTTTTGTCTTTATCCTCCGCACACGAAACCGCATCGTATTCCTGTTCAACAAGCAAATCAGACAAATCGAAAGCGTCTTTTATGTTAAGACCTGTAATATTGCAAAAATATACCTTCTCTGTCATTTATTCACCACCGGAGATAACATCATCATCATTTGGCGTCCTTCCAATTGAGGGTTACCATCACACTTAGCCGTTTCTTGCATATCACTTATTAAACGATTCAGCAGATTCACCCCTATTTCTTTGTGCGACAGTTCTCGCCCTCTAAAACGAAGTGTAATTTTCACTTTATTCCCAGCGGCAATAAATTTCTTAATGCTAGATAACTTAACCATATAGTCGTGTTCCCCAATAGATGGAGTAAGTTTTACCTCTTTTATTTCAACGACTTTTTGCTTTTTCTTCGCATCAGATTTACGTTTTTGCTGCTCGTACTTCAGTTTTCCGTAATTAATGATCTTACAAACAGGAGGATTGGCTTGCGGAGCAACCTCAACCAAATCCAAACCAGCTTCTCTAGCCATAACCATAGCTTCCCTAATGGATACTACACCCACCGGATCACCATTCTCGTTAATCAAACGCACTTTCTGCGCGGTAATGGCCCTATTAACCCTATATTTCTCTTCAGTGTCTTTTCTGTTATCCAATATCAACTCCTACAACACACATGTCTGTATCCTAAAGTACTTTTGTTATAAATCAAGCAAATTCTGAACTAGTTCATATTATATGCACACAAATAATACAAAAACCAAGCAAAACCATGGCAATAGACAACCTGCAACCCTCTAATAATGATATGCACTTATGAAATAATCTGCGTTTTTAGCTGTCCACATGCTGCGAAAATATCATCACCCTTAGATTGGCGGACAGTCGCCATAATACCTCTTTTTTTCAATTCGAACGCAAACGCATTCACTCTGTCTTCCGACGTTCGCGCAAAACGAGACATAGGCCAATCATTGTAACGAATTAAGTTTACCTTGCACGCTAAACCATGTAACAAACGCACCAATTGTATGGCATCTTCTCTGGAATCATTCACATCTTTCAGCAATAGATACTCAAACGTAATGTGCTTTGTATTACTAATTCTACGGTACTCTTTCGCAGCCTCTAGCAACATTTTCAGAGGATAACGAAAATTGATAGGCATCAATGCATTTCGCTTTTGATCATTGGGAGCATGTAACGAAATTGCTAATGGCACCCCTAGCTCCGCTAACTTCAAAAATGAGTCGTTTACTATTCCAGATGTAGATATTGTAATGCGATGCCGAGAATAATTATGCGCTTGCGGCGAAAGAAGTAGACTCAACGCAGATTCCACTGACTCAAAATTCATCAATGGCTCCCCCATTCCCATAAACACAATATTTGTTATATCGCATTGATCTTGCCAAAAAAGAATCTGTCCGATAATCTCGCTCGCACTCAAATTTCTAACTAAGCTCTGAGTCCCAGTGTGACAAAACTTGCATCCCATAGCACACCCTATCTGTGAAGAAACACAGACCGTCATTCTGTCATCATCAGGAATCAATACTGTTTCTATTTTCTCGCCATCAGCCATTTCAAGCAGTGCTTTTTGAGTGCCATCACGAGAAATTTGACGATGAACACACTTCCCTCGATCCAAAGAAAAATGCTCCTTGCAAAAATCTCGCACAGATAATGGAACATCGGACATGACATCAAAATCCTTCACCCTCTTTACATGAATCCAAGGATAAACTCTTTTCGCGTCTAATTTTTGCAATCCCATCTGCTGAAACAACTCTATAAGCTGCTCCAACCTATATCCAAGTAAATTTATTTTTTGCACTGAGACCTCGCTAATCTATCAGCCCTTTCGTTAAGCTCGTGACCACTATGCCCTTCAACCCAGCACCAAGTTACTTGATACTTTTCTACTAATTGCAATAAGCGTAACCATAATTCTTGGTTTTTCACTGGCTTTTTATCAGCTGTGCGCCAATTATTCTTTATCCAGTTCTTTATCCAAATCGTAATACCATTCTGGACATATTTGCTATCGGTAAAAAGCTCAACCTTGTATCCAATAGGCACAGCTTCTAATGCAGAAATCGCCGCCATCAGCTCCATGCGATTATTTGTTGTTTGCAGCTCTCCCCCCGATATCTCGAGCTCGCGATCCGGAAATTGCAAAATCGCACCCCACCCTCCAGGGCCTGGATTTCCACTACAAGCGCCATCTGTATAAATTTTCACAGTGTTCATAATATCCTCATACCTATAATATTACATAGATGCTGCAGTACCAATACATATAATTTCGAATGAATAAAAAATAAATCACGCCCCTAAAATATTAACTATTTTTTAGTGAATTTAATAATATGTTATATTCAAGTGTATATGTAGTTTTGTATTTGGAGGAAAGAAGTGCGAATTTTGCTGATTGAAGATGACGCTCCAACAATGCATGGGATTGAAGCGTTACTCAAAAAAGAAGGAGTAACTGTAGATTCAACAAGTTTTGGGCAATATGGATTAGAAGTCGGGAAAATATATGATTATGACGGTATAATTCTTGATCTTATGCTTCCGGATATTGACGGTACTGAAGTAATCAGACGTCTAAGATCATCAAACATACATACTCCTGTTATCGTTTTATCCGGCTTATCAGAATCAAAAGATAAAGTAACATGTTTGGATATTGGTGCTGACGACTATATTACAAAGCCATTTGATGCAAAAGAATTAGTATCTAGAATCCAAGCGGTTATTAGGAGGTCTAAAGGGCATTCAGAATCGATTATTAGAATTGGACGAATGGTGCTTAATTTGCAAAGTCGTACAGTAGAAATCGATGGTAAACCATTGCATTTAACTGGAAAAGAATATGCTATTTTAGAATTATTATGCCTGAGAAGAGGCGCAACATTAACAAAAGATATGTTCCTAAACCACCTTTACGGCGGCATGGACGAACCAGAACTGAAAATTATAGATGTATTCGTGTGTAAATTAAGAAAAAAATTAATGGACGTTCTTGATGGAGAATGCTATATTGAGACTGTATGGGGCAGGGGGTACACCATTAAAGATGTTACTTCGCCTCCAGGCGAAGAGGAAGTTTTAGAGGCTCGTCCACTAAAAGCTATGTCGGGTGTCCCTGGCACTATGTAATGAGAGTCCGCGCTCGGCGGATTTTCAATTTCTTTCTTTGTATATCTCACTATCGCGCTGAGTTCGCTCAGCGCCTTATGGTATTCCGAGGATGGCAATGTTTAGCAGGACGCTTTTTCACCTGGACTAAAAAGGAGACTGACTATGTCTTTAGAAGATATCGCACTCACCTCTTATATTTCAAAAGTAAAAAAAATACCTATTTTAGAAGATAACGAAGAATATGTACTAGCAAAACGATGGCGAGAAAATCATGATAAAAAAGCGCTAGATAAACTGATATCCAGCCATTTGAGACTTGTCGTAAAAATCGCTAAAGGCTACGGAGGATATGGCCTTTCTCAATCCGACCTAATCGCTGAGGGAAACATAGGTATCATGCACGCAATACAGCATTATGATCCAAGTATAGGATATAAATTTTCCACATATGCGCTATGGTGGATCAAATCAAAAATGCAGGAATATATTTATAACTCGTGGTCCATAGTGAAATGGAGTGGCGCAAAAGATCAAAAAAAGTTATTTTTCGGCTTACAAAAAATAAAACGTTTCTTAGGAATAAGCGATGTCACTGAAGAAAATGCCGCTAAGATAGCAGAAGCACTAAATGTAAAAGAAGAATCAGTTATAACTGCAGAAACCCGCTTTAGTAGCAGAGATTTTTCCACTAACACGAATCTAGAAGAAAATAGCGGTTCAACTTGGGAGGATTTTCTAGCAGATGAACGCGAAAACATTCAGCATGAACTAGCGGAAAAGCAAGAATATGCCTATAGAAAAAAAATACTACACGAAGCTTTAAATACTCTCACAAAGCGAGAGTACAATATAGTGTGCAACTACCGTTTACGAGTCCCCCCTCAAACACTCCAGCAAATTGGAAAAGAAGAAAACCTATCTGCAGAGCGCGTAAGGCAAATCGAAAAGAAAGCCTTTTTAAAAATTCAACGCTATGTGCACAGAGTCGAATGGGATACACAACAAGGAGCATCCCAGAAGTATGCTACAGGATCATTTATCGTCATATACATACTCAATGAAACCATAATCAACATATGACGCATGCAACACAGAAGGCACTGCTGTTAAAATTTAAGCCACCTTTTTATTACAGAGAATATCTTCTAATTTAGCACGCGCTTCCTCCTCATCCATATTCGTAACAGCCGCAAATTCACTAGTCAACCTATGCAGTGCTTCATGATAAATTTGCCTCTCACTATACGAATGCTCAGGCTGTGATGAACTACGATACAGTTCTCTTACCACCTGCGCGATAGACAAAGGAACACCCGAATTTAACTTTGATTCATACTCTTGAGCACGACGACTCCACATGCTTTTTTTAACTCTGACAGGCACCTTAAGACATTCCAGTACCTCATCTATTTCTTCTTTTGTACACAACTTACGCAGTTTGCCACCAATGGTTTTATTGATTGGTAAGCGCACCTTCATTTTGTCCTTTTTGAAGTATACAACCAATACATTTAGCTTAGTTCCTGCGATTTCCTGAGTCTCAATACCCTCAACAACCCCAACTCCATGAGCAGGATACACAACCAATTCTCCAACAGAAAAACCACTCTTCGCTAGACTTTTGGACATTCACACTCTCCCCCACAAAGTGTTGTTATTATAACACACCTATCGAATCTTTCCAAGAGCATTGCTTGCATTAGTAATTTAAATTATCTATTCTGTGGCATTTTATGCGCAGATTAATGCCAGTTTTTCTTTAACAAACGCGCTTTTTCTCTATTCCATTCTCTCTGTTTAATTGTCTCGCGCTTATCCACGTTTTTCTTACCGCATCCCAATCCCAACAAGACCTTAACATATCCCTTTTGATTGAAATACACACTGAGGGGAATCAGAGAAAAACCCTTATTTTTTAATTGCCCTATTAAACGAGAAATCTGTCTTTTGTGTAACAATAGCTTTCGGGTACGTTTCGGAACATGATTCATGCGATTGGCAGCCGGGTATTCCGGAATATGCAGCTGATACAACAGCACCTCACAATTACGGGAAAGCCCAGCATACGCATCCGACAAACTTATGCGACGCCCCCTCAAAGACTTCACCTCTGAACCGCACAGCACGATCCCAGCTTCGATCTTTTCTAAGATCTCATAATCATAATACGCTTTACGGTTATTGGCGACCTCATCTCCCATCAAACAAATCCATTCTGCTCTAAAAATCCATCAATAGAAGATTTTAATGCAGATGATAAACTTGTCAATGGCGCCCTAACCTCATCTGTCATAAGCCCCATCTTGCTTAAAGCATATTTTACAGGAGCAGGACTTGGTTCTTTGAATAGCAAAGAATGCAATGGAGCTAGAGAATCTCTCAAAACTGCAAAACGCTCAAAATCTCCTTCTTGATATGCACAATACATCCTTACGTACAGAGCTGTAGCAATATTAGCAGAAACCGATATTACGCCATCTGCCCCCATGGCCAGAGCTCCGCAAAAAGTATCATCATTACCTGATAAAAACGCACATTGCCCTTTTATATTTTTTCGCCACAAAGCAAATCGAGTTAAGTCAGATGCGCATTCCTTAATCGCCACAATATTATTGATTTCAACAAGGCGATTAAAGCAATCCCACTCTATAGATACACCACACCTACCAGGATTATTGTACAATATGATGCTCTTCTCTGTTTGGGCACTTATCGTGGAAAAATACCCATACAATTGCTCCTGAGAAGGCTTGATGTAATATGGACAAATGCATAGAAAGCCATCTACCAAATTTTCTGTATTACGCATGATATCCAACGCTGCATCCTGTGAGGATTCGATAATACCTGCAAACAGCTTCACCTTACCATCAACCACATGAGCAGCAGTACTAATCAAGCTCTTTTTTTCTTCTTGTGTGAGCATCAAAGACTCACCTGTAGAACCACATACAACGACACCAGAAATTTTAGCAGCACTTATCACATGCGAGACATATCTTTCAAAAGCTGCAAAATCAATTTTTCCATCTTTAAACGGAGTCACAAGAGCGACATAAATTCCACTCAACATAGAACAACACCTCAGTACTTTAAGAAGAAAAGTACCACATAAGCGCACTTCAAGCAATTATAAAAATTGATTAAAAAACATAGGGCATGTCGTCATTTTCTTAAATAAAGAACTAAATGCAAAATAAAAGTCTGTACAAATTGTTATTTTTGCTTTTTAATATACATGGTATTGGTTGTAATTCATATGAATAATGTTATTGTGACACTACTTCTATTGAGTTTGATTGGCTGCGACTCATGGCAAGAAGCTCGTACACCTCAGCAAAAAAACCTCGTTCCGCAATCGCTAGAAGATATATCATTTCCCGTGTCAGATGAAGATGAAGATTTTGTATTTGACCCAGGATTAGAAGAAAATGAACCAATTATCTCTGAGAAGTTTTACAAACCAGTATCCCTCTCCGTTACGGAAAACATGAGCATTAGGAATATTCTAGTGCAGCTTGCAAACACGGCTGGTCTCAACATTTTCTTTAATGGGGATATTGAAGGCTCTGTTGTATTTCACGCAAAAGCTCGCCCATTAATAGAGGTGCTGAAGGATATATGTTCCAGTGTCGGATTAAAATACACAATAAATGGAGATTCTGTTAAAATCGAATACGATTCTCCGATGCTAAAAGTATACAATGTACAGTTCTTAAACATAGAACGAGACATTCACAGCAGCATTTCAATATCTACCGACATATTTTCCAATAACAATTTGGATGAAACAACAAGCAATACACAAAACAATAATAATGGCTCCTGTAGCCTTGTAACTGGCGTATCAAAAAGCGATTTTTGGGAAGAGTTAGAACGATCACTAAAATTAATCATAGGAGATGACGAAAAAAGCTATGTTTCTATTCATCGGCAAGGCGGAATAGTAACTGTATATGCCACGCAAAACAAACAAGAACTGGTAAAAAACTATTTAAAGCTATTAAAAGATTCATCAGAGGCACAAGTACTCATAGAAGCAAAGATTTTAGAGGTTAATTTAAATGATGAATTTAAGGGCGGAATTAATTGGGATATCTTAAGAAACAATGGCGCACTTATTAGTAAAAACTTCGATAATAATATGGGAAGACGTTCTGAGCTTCTATCTTTTGGTATTAGTCGAGCAAATCTCAATATCGTAGCAGGTTTAATTGAAAAATTTGGCGCGGTGAAAACATTATCAAGCCCGAGAATCACGGTGTTAAACAACCAATCAGCAGTACTAAAGGTAGCACAAAACGAAGTAATTTATCTGCCATCGTTACAGCGTCAATATGCGACTGTGAGCGACAATCGCAGCACAGACTTTTTATCAACAACATTACATACGATTCCTGTTGGACTCATCATGTCGGTCATTCCATCTGTAGATATTCGTAACAACACAATTTTGCTTAACTTGCGTCCGACAATATCTCGAATAGTGAAGTATAAGGAATTACCGCTACTATATCGTACAAATGTTGCTGGCAATGACAATAATGAGAATACAAGTTACCAAACTCAAAAAATTCCAATAGTAGATGTTCGTGAATTCGATTCAGTACTGCGTTTGCAATCAGGACAAGTAGTGGTTATGGGTGGATTAATGCAAGAAACCTCTCATAACAACAGAAACGGATTACCAGGCTTATCCGAAACAGATGTTTTATTTGGCGCGAGAGAAAAAGGCACAGATGTAACAGAATTGGTAATTTTCTTGAAAGCGACAATTCTGCGGAAAAAGTCATATCATAATGCAGATAAGAAACTATATAAAAAGTTTGCAAATGATCCTCGCCCTCTGGAGTTCAAAAAATGAAACGCAAGCAATCTGGTTTTTCGCTTTTGGAAGTAGCAATAGCTCTTACAATCATTGGACTAGTCACAGGATTTGTTATAAAAGGCAGAGAACTGATTCGTACAGCCAAACTCCGATCTGTTATAGAACAGGTTAATGTTATGCGTGTAGCCATACAATCTTTTACAGATCGCTATAATGCTTTGCCAGGAGATCTAACAAATGCAACAGACATATGGGGAGGCAATGTTACAAATGGTCGTGGCGATGGGATCATCAATTCACCGGAAGATGTAAGGCGTTTTTGGGCACAACTCTCAGCCGCAGATCTTATCAGTATGGATCTCGTCGGAGGATACCCAAAGAGTAAAGTCGGAGGATACTTCACTATATCAACCAACGTAAGTGGCCATTCCGGAACATGGCTTATTTTATCCGGCGGCACAAATGACAATGCCAATTTTAACGGCATATTATCTCCAGAAGATGCACATTTTATAGATAAAAATTGTGATACCGGTAATCCTCACACTGGAGAAGTACACGTAATAAAAGCTTCTAATGCTACAGGAGAATGTTTTGCAGGCCAAACATATAATTTCCAAAATAAGAACAATGATTGCGTCATTTTGTTCCGGATATGGTAAAGGATCACTGCTACTAGAAATTGCGATATCCCTATCTGTTCTCGGCATCGTTACAGGCTTTTTTATGAAAAAATCACTGACTTCTCAGCGTGCTCTCAGAATACAGCGTATGCATGATAATATTGAATCGATTGCATGCGCATTATCTGCTTATGTTGCACACAACCATCGACTACCAAAGCCTGCACATGATCATAATGGACTTGAATCTTCAGATAGTTATGTTGGATTTATCCCATTCAAAGTTTTGGGTATAGCATATCAAAATACGTTAGACGATAATTTAAAACCACTGATATATATTGTAGAGCCTAATCTAACAAAAACGCGCAACTCGATGTATGGAGGTCCTGCCGACTGTTTTTGTTGTTCTTTGCCAGATCCATGTATACGCATAAAAAACATCGCACCCCAACCTATCGCATTTGTCATTGACGTTCAGAGCAATCCTCCGACAATTGACAATCATATTACTGTCAGTCCCAAGCACGCCACATTTTGGATAACTCGAGATTTACTTCTCATGAAAATGCTCAAAATGCAACCATGCACAGTAGGAACCAGCTCGCCACTTGAACCTGGCAACATGGGAGAATTTAGCTTCTAATGTCAGATGCAATTAGGACATTCATACATAATCTTGAGTTTTTGTCCAAATCTACTTAGAATCAACCCGTAGTGGTTTTTTATAATTATGCGTGAATTGTATTACTATCCTCTTTGTGCTTTTGGACGCCAAATACGTCTGTATTTATCGGAGAAATCTCTAGAATGTGCTCGCATTACAGAGTTACCATGGGAACGCCGTTCTAATTTTTCTGATTTGCAGTTTTTATCCGATCTACCAACATTGGTGGAGCTGGACAAGCATGTCTATGAAGGATGGTATGCAATTATAGAATATCTAGAGCAATCATATCGCGCGTCCACACTTTTTGGATCTTCTAATAAAGAGCGAGCAGAAACCAGAAGCATTATCACATTATTTAATCAGATGTTTTTTGCAGAAGTCACCTACCCTATTGTTTTTGAACGCGTATTAAAACGATATATCCTACACTCATCACCGGATTCAACTGCGGTAAGACGTGGATCTGAATCGCTAAAACGCTACTTTGAGTATATTGCGTGGCTTTCAGAACATCGCAATTGGTTAGCTGGTACAGATTTTTCATTTGCAGATATTGTCGCAGCATCCCATATATCGTGTTTAGACTATCTCGATGTTATTAAATGGGAGAATTATCCCATAGCAAAAGACTGGTATGTACGAATAAAATCTCGTCCGTCATTTCGAGAAATATTGCAAGATCGCATAACGAATGTTTCCCCACCTAAACACTATATGCAATTAGATTTTTGATGGCGAACTAGCTTTAAACCCCCATTTATTGCGACACCAGGTCGATTGTCGTTTAGCATACTGCATGGTACGAGTTAAAGTTTTCTCCAAAAATTCATCGATGGAAATCTCACCTTTGAGCACTTCCAATGCCTCATTAAAACCTATCACCTTTTTCAATGGACCATTATACTGCGGATAATATGATATAAACTCTTTAACCTCAGCCAAAACACCTCTATCCAACATACGTTCCAGCCTTAATCTGCACCGTTCACGCAAAACAGCTCGTTGCGGGATAATGCAAATATGATGAAATACAAAATCAGACGATGTTCGCTTTTTCCACCACTGAGACAGTGGAATACCTGTAAACTGCACCACTTCACTAGCACGTAATATTCTCTGAGTATCATTTGGATGTAATATCCGACCAAGTTCCGGATCAAACCTTTGCAGCTGCTCAAAAAACGCCTGCCTCCCCATTGTATGCAGCTGCATAGAAATTTCCGATCTAAAATCATCGGGAATTACAGGAATTTCTGCCAATCCATCTATTAAAGCATCTATGTAAAAACTTGTTCCTCCACATACAATTGGAATAAATCCTCGCTGATGTATTTCTGATATTTTTTCAACAGCCATTTGCAACCATTCTGCAGCAGAAGTCGAATGATCCGGCGACAAAATCCCAAATAAATGATGTGGCGCCATCGCAAAATCACTCTCGCTAGGAAAAGCCGTCAGAATTCGCAGCTCATCATACAACTGAGTCATATCCGCATTAACGATTTCACCAGGCCTATTCCGAATTTCAACCGGTAACCTCTCTAGCGCCATAACCACTTCGCGAGGTAGCCACGCACAGTCGATTCGCTCACACCGCGCTAATGCAATCGCAAGATCACTTTTGCCTGAACCCGTAAGGCCACTTATAACAATTACATCGCGCATTATCTTTTTGTCGTACCTGCTCGACGTGCTATTTTTTTGATCATTTCCTTCACTTTGTGTCGTGCATTTTGACCTGATATATTAACGGAAACATATCGAAACTCCTCTCTATCCGGAGAAGATTCTTGCGGATAAAACACATAAAAAGCCACAGTATTCCTAGTTTGAGGCAACGATTTCATTTTTGCTTTTACATCACTTACTGAAGAAACAGACGCCTGTCCTATTCTCGTTATGACATCTCCTACCGATAGCAGAGAACTATCTCCAACATATCCTACGACAACGCCATCTACACTCGATGGAATATTGAAGAAATTACGCAATTCATTCGTAAGTTCAGCCACACCTATGGCCGTACCATCAATAAGTTCATATTTCAATTCAGGACAAGATTCTTGCGTCTCTTTTGCGCTTTCAACATCTTGCTTTGCTTCAACGGTAACGCTAAAAGTCGTGATCCCTCCCTGTTTGAGAACCTTTATCGGGATTACCTCTCCAATCGGAAGGTTATTAAGCAAATATTCAAAATTAGTGTCTTCGCTGATGGCCTCATTATTCAAAGCGATAATTACGTCTCCTGCTTGCAAACAAGCACGATGAGCAGGAGAATTTGGTTCCACAGATTTGATGGAATAACCTATATTATCCAGCCCCAAAGCAATCGCAACATCTCGTTCTAATGGCTCGGCATTAATACCCAACCAACTACGTTGCATGTGCCCATAATTTTTCAGTTGTTCTGCAACTTTTTTCACTGTATTTGAAGGAATCGCAAAATTAATGCCTGTGCTATGAATATCATCACCCCAAAAAATCGTCATCATGCCGATCAATTGACCACTAACAGAAAAAAGAGGCCCACCAGAATTACCATGATTGATAGCAGCATCCGTCTGTAAATAAGACACCAAATCACCATTTGCCCCTATCTCAGCAATTTGATTGGATAAATTACGATTTTTGTAGGAAATAATACCAGCTGTCACTGTCTTACCAAATCCAAAGGGATTGCCAATTGCTAGCACGCGATCGCATACCTCTACCTTATCGGAATCCCCCCAGGATATCACAGGCAATTTCTTCTTCGTATCAATTTTTAATAATGCAATATCTGAACGATCATCTTTTCCTATAACAGTTGCCGTGTATGCCGTCCCATCGTATATGACGACCTTAATCTTTTCGACATTCTCTATTACATGACAGTTTGTTACAATGTATCCACTTTCATGAATAATAAAACCAGCCCCATCAGATATTTTTCTCGTCTTAGAATTGTCTGTATCTTTGTCAGGGACAATAATGTCGACAACAGTATTCATCAAAGATTGAATATCACCATCATAAGCCTTGCGCGAATTGTTAGAATTAGCCCAAACCATTGAACTACAAATCGCAACAGCTCCAAGTATTATCTTATGCATAACTTACCTTAGACCATGTTTCATAAAGTCGAAAAATTCCCCCGACGGAGATAAGACAAAAGCTGCATTCTTACTCGAAAATGCTGCCTTATAAGCATCAAGAGATTGGAAAAATTGAAAAAACTCTTTATCCTTGGAAAAAGCCTCTGTGTAAATCTTGTTGGCTTCTAGCTCTCCTTCTGCTATTAACTCCTGAACCTTCGCTGCCGCCTTAGCTAGCTCTATGGCGTTCTCTTTATCTGCCGTTGAGCGAATAATTTTAGAAATTTCCACACCTTTCGCACGAAGCTCTTTCGCCTCTCTCTCACGTTCGCTGATCATACGTTTGCAGATAGCTTCACTATTTTGCGGAGGCAAATTTGTCTTACGAATGCAAATATCAACAACTTCTAACCCAAATCCCTTAACAGCTTTGCTTACCTCACCACGAATGCGCGTCACCGTGTCACTACGTGAATCAGATAAAAGTGAAGATAACTCTATTTTTCCAAAGACACTGCTGAGGACTCCGAGCACAACAGGGTATAACCGCTTTTGTACCCCACTTTCATTATGAACGGATTGGAAAAACTTCAGTGGATCTGAAATACGATAACAGCCAAACGCATCAACAATAACCCTACGTTTATCGCCAAGAGTAACCTCCAATGCTGACATTTCCACACTGATCACACGTTTATCAAAAAATGCAACATCCTCAATGAACGGAACCTTAACATATAACCCCGGCTCCTTTAGCAACCGAACAGGATCACCAAAGCGTGTTATAAGAGCCTGCTGCATCTGATTAACTGTAAAAACACAGTCTGAAACAACTACAAAAGCAACTATTGCATATAAAATGGATCGAATAGCTCTCATACCCCTGCTCCTTTACTCTTGTCATCTCCACTTTGAGCTGCAGCTAGCGGTAAAAGATATGGAACGGACTGAACATTACTATCTACCACTACTTTCTTAACATTCTTATAGAGATCTCTCATTGTGTCTATATACATTCGCTTAGCAACTACATCTGGAGCCAATTTGTACTGAGAATAGGCAGACAAAAACCGCGCAACATTGCCTCGAGCATTCTCTATTAATGCTTGCTTTTGCGCTTCGCCCTTATTCAAATTCTCAGCTATTTCTCCCCTAGTTCTTGCACGAGTATCTCTATCATAGGCCTCCGCTTTATTTTTTTCGCTTTGTTGCTCTGCCTGTGCTCGCTCCACATCTCTAAATGAGTCAATGACAGATGCTGGAGGATCAACCTTTCGTAAAGAAACCCTTATTATCTCTACGCCAGCATTATATTGATCCATAAGAGCTTGCATATCCTCTCTCGCCTTATTCTGAACTTCACTACATCCTTCTGTCTGAATATATGTGAATTTGTTGCTACCAACTATAGCACGCATAACACTCTCAGCTACTCCTCGAATAATCTTCTCCGGCCTACGTGTGTTAAAAATAAAACTTTCTATATCATCTTCTTTAATCTTCCACAGTACGCTAAAGCTAACATTGGCCAAGTTTAAATCACCTGTAAGCATTAAACCTTCTTTGCTCTCGCTACTGGTAATATCAATCTGATTGATACGAGTAGCTTTTTTCAAAATCATTCTCTCTATAGGAGATGGTAAAACATAACTCAATCCTGGCTCCAGTTTTCGCACACATTTACCAAAACGCAGTACTACACCTTTTTCATCAGGCTGCACTTGATGAAAACCCGTCAAAGAATACAAAACAACCAATAGAACTAACACTTGCCGTTTATTAGCGAAAAAGTCTCGACCTTTTTTGAACCCGAAAAAGGAAAACATCTTGCTTTTCCAGTCTTCAATTTTATGAGAGTTTTTCCAAGGATCTTCATCATCCCAAGGATTCTTGACCACCACTTCACTTCTCCTTAAGTAGACAGTGATGCAGCATATCAGACTTTACATAACAAAGCAATTTTACTAACATTTTGAAAGGAAAAATAAAGCGGAGCACTAATGAAAGTCGCTGTTTGTGCCGGAGGTACTGGAGGGCATATCTACCCTGCGTGTGCACTATTGGATGCCTTGCACACCAAAGGACACGAGGGCAAATTAATCGTCGATAGCCGTGGCCTTCCTTTTTGTAAGGATATAGCTGACGTGGAAGCATTCCCAAGCATACGATTTGGATGGAACAGAGTATTGCAGAACTTTGGCAGCACCATAGTTATCATACTACGCATGCTGTTACTGTGCGTTCGATGGCGTCCTGATGTTATTGTAGGCTTTGGTGGTTTATTCACGATTATCCCCATACTAGTGGCAAAATTATGTGGCACTAAAGTTGTGTTATACGAACAAAATGCTGTCATAGGTCGCGCGAATCGTTTGCTCAGCGCGATAGCTAATCTACGCGTTACAAGCTATGAACAAGCAAATGGCTGGAAAAAAATCTCAGCCTTAGTTCGGAAAGAATTTCTGAAAAAAGTTCCATACAAGTGTGATGACAAGATTACAATTTTAGTGATGGGAGGCAGCCAAGGTGCTCGTTCGTTCTCAAGTATAATTCCCGAAGTGCTATCACGCTTAAGCGACACAACTCGTCGTAATCTTGAGTTAATTCAACAAGAGAGTTACGGCAATGTAGAAAAACTGCAACAAATTTACAAATCGATCGGCGTAAAAGCGACAGTAGAGCCTTACATTGATGATGTAGCGAAAGTTATGAGCAGCTCCCAGTTGGTAATTTGCCGTGCTGGCGCATCTACCCTATCGGAATTATCGGCATTAGGACGACCAGCCATACTAATCCCGTTCCCCTCTTCGGCGGAAAATCATCAGCTTTGCAATGCGACCTATTATAGCCGCAAAGGAAGTGCATGGGTGTTAGAAGAAAAAAAGTTTATCGTTACAAGAATGGCCTCATTGTTGGATGAAATTTTTTCCAACAGAGAATTGCTTAAGACAGCTGCATCGAATATCATTGATAGCTCTGCAAGTACTGCAGCGGATAGCTTTATCGACTGTATAAAAATGGTTAGTGGACAGGAATGAAGGGTTTTGTGAGAAACGTTGGCACCATTCACTTTGTAGGAATCGGTGGCATCGGCATGAGTGGCATTGCCAGTATTTTGGTTAATTTAGGCTATAAAGTTAGCGGAAGCGATTTGCATGCTAATTCTATGGTTGAAGGCTTAATGCGTAAAGGCGTCAACATTACCATAGGACATCATGCATCTAATGTGCATGGCGCATCTGTAGTAGTTATATCATCAGCAGTAATGCCAAATAATGTAGAAGTTCAAGAAGCGCGTCGACTAAAAATTCCCGTTGTACAACGAGCGGAAATGTTAGCAGAACTCATGAAAATGAAATCAGCAATAGCCATAGCGGGAAGTCATGGAAAGACAACAGTTACATCTCTTGTCTCCTCCCTATTAGATCAAGCCGGTCTTGATCCGACCGTAATAAATGGCGGCATAATCAACGCGTATAACAATAATGCACGTCTCGGAAGCGGAGATTGGATGGTTGTCGAAGCCGATGAATCAGATGGATCATTCACGCGCTTGCATGCACAAATCGCTATTGTAACCAATATTGATTTTGATCATGTCGACAATTTCAAAGATAGTGATGAATTACGCAATATGTTCATGACATTCATCGGCAATTTATCATTCTATGGTTTAGGCATTTTATGCAGCGACAATCCAGAAGTTGCTCGGCTTATATCGTCCATTATCGATAGACGCATTATTACGTATGGATTGCGCAGTCCCGCAGATATATCTGCAAACAATATTGTGTTATCTGATAAAGGAGCGGAATTTGATGTAGTATTTTCAGAGGCAATAGTTGAGAAATATAATGTACCTTCGATATGGCCTAAAATCTGTCTTAACATGTTCGGAGAGCACAATGTGCAGAATGCTCTTTCGATTGTAGCAGTTGCTTTAGAACTTGGCATATCAGAAGAACATGTAAGAGTTGCACTAGAATCATTTCGTGGAGTTAAACGTCGGTTTACAAAATTAGTGGACTGGCGCGGCATAACTGTTATAGATGACTATGCGCACCATCCCACAGAAATTAGCGCTGTAATTAAGGCAATGCGTAGTTTATGTAAGGGAAAAATTATCGTTGTCATCCAGCCCCATCGATATAGTCGTTTACGTAATTTTATAGATGAGTTTGTGACTTCTCTAGAATTAAGTGATTATGCATTTATTACCCCTATTTATACCGCAGGAGAAGAACCCAATGGCTTGGACCATTTTTCACTGTTAAATCGTTTGCAAGAGCACAATACTACACCAGCAGAATGTGTGCAGGACATAGATGATCTATGGGAAAAGATACAGCCTCTTCTCAAAGAAAATAATTCTATAATTTTCATGGGAGCAGGTGACATCACAAATTGGGCACATAAATTCTCAGAATACATTAAGGAAAGATTATAATGACACTGCCCATGATAGCCGTCCGAGGACAATTGTTGCAGAATGCATCCCTAAAAAAGATGTCACGTCTGGGAGTAGGCGGATGTGCTGACTACCTGTTCACGCCAGAAGACATGGATGACCTTGTAACATTCTTACGTAAATTACCAGATGATATACCTATTACAGTATTGGGCGCTATGTCTAATGTGCTAGTCCGTTCTGGAGGCATACGTGGCGTTGTAATCATGCTTGGATCATGGTTCAAAAACATATATGAAGAAAATGGAATTTTAGAAGCAGGGGCAGCTCTGTCGTGTGCAGAATTATCCGTTTTTGCTGTAGACCATAATCTTGGCGGATTGGAATTTTTGATGGGAATCCCCGGCTCCATCGGTGGAGCAATTCGTATGAATGCCGGATGCTATGGAGCAGAAATATTCGATATACTTCAGGAATATGAATCTATCACTCCCGATGGAAGTGTTAAATGGGTAAAAGCCAACCAGGTAGAGCATGGGTATCGTTATACTAATCTGCCAGAAGGACATATCATAACAAGAGCCTGGTTCAAGGCTAATGTAGGAGTTGACTATTCAATTTCCAGAAAGTTACATGAGATAGCTGAAGCACGTCGCAATTCTCAACCCTTGGACAAAAGATCTTGCGGCTCTGCTTTCAAGAATCCTGCAGGAATGAAAGCATGGCAATTAATATCGGATGCTGGATGTCGCGGAATGCGCTTAGGCGGTGCTCTTGTGTCCGAGAAGCATTGTAATTTTATCGTAAATGATGGTAATGCTACGCCAGAAGATATCGAAAAACTTGGTGAACAAATCATTGAAAAGGTGTACGATAAATTCGGCATAAAGCTCGAATGGGAGATTATCCGTATTGGTGAAAGGAGCCATTGATCTACCTGTGCAAATACGTACGATTTTCAAAAGCAGTTTATTTTGGGCAACTTCATTCATTGTAAGCGTTGCTATTAGTATGTATTTTTGCAGGGAACAAATTTCTCGGGTTAGAAACAATCATTTTTGTGTTAAAAAAGTTGTGTTCGATGGTAATGATCGAGTATCAGATGTTTTACTGTTAAAAGCTTCAGGCATTCGATATCACAGCAATATTTTTGCAATAGACTTATGGAAGGTAAAACAAAAATTGGAAAATGTCGCCTGGGTACGCTCTTCAAGCATACAGCGTAGACTGCCTAATTTACTATACATTCGATTAACAGAACGTGTCCCGATAGCTATTTTGCAATCAAAACACAAACTTTACTTAGTAGACAATGAAGGAAAAATTCTAGAATACGATGGGATTGGTGACTTTAAAAATCTACCAATTATTATAGGAGAAGGAGCAGAACAAGAAGCAGCTCATTTATTATCGATTCTTGAAAAATTCCCACAGTTTAAAAAGCAACTCGTATTTGCTATGTGGATTAGCAAGCGTCGTTGGAACATAAAGCTCAATAAAGGCGTATTAGTTAAATTACCTGAACGCAATTTAACACGTGCCTTGACAATTTTAGGAGAAATCGCGGATCGCAATGGTTTTTTCAAACCTGATATTTCCGCGTTAGATTTACGATTATTAGATAGAGTAGTGATTTCTAGAAAATGAAAAACAAAAGCATAATTACAGTTATAGATATCGGCTCAACAAAGGTATGTTGTTGTATTGCACACATTGCAGAAAATGGCCAATTCCAACTTATAGGAATTGGACACTGTGGCTGCACCGGAGTGCGCGCCGGATTAATCATTGATATAGATTCTGTAAAAAAGTCTATAGCATTAGCTGTAGAAGATGCAGAAAAAATGGCGAATGTACAAGTGCAATCAGTTTATGTAAGCGTATCTGGACAGAACATTCGTTCACAATTTGTTGATTTGTCACTCAATATCGGCGGCAGAGTTATTTGCGAAGATGATATTGCATACATTGCAGAACAATGTACGAAAAATGTAGAGCAAGACGAAGTAATTCATGTAATTCCGGTTACTTATTCTTTAGACTCACTATCAAATATTCGCAATCCAATAGGCATGGTTTCTCAAAAATTAAGTGCAGTTGTGAATATCGTAACCATTCCTTCAGAACAGTTACAAAACATCATTATGTGTTTATCTCACTGTCATCTGGAATTATTGGACGTTATATCATCTGCATATGCTGCAGGTTTATGGGCAGTTGATGATACCGACGCTAATCATATAGTATTAGATTTAGGCGGAGGCACGACAAATATTGCATTTTTTTACCAGGGAGTATTTTGCGGAGCCGGTGTTCTGTCTCTCGGAGGAAAACATATAACAAAAGATATAGCCTATGGTCTTGGCATTTCATATGAAAGCGCAGAAAGATTAAAGACATTATACGGATCTGCTGTTGTGTCTATCGCAGATGAATCAGATATGATGGTCGTTCCTGTTATTGAAGAAGACGGGGTAATTACTTTTCAAAATGTACCAAAAGCCGTACTTAATCGCATAGTCCACGCTCGCGTCAGTGAAATTTTTGAACGCATAAAAGACTATATAGACAAATCGAAATTTCATTCTGATTTTGCAACCGACATTATACTAACTGGTGGCTGGAGTCATCTTACCGGAATTCAAGATTATGCTGCTAATTTATTGAAAAAACGTGTTATTATAAAAAACACAACAAAAAATCCGAGTAATTTAAGCATGCCAATAACGAACAGTTTTGCGGTGTGCTTAGGCATGATCAAGTTCATTCAATCTGCGGAGAATGCTCAAATCGGATCTGAAAGGAAAAAAAATCAAAAAAAGAAAAACAATATCCTGCAAAAAGCGCTTCATTGGCTTAACAATAACTTGTAATTAATGCGAACAGCGTATAAAATCAACTACCGGAGAGTGTAGGATTATGAGATGGCGATAGCAGAAGAGGTAAATATCAATAACATAGCAGATATGGGCGCTCAACGAGATTTTTTTGAAACAGATCGAGATGCAAGTGCTTATCTAAAACCAAAAATTACGGTATTTGGAGTAGGTGGCGCTGGAGGCAATGCCGTTAACAATATGATTCAATCTGGTCTTGAAGGGGTAGATTTTGTCGTAGCGAATACGGATGCTCAAGCACTTTTGCAGTCTTTATGTGAAAGGCGCGTACAGCTTGGTCTTGAAATCACTTGTGGGCTTGGCGCAGGTGCTCGTCCGGACGTTGGACGTGCAGCAGCTGAAGAAGCTATAGATGATTTAGTAAGCTATGTAAAAAATAGCAATATGGTATTTATTACGGCAGGCATGGGAGGCGGAACGGGAACAGGAGCCGCACCGGTTATCGCTCGCATAGCGAAAGAGCATGGTGTTTTAACAATTGGTGTTGTGACGAAACCTTTCCATTTTGAAGGCACGAATCGCATGCGCACTGCGGAAAAAGGCATTGATGAGCTGCAACGCTATGTAGATACACTCATTGTAATTCCCAATCAGAATTTGTTCCGTGTTGCGACTGAAAAAACCACTTTTGCCGATGCATTCAAAATGGCAGACGATGTATTGAGATCAGGCGTGCAAGGTGTAACTGATTTGATGGTCATGCCTGGCCTAATCAACCTAGATTTCGCAGACATCAAGACTGTCATGAGCGAAATGGGCAAAGCAATGATGGGAACTGGCGATGCAGAAGGAGAAAGAAGAGCTATCGAAGCAGCCGAAGCTGCCATTTCCAATCCTTTGTTAGATGATGTGTCGATGAAAGGCGCGCGCGGCATTCTAATCAACATCACCGGTGGCTATGACATGACGCTGTATGAGGTAGATGAAGCTGCTAACAGAATTAGAGAGGAAGTCGATCCAGAGGCCAACATTATTTTTGGATCAACTTTCAATGAAGCACTGAATGGTCGCATGAGAGTATCTGTTGTTGCTACAGGCATTGATGCCGCTGCTGTCCGTGAAAAACTCAACAGACTAGACGGATCTTCAAACTCTGATTCCACCCCAAAAATGGAAAAAGACAACGAAGCTCGCATCAGTGAGTCAGAAATGGTTGCGGAAAAAGTTGAGAGGACAGCGCCGGAAATTAGCGTAATCGCTGGAGATGCTGGCTCCGCAGAACATCATACCACGAAGAAAAAGCGTTCGTTTTTTGAACGTATCACTGGGGGGGCTTTTTCGTCTGCGAGACATGAAGCAACAAATTCAGCTGCGGTCTCCCAAACAAAGGTTCAAGTGAACGCTGTATCGCAGGGAAAACGAGCGCAAGAAGAAGAATTGGAGATTCCTGCTTTTTTGCGACGTAACTCCTAAGAGTGTGATTGCGATTTTACGTACACTGTGTTAGAATATCTCTCGCCGTTGTGTAATTTGATTCGGTGATTTTATAAAAAAGAAAGGGGCGTAGCTCAATTGGCTAGAGTAGCGGTCTCCAAAACCGCCGGTTGGGGGTTCGAGTCCCTCCGCCCCTGCCAGAGTTGAAAGGTATTGGTATGATTAGTCCGGTTGAATTTGTAAGTCAAGTTAAGCGGGAAATGCAACGTGTTACTTGGCCAACCAAAAAGGAAACTGTTGGTATGACTGTCGCTGTCATCCTGATGATGATATTTGCGATGATATACTTTTTCATATCAGATTTTGTAATTTTAACTTGTTTAAACAAAATACTGAATGGTTAGGAGATTTTTGCAGTGAAATGGTATGTAGTTAACGTATATTCGGGCGCGGAGCAGAAGGTACGAGAACAGATTTTAGAACTAGCGGAACGCAGAGGTATGAGTTCCATGTTTGGCGAAATCCTCATACCTGTAGAAAATGTTATGGAAGTTAAAAAAGGGGTAAAGGTAGAAACCACGAAGCAATTTTTTCCAGGATACATACTTGTACAGATGGATTTGACAGACGAGAGTTGGCATCTTGTAAGGGCAGTTCCTAAAGTTTCAGGTTTTCTTGGAGCTCGAGGCAACCCTCAGCCTGTATCAGCAGCTGAGGTGAAGAGAATTGTTGAGAAGGTAGAGGATAGTGCTAATAACTTCCGTAATGCGATATGTTATGAGGTTGGCGATACTGTAACGATCTGTGATGGTCCATTTACTTCATTCCAAGGAGTTGTTGAGGAAGTTGACCAGGAGAAAGAGCGCGTTAAAGTATCTGTATCGATTTTTGGACGCCCCACCAATGTCGATTTGAGTTTCTCACAAGTTGAGAAAGTTTTATAGCTATAGGGTATTGTTTATTTGGTGAGTTGTTGATATAAGGATTGAGAAAGGACGGAGTACGATGAGGACATTTTCTCTTAAACCGGCTCAAATGAAAAAAGAGTGGGTTTTGATTGATGCGAAAGACATGATTTTGGGACGTTTATCTGCCGTTATAGCGGCACGTTTGCGCGGCAAGCATCGTCCGGATTTTACACCACATGTAGATTGTGGGGATTATGTTGTGGTTGTTAATGCAGACAAAGTGCAAGTAACGGGAGACAAGCTAGAAACCCATAAGTTTTTCTGGCATACAGGTTATCCTGGCGGCATCAAAGAGCGTTCGCTGAAGGCCTGTTTGACTGGCAAGCATCCGGAAAGAGCTTTAGCGAAAGCTGTTGAGCGCATGTTACCTAAGAATGCTCTTGGTCGGAAAATACTGAAAAATTTGAAAGTTTATTGTGGAGGAGAGCATCCACATGCTGCGCAAAATCCGAAGTTACTGGATGTTGCTGCTGCAAATAGTAAAAATGTGAAGAGAGGATAGAATGGTCACTACCGAAGAAAAATTAGAGAGCAAGGTTGATGCGTTAGGGCGCACATATGGAACAGGTTCTCGTAAGGAATCAGTTGCGCGCGTGTGGTTAAAACCTGGCAATGGAGATATCGTTGTCAATGGCCGCAAAATGTTTGATTATTTTAAGCGCTCCGTGTTGCAAGCGATCGTATTGCAGCCGTTTTCTATTTCTGGGCGTGTTGGCCGTTATGACGTATTTTGCACAGTGCGTGGCGGAGGATTATCCGGTCAAGCAGGAGCTGTTCGTCATGGCATTAGCCGTGCGCTGGTTGATTACGAACCAGAGTTAAGGCAACCTCTCAAAAAGGCAGGCATGATGACTCGTGATAGCCGTACTGTAGAGCGCAAGAAGTATGGATTGATGAAAGCTCGTCGTAGCTTCCAATTCTCTAAGAGATAAGTTTTTCAAACGGAGTGTCTATTGTGAAAGTTGCTCCTGTTGTTATGGAGGGGTATTGTGCTTAGTGTTAGAATACCCCAACAGTCTTCTATTATGACCGTCATGACCCGAGCTGTGTTAAAAGCGTCGAAGGGGTTATTGCGTGATTTTGCTGAACTAGAAAAGTTACAAGTTTCGATAAAAAGCAACAAGACTTTTGTCACGAGTGCGGATATTCATGCCAGCAAAGTGCTAAAAGATGAGTTGTTGCACGCACGGCCTAAATATTCGTTTCTCTCAGAAGAACATGAACTGTTGGTCGGCGAAGATTGTGATCATCGTTGGATTGTCGATCCATTAGATGGAACTGTTAACTATATGCATGGACTTCCCCACTGGGCTATATCTGTGGCTCTAGAGGAAAAAGGTGAAGTTGTCGCAGCAGTTACTTACGCTCCCGTTATCAATGAGATGTATTGGACGGAAAAAGGTCGAGGCGCTTATCTCAACGATCAAAAGATTCGTGTTTCATCCAAGAGATCGCTACCAGAAATTCTCGTATCTTTCGGGAATCTTGCGGAAAGCAAATTACCGCCGATCGCACGTTTGCCTCTTAGCGTTAGAAAGCTTGGAGCAATGACGTTAGATATGGCATATCTTGCAGCAGGCAGGCTTGATTTGTTGTATTCTTCTCCTAACTCGAATCCGTGGGATATCGCCGCAGGAGCATTGCTAATACGCGAAGCTGGTGGAGTCTTAGCTGATAGCTCAGCACGTAGTGTCACATCCTATGATAAGATCGAAATGATGGCCAATATCGATCTTCTGGATGTTGTTAGAAAATACCAAAACGCAAACTAATCTATTATCTTTTCTTGAGATGAAACAGTGATTTTTACGCGTGAAAAGTATTTGCGTCCTATCGCATTGTTTACTGCATCGAGAATAGCAGCGCTCTCATGCTGTACCTCCAATGCCATTTCACGCACAACTTCTACCTTTAAGATCTTTTCTTTATTTTGTTTGTAGACACTATGTGGCTTTGAAATAAGAGCAAATCTTTCTCCAACGATCTCTACCCAATTATTAAAAACACACATATAAATAGGTTGGGATTTCTTCCCATGAACCAACTCTTCTGCAGCACTAGAAAATGAATACATTACACAAATCTTTACATAAATAATTCATATGGTCGATTCTTCATAAGATAAAGCGCCATCTTTGATGGAGAAACAAGTATCGCCTTCCCACTTTTTTTCCATACAGCAACATCGATGGCCGCATCACCCGCATAAACAAAATTACCAGCGCCAAATAATTGAGATAAAGCCGCGGCTTTCACCGCTCCTCTTAAATCCGTGTGCTCATCACTGGCTAGTACTCCATCAAAAATTTGCAAGAAATCTGCTATTTTTTTTGCGAAGCCTGCTGTACATCCAGTCGCCAGGTATATGTGTGCCCCCTCCTGTTTTTTACTCCGCAAGTAATCTAACAATTTCGTATTATAGGATAGAATTGCTGGATCAAAACACACACTACTCGCCAACCGAGCTTTAAAATAACAGCGCCCTTTGCGAATCCACCAAATCATCTTGAATATATTCAGTGGATTCTCGCACAAATAACGCCATATCATAATACGCGATACATTACCTTTAATTAAGGTACCATCTAAATCTACACAAATAGGACAGCGCTTACACATGCTTCTTAGACACGCTTACCATAGCTGGACGCAGTAGCCTATTGTGATAAGTATATCCCGTCTGCAAAACCTGTGTAACTTTGCCAGCTTCATAAGTGTCGCTTTCTACTTCACACATAGCTTGATGATACTCATGATTAAAATCATCACCATCGGCTACTTCAACAAGCGAAATACCATGTTTGCGCAAAACCGAAATTAACTCCTTTTGACTGAGCTTGATTCCATCCAATAAAGCCAACAAACCATCATTATCTTTAATCTGCTCTTGCAGAGAATCCGCACCAGATATCACACGTTCAAAATTATCAAGAACAGGCAGAAGATCACGAGCAAAACTGCTATTTGCGTAAGCTACTGCATCCGCCTTCTCTTTTTCCAGACGTTTACGCACGTTCTCAGCTTCTGCTGCTTTTCGTAACAACGTATCTTTCAACAGAGCATTTTCCTCTTGCAGCTCAATAACCTGTGACTGATCGCTTTCTGAATGTTCCTCTTCTTGCTCTTCTTGTGTATTAATATCATTTTCCATCACATTTCTCCTGTATTTCACTCCATTTTTCTCTCACCGGACGAGGTCTACGATGCTCGTTCAAAGCGACCATAACAAATGTTCCCCTGACCGCATCTTGTTCACTGTCCTCTCCTTTGCGCTTAATCGTCACAAATACATTGAGAGTAATGGAAGTATTCCCTATCTTCTCAATCTCCGAGTAAACAGACACTTCATCACCAACGAAAATTGGCAAATCAAATATCACATCAGTGATAGCCTTGGTCGCAATACTGCCTCTAGCTAAACGAGCGGCAACTGTGCCTGCCGCAATATCCATCAAAGATAAAATCCATCCACCAAATATATCACCCCAAGGATTCGTATCAGCTGGAACTGCAATAGTCCGCGATACCAGCACTCTTTCTTTTCTATTCATTACCATTCTCTACATATCAACATCATACAATAACATTGTTATCTATGTCTATAAAGCTAATAATTATACACTATTTCTTAACGAACTCTAGCATAACATATCTTTATGAAAAAAATAGTTAATTTGTTTTTTAAAATGATACGCAGGAAAATATCCGGAGCCGCTGTTTTGGAAACAGCACTAACTCTGCCCCTATTACTTTATCTTGTGTTTTTTATTATTGAAGTATTAAAAATCAAAGACGTACAGCTTTCTGTAGATTCAATGGCAATGGATCTAGCTCTGGAATATAGTAGTTCTAAAAGCACTATTAATTTTGATACAATCATCGCAAAATACAAACCTGCCTATGTAAAAAAAGAAGACATATCATACTTTTTTTGCGTCGCTCAAAATTTAGAAAAACTCTTTAAACACGACTCATATCCAATTGGAGCGTTATTAAACGAAGCAAAATTGGAGATTGAACCAAATGAACATATCAATGGATTTGGAACAAACTTCCCTTCAGCAGCTGGAGAGATCCTCATTAAGCTAGATAACTACAAAAAACCAGAATCCAATATCAGCAAAAACTTTGCAGATCATAATTCAACATTGCAAGGAAAAGCGTTTATGATTACAGTAGTATGTGATTATAAATTTTCCAGTCCTCTTGTTCGCGTACTTTTTGGAGGCGGGTCGAACACAGCTGGATCGAAATTTTTGCTTTGGGGCAGAGCTGTTAACATTTGTGATTAGTCTCGTTTAATTCTGAATAACGATAAAAACTTGGAAATAATCAACAAGCGTGGTATAATGCTTATGAGAATTGTTTGTTTGGAGAACTAAGTTATGAAATCTAATTTTTATTGTGCATTTGCGGTTGTGTCCGCAATGGCTGTGGGCTGTGCTCACGCGGGAGCTTTGAAAGATTTTCTGTCTTCTAAAAGCGCCAATTCACAAGTAGGTGAAAAACATGAGGAGGAAACTCCTGCAACTGAAACAACAGCAGAAGCTGCTCCTGCCGATAGCAGCGCGAATGCAGCAGAAGCACCTGTCACGACTGAAGCACCAGCTGCAACAGCGACCCCTAAAGAGAAAAAGAAGATCGTTGGAGATCCTGTCGTATTAAGAATCAACGGAAAAGTTGAGTTCCGTCGCAGTCAGATTTTAGAAGAAATGAAGAAAGTGCCGGTACAAATGGTTCAAGGCATCGATCCTGATAAATTATTCGAAATGCTGAGAGATCAAAAAGCCAACACATATTTGATGGTATCTCAGGCCAAGAAAGCCGGATTAGATCGCACAAAAGAGTTTTTAGAGCGTTTAGAGATGATCAAAGAAGAGCTATTGGGACGCGAATTGCTAGTAAGAGAGCTTGCTCCTAAGGCAGACAATGAAGCAGCATTAAAGACTCGCTATACAAAGTACTTGGTCGAGTTCAAAAAAGAAAAAGAGACACAGTTGTTCCACATCATGCTCTCCAAAAAAGAAGATGCAGATGCAGTGTTGAAAGCTCTTGCTAATGGCGAAGACTTCTCGAAACTTGCAAGAGAGAAGAGCGAAGCTCCCTCTGCACAAAAAGGCGGAGAAGAAGGATACGTCCCTCTCGCTGTGTTACCTAGCCAGCTCAAAGATCCTTTGATGAAATTGGGCGCAAAAGGAGACTATACAAGAGAGCCTGTCGTCATAGAGAATCGCTATCACATATTCAAAATTGGAGACAGTCGCGACAGCGTTCCTCAAAAGTACGAAGATGCTAAACCTATGTTGCGTCAATTAATCATGCATGAAGAGATGAAAAAATTGATTCAACGTCTTGAAAAGCAAGCCAAGGTAGAGAAATTTAACGAAGATGGAACACCATTAGGCGTTGTTTCCACCCCAGCGAGCAACAACTAATTTTTATAGCGGAGTTTATTGCTCCGCGTCTTTTTTTTTCGCAAAAATGTGTTAGAATGTAGTGTCGAGGGAGTGTCCTCGGCATTTACTTGTTTATTTTGGAGGTAAAGATGCCCAAGTTGAAGACTAAAAGTGCAGCTAAAAAGCGTTTTAGTTTTTCTGCAACAGGGAAGGTGTTAGCGCAGGCCGCTTTTAAACGGCACAATTTGCGGAAACGCCCCCAGAAGATGAAACGTCAGGCACGAGGCACGATGGTTTTGTGTCCGAGCGACGCAAAGACGGTTTTTCGGTTTATGCCCTATAGGTAGGAGATAGAATAGATGTCTAGAGTCAAAAGAGGAATGAGAGCTAGCGCTCGCCACAAGAAAGTTTTGGGTTTAGCTAAAGGATTTAGAGGACGTTCCTCTTCCTGCTATCGCCCTGCTTTAGAGCGTTTAGAAAAAGCTATGCAGTATGCATACCGCGATCGTCGCAATAAGAAAAGAGATTTTCGCAAATTGTGGATCTTACGTATCAATGCTGCCGTGAGAGAGTATGGCTTAAAATATTCTGAGTTTATTTGTGGCCTAAAAAAAGCAGGAATATTGCTAGATCGCAAAGTGTTATCCAGCTTAGCAATAGAAAACAAGAGCGTATTTGCTGATGTAGTAGCGAAAGTAAAGCAGTCATTAGCTTAGTTTTTTTGTATAGGGAGGGTGTATGATCGATAAGATTTGTGAGCTTCCCGAAGGCTATAGACCTTCTGATTCCGAAGCGTTTATGAATGATTTGCAGCGGGAGTATTTTCGACGCAAGTTAGTTGCTTGGAAAGATGATTTGCTGCGCGGAGATGAGGAGGTCATGAAACATCTTCAAGATGACACTCAACCTGAAGCTGATGTTGTGGATCAGGCGACCACAGAAAGTGGCTTGGCTCTAGAGCTAAGAACGAAAGAAAGAGCCGTCAAGCTTATGGCCAAAATCGACGCTGCTTTAGCTCGTATTGAGAATAAAACATATGGATATTGTGCAGAAACTGGCGAGCCAATTGGTTTAAAAAGACTAGAAGCTCGTCCGGTAGCGACTCTTAGCATAGAAGCACAGGAACGCCATGAAAGACAAGAAAAACTTAGTCGGACGTAACAGATGCAAGTAAAAGAGTGGTTCCTCCGTTTGTTCAAATCAGAGACTCAGTCTGAAAAGGATTCCAAGACGAAGTTTCGCGAAGATCTTCGTTTTCTCGCGGTATTCCTGGTGATATTTTCCCTGTTCAGATTTTTTCTATACGATTGGTATATAGTTCCGTCCAGTTCGATGGTCCCTACCCTACTCATTGGGGATATGCCTTTTGTTGAAAAATTTACTTATGGATTCAGCAAGCACAGCATTTGGTTTAGTCCGGACATATTTGAAGGTCGCGTTTTATTTCGCAACAATGTAAAACGGGGCGATGTAATAGTGTTCAAGTATCCCGAATATGCAAATGATCCCACGAATTTCGGATGGGAGTTTGTGAAAAGCAGCTTGGAACAAATATTGGCTTTCGTGACTCGCTCTCCTAGCCTACCCTCAACCGATATTAACTTGGTTAAAAGAGTTATTGCGCTTCCCGGAGATAAAGTCAGCGTACATAACGGCGTAATAAGAGTAAATGGCCAGTCTGCTCAACTCACACCAAAGGGCAAGATGCTCTATCGTGACATTCAAACTGGCGAGTACTTCGATTTAAAATTGTTTGAAGAAAAGCTTCCATATTCTGATGCTCCGCCACATACTGTCGCATATTTGGATGAGACCATGTCCAGAGGTCCCAACAATTTTGCAGAGATTACAGTTCCAGCAGGGCATTATTTCGTTATGGGCGATGATAGAGATTTGTCCAAAGATTCTCGGTGCGGCTTGGGGTTAGTTCCAGAAGAAAATCTCATGGGAAAAGCATTATTTAAAGTCTGGTCCATAGACAACGGAGTAAAGTTATATGAACCATGGCTGTGGTTGCAAAATATCAGATTTAGTCGGATATTTAGGGCAATTATCTAATGCTATCGAAACTTAGTAAGTTAGAATCGATTCTCGGCTATAATTTCAAGCAGCAGAATGATGTGCAAGTTGCGATTGTTCATCCAGGCTTTCACAAAAACGCACATAATCGTGCAACAGCATTTGAACGGTTGGAATTTTTGGGTGATCGTGTTTTAGGGCTATCGCTTGCTGCACATTTGTACCAAAAATTTCCCAACGACAAGGAAGGTGATTTAGCCATGCGAATTGCGTCTTTAGCCGGTACTGATTTTCTCATTAGCTTGGCTAAGCGCAAAGGTCTATTGGACTGCTTTTCTGTTCCTAAAGATTTTTTCATGTCGCAACACAAAACATCTGCAGCAATAGCAGATATCATGGAGGCAGTCTTAGGATCAATTTTTCTGGATTCTGATTTTATGACTGTTCAAAAGGTGGTTTTGTCTCTGTGGAGCGACGACTTGGATAAGGTCGTTTATAAGCAAAAAGATCCCAAGACTTTGCTGCAGGAAATAACACAAGCCATGAATCGTGAACTACCTGTTTATAGGTTAATCAAAATGAGTGGAGAATTGCACAATCCATTATTTGAAGTGGAGGTCTCGACCTGTAAATTAACAGAGCGAGGCTATGGAAACACCAAAAAACAAGCAGAACACGATGCTGCAACACGGATATTAAGCAAATTAAAGGAGCAACAATCTTGAAAAAATGTGGATTCGTAGCTGTATTGGGAGAAACCAATAGCGGCAAGTCTAGCTTAATTAATCGATTAGTCGGACAAAAAGTGTCGATTACGTCGAGAAAAATTCAAACCACTATTGCTCGCGTTTTAGGTATAGCGATACATGGAGATGCACAAATTATATTGGTAGATACACCCGGCTTTTTACGCGGCAAAAACATACGAGCACTGGATAAAATCGCATGGGGAGCAAGACAAGACAGTAGTGAGATTTTATTCGTCGTCGATTGCACCAAGAAAAATTTCGAAAATAGCTTGAACTTACTTCAAAAGATAGATCAGCCTGTATCTCTGGTGCTCAATAAAATCGATTTAATACATAAGCCGTTATTACTAAGCATAATCGACTACTTTCAGAAAGAAATAAAATTCAAGAATGTGTTTCTTGTATCTGCCAAAACGGGCAGTGGTGTCGATGTTATCCTAAATTGGCTTGAAGAAGTCATGCCAGAATGCGAATGGATATATCCTGAAGACGAATTTACAGATCTATCCAGCGAAATGTATGCCGCTGAAATAACAAGGGAAAGCATTTTTCACCTACTGCATAAAGAGCTACCTTATAGCTGCGTAGTGGAACCCTTGAGCTACAAGATTTTATCTGATGGCTCCATCAAAATTTATCAAAACATTCATGTAAAACACAAGGCGCATCGTATAATAGTTCTAGGTGCTCACGGACAAAAGATTAAGCACATTAGCCAAACGGCTCGTTTAGAATTAGAAAAGCTCCTAGGAGCCACTGTACATCTATTCCTACACGTAGTAGTGGATAAAAAAGGAGAATAGAGTTGGATTGGCAAGAAGAATGCATTGTTCTTGGAATAAAGCCTTTTTCAGAAAAATCTAGAATAGTAACTATTTTTAGCAGTACATTTGGCATTGTATCAGGCGTATGTAACAGCAATAAATTCGCTATTCAAATAGGAGACATTAGCAATGTATCATGGAAAGGAAATAACATAGCAAGCTTGGGAAGAATTGTAATAGAAAACATTTTTTCTCCATTTATATATTTAGCCAGAAATGCAGAAGGTTTATTCGCCTTAGAAAGTGCGTGTTCTCTCTGCAAGCAAGGCTTACCAGAAGGGGCTCCTCACCGTGAATTATTTGATCAGCTCCGACAACTAATCCTTGGTCTGATAGATGAGCAACGATTGAAGCAATATCTACTATTTGAAATTACATTTCTAGCTGCTGCTGGTATGGGCTTAGATTTCTCAAAATGCGCTATCACAGGACAAAAAGGAAACTTAGCATATATATCGGCACGTACTGGCAGATGTGTTATCAAAGAAGTCGGCGAACAATATTGGCGAGCAAAGCCTGATCATGTGTTCAAACTGCCACGATTTTTAACTGATATGAGCGTAGAACCAACAAACGAGGATATTCTTGCTGCATTAAATATTACTGGACATTTTTTAAGAACCTATTTCTGTGGTATAAACGGAGGCACACTGCCACTGTATAGAGAATATCTTCTATCTCAGTTGAGGCATAATAATACTGGAGAGGTAAATGAGAATTGGTGTTGTTGTCAATAAAGAAGATAAGAGAGTTGCTATTACGCCGGAAACAACTCGTAAATTTCTGAGCGCGGGTTTCGAGGTTATATTGCCACATGGTTATGGAGAATCTGCTAATTTTCCAGATAAGGACTATAGCGACGCTGGAGCAACTTTATGCTCTGATCATGCAAAAGCTGACATCTATGTTTGCGTATCCCCTCCATCAAATGAAATAGAATTACCTGCAGGAAGTTATTTAATCGGACAATTAAATCTGAAAAAAGATAGAATCGCGTCTCTGTGCGAACGTGGCATCACCTGTTGCGCATTAGAGCGAATTCCACGGATTACGCGCGCGCAAAGCATGGATATTTTGTCCTCACAAGCGAACATTGTTGGTTATTGTGCGGTACTAGTAGCGTTGGAACACTATGAAAAAATATTTCCACTCATGATGACAGCTGCGGGTACAATTCGCCCTGCTCGTGTTCTCATTCTCGGCGCAGGAGTTGCAGGATTACAGGCTATAGCAACAGCTAAACGTATGGGAGCCATCGTATCTGCCTACGATGTAAGAAGCGTCACCAAAGAACAGGTAGAAAGCTTAGGAGCACGCTTCATAGAAGTAAGCAATGATTGTGATGGTGAAGGTAGTGGTGGCTATGCCAAAGAAATGAGCGATGAATATAAAAAACGACAACATGAAGTCCTATCCAATGTAATTAGTCAGCATGATATAGTTATCACAACAGCAAACGTTCCGAATGGAGCTTCTCCTCGCCTAATTACAAAAGACATGGTTGAAAAAATGCCAGCAGGCTCTGTTATCGTCGACACTGCTGCCGCAAATGGAGGCAACTGCGAAGTAAGTGAAAATGGAAAAATCATAAAGTGGTCAGGAGTCACAATAATTGGTTTTTCTAATCTTGCGGAAAAGGTCGCTTATGATGCAAGCCAACTATTTGCTCGTAATATTTTCAATTTTATAAAGCTAATGGTAAAAGATGATAGTATCGTTCTATCTGATGAAATCGTACAGGCGACTATAGTTAAGGAAATACAATGAAAAATAAGTTATATGATGTCATACAAAAAACGAAAAAGCTTGGTGCTGATTATGTCGACATTCTATTTACACATACCTCGACCCTAACGGTAGACAGTAGACATGCTAAACTTGAAAATGTTGTACAAGCCGAAAGAATATCTGCGCATATGCAAGTATCTGTTGGAAATTGCAGAACTGTAGTCAGCACAGATAACACAGACATTTTATTCAGCGAGAATTTCAGAGAAAAGGCCTTATTTGCCGCTCAAAATTCTCCAGAAGAAGAAGAATTAATAAGAGCAAAAATTCACTGCTCAGATCCAATAGATCTAGACCTAGATGATGCTCAAACAGTAACCGCTCAGCAATTAGAAAATATAGCTGTAGAATGCGATGACTTAGTGTCACAGGTTCCTGGTATTTTTAATGTAGAAGGAGCATCAGCGACTCGAGAAAAATCTCACAAAATCCTAATAAGAGATAGCGATTTTTGCGGAGAATACTGTAGAACATTTAATGAAATCGCCGTTATTCCTATTGCAAAACAAAACGATCATATGGTGCAAGACTATGATTTTTCATGTGCAGTACACCGAGCAGATTTACGCTCAACTAGTGATATTGCTTACACGGCAACGCAAAGAGCTCTAAAAAAATTAGGTGCTCGCAAAATCAATTCATGCAAATTGCCTGTTGTTTTTGATCGAAGAGTTGCATCTGAATTCCTAGGAGAATTTCTCGCTGCTGCCAATGGAGAAAATATTGCAAAAAACTCTAGCTTTTTACTGGGGAAACTTAACCAACAAATTTTTTCACAACATCTCACCATATGTGATGACTCAGCTATTAAACGAGGAATACGTTCTCGTCCATTTGATATAGACGGCGTATCTGCCTGTGCTAATACACTAGTCCAAGACGGATTTTTGCGTTCTTTTTTGCTTAACACAAAATATGCTACAAAATTGCAAATGCATACAACTGGACATGCAGCTAGTTTCGAGTCCATAGCCCCTACAAACGCATGGATCTTAAATGGACAGATGTCCGTAGCACAAATGTTGAAAAATTTGGATAAATGTCTTCTTGTAACAGAAGTATTTGGAAGTGGATTCAACATAGTGACAGGCGACTATAGCTGTGGAGTATTTGGTTTTTGGATTGAAAATGGACAACCACAATATCCAGTACATGAAATCACAATAGCAGGAGATTTCTTTACAATGGCTAAAGAATGCATGCCTGCAAATGACCTTATACAAGAAAAAGGAGTAGATAGTCCCAGCCTATACATGGGAGAAATGACTGTTGGAGGAATCTAACTGTATTCTTTGATCCAATTGCACGCAAATTTTATACAGTCAGAGGTAGAGACATAGGCTGCACTTAACCAAAAGTGTCGAACATCTTTCATTAGTCTGCCTATTTCTTGTTTTGAAAGAGAAGCAATAAGATCGTTGGGAATATGCTTTATTGAGAACGAAAATACAGCAAATTCACTGGAACAGTATTCTTTAAGGTTTCTCAACAAATCATGTGCTTCATCTTCAGTTAGAAGATGCAAATTCGCGTTAATTATATATATCACATAAAACTTTCTTAGAGAAACAGGTGTTTTTTTGATAGCCAATTTTATCTGATCCAAATCAACTAGAGACAGTGATATTAGTTGCATAACACTATTGGATAAGCGATATCGTTTGCGTAATTCCACAGACGAATAACCAGAGTGACGCAATAAAAATGCAAGTTTTTCGATAGGAGTCAACTCATCTAACGCAGAAAACATATACTTTATCTCAGAGATCAAAAACAACGAATTTAGTATAAATTGCATATGCTTCACAACCGTCCGCCAATGAGAAACAGCCAGAATTTTTAACATTTCATTGATAATCCGCTCTCCGGAAATTAAGCACAAACCATCTGCTGATGCATTAATTATATCTAGCAGTGACGCATCAATATTTCCATCACCATAGTGGCCTGTAAATCTGAAAAAACGCAAAATCCTAAGAAAATCCTCGTTAATTCTTTGTACAGGATCCCCAATAAATCGTACTTTTCTAGCAGTAAGATCTTGAATGCCACCATGATAATCATAAAGCACTCCATACTTATCCAGATACATAGCATTTATGGTAAAGTCTCGTCTCAAAGAATCTTCATAAAAATTATCGATAAACTCCACTTGCGCTTTTCGTCCAAAGTTTCGAACATCCTTTCTCAAAGATGTTATTTCAAAAAATATATTGTTATATACAAGAGAAACAGTGCCATATTGTTCTGCAATAGCAACTACCCTCATATTATATTTATCTGCGATATTTCTAATATCCTTAGCTGTTGCCGTTGTCGCGATATCTACATCTACCGTAGATGAACAATTATTTGCTAGAAAATCTCTCACAATTCCACCCACTAAACGTGCCGCATATCCCTGTTGCTCGATAACAACAAGCATATGCAAAATTGTGTCGTGGAAATGATCTTTCTTCGTGAAAAAATTAGTTTTTTGCGTTACTTCCATTGTTTCCAATCAATTGTTTTAATATATTGTAGCTTATAAAGGAGAGCGGTTAAATGGCCCAGGATATAGACAAAATGGAATTTGAAGAGGCTATCTCAGAGTTAGAGAGTATCGCAAAAACACTTGAAGACGATAGACCCACATTAAAAGAATCTCTTCGATTGTATGAACGTGGCACTTTGTTAAAAAAACACTGTGAAGCAATTTTAGCTGCAGCTCAGTTAAAGATTAATCAAATAACCGTGGACAAAAACGGCACAATCAATGTTTCAGAAGTAAAGGAGATATAATGGATATATTAATAGTTCCCCTATTGATATTGCTGAAAAGCATATTCAGTTTGCTGGTTTTTGTAGTAGTAGTAGATGTAATAATCGGTTGGTTGATTGCTGGCGGTATTATCAACACATCATCCATAATTGTCTATTATATAGCTAACACTGTTTCCACTATATCAGAATGGATGTTGGCTCCTATCAGACGACATATTCCTGTCACGGTGGGCACATTAGATATTTCGCCTGTGGTTCTGATGTTGCTACTTACCTTTGCAGAAAATGTTATCACACGTATTTTGATGAGGTTTGTGTAATGGCAGAGATAATTGATGGAAAAGCAGTCGCACAAGAGTTGCGTAATTCAATAAAAGCAATGGTATTAGAATTAGAAAATGCTGGAATATCCCCTACGCTAGCTCTAATTAATGCAAGCGCAGATCCGGCTAGCGCAGTATATATCCGACAAAAAGAACGAGTTGCTGCTGCTGTTGGAATTCGCACAAAAAATTATACCCTAGGTCCAAAGGCAAAATCATCTGAAGTTGCTAATCTTATTCAAGAGCTAAATGCTGATAACAGTGTCCATGCAATTTTACTACAATCTCCTTTGGCGAATCATCTCAGTTTTCGCAATCTGGTTAATCTAATTAGCCCCGACAAAGATGTAGATGGACTGACTACGCTAAATCAAGGACGCCTTTTTTCCGGCGAACCGGGAGTTGTTCCATGCACTCCACTAGGTGTGTTGCACCTTTTGAGACTTGTCCATAAAGAACTGGCAGGATTGCATGCTGTAGTTTTAGGAAGATCATCAATTGTGGGAAAACCATTGGCTCAACTACTATTAAACGTCAATTGTACGGTGACTCTTTTGCACTCCTACTCTCAAGATTTGGAGAAAATTTGTCGCACAGCGGATATTTTAGTCTGCGCTATAGGTAAGCCTGAATTTATAGACAAAGATTTCATAAAACCAGGCGCAACTGTCATTGATGTTGGCGTAAATAGAATAGAGGTAGACGGTTCTGTGAAAATAGTCGGAGATGTATGCTTCGATAAGGTATCGGAAATAGCTGGACATATTAGCCCTGTGCCCAATGGAGTCGGTCCTATGACAGTCGCATACTTAATGCACAATACTGTAAAATTAGCTTGTTGTTATTAGAGAGGAATATTATGAAGAAGGTTTGTTTTTTTGCATATGTTATGTGTTCGTGTTGTTTCGCGAAAGATCTCAGTATAGAGGAAATATCCGATACAGTTCGTGAACTAACTGGTCGCATAGAAGCACTTGAGAAGAAAATATCTGATAATGGATCAAATGAGACATCTGTAGCTTCTAGTGAATCGCAAGAAGATTTCGAAAAATTGGTTACAGGACAAAACCCCGAGGATCTTATCCGGCAGATAATCACGCATATAGATGAAAATGATATGAATTACGCTCGTGGATTAGTAGACGCATTTCTAAAACTAAATCCCGACAATATTTTTTGCGGAATGATGTTATTCCATAAAGGTGAGAGTTACTTCAGAGAAAAAGATTATAAAAATGCCGCAATGGCCTATATGCAAAGCTTTAAGAAAAATGCTACCGGCTCCAAATCAGCAGAAGCTCTATACAAACTAGCATTATGTTTTAATTTTCTAGATGAAAATGAAAAGTGTAAAGCTACTTTGGAAAAAATAGTAAGAGACTATCCTGGAGAATTCGCAGAAAAAGCCAAGCGGAGACTGAAAAAATTTGCTTAATTCTACTTCTGATTCATGTTGGATATCTTTTCTGGACAGCGTTAATGATATTTTTGCATTGTGTTCTGTTCCTGAAAAGATTGCAGTTGGCGTATCCGGCGGATCTGATAGCTGTGCATTGCTGCACCTATTGTGGAGGTGGGCGAAACAACATTCCATACGCCTGTACTGCGTAACTGTAAATCACCAGTTAAGAAATGACTCAGCAGAAGAAGCAAATTTTGTAAGCAAACTATGCTATAGGCTTAATGTTCCTCACATTGTACTCACATGGGAGCATGAAGATTATTCTGTTGGAAAAATCGAAAATGCAGCTCGTGAAGCGCGGTATCGCCTGCTTGAAGCATTTTGCAAACAACACGATATTAAGTATTTATGCGTTGGGCATACTTGGAACGATCAATTAGAAACATTTGAAATGAGAAACGACAAAGGCAGTGCATCTTTTGGGTTAGCATGCATGAGTCGCATAAGATCTCTCAGCAAAAATGTGCAATTAATACGACCAGTATTGCGCTGTACCAGAGATCAGTTGCAGAATTATCTATTGCAAGAAAACAGCATTCCGTCTGCCAATCGCAACTGGTGTAACGATTCGATGAATGATAATGATATATTTCTTCGCGTGCAAAAACGACATTATCTGCAAAAATTATCAGAGAATGAATTGGCTGTAAAAAGCAAAACTATCATACAGGCAGGAGAGCAAAGACGAGCGATTGAAATGCAAGCCGTTCAATTCTTGAAAACTGTAACATTTTCTCCGTATGGATTTGCTCGTTTCAAAATCGATATTTTCAATAAAGAGCCTATTAACGTGCAACAAGAAATAATCAGAAGAATTATCTGGAATATAGGTGGGAAAAAATACCCTACACCTGTCAGCGGCATCATGATAAATCAGATACTACATGGAACAACATGTACACTAGGTCGTTGCGTCATCAGAAAAAGGCGCAGTGATATTTTCGTATGTAGAGAGAACCGCAACATACCCATATTATCTGTTAATGATTTTGCTTCTCGTCCTTTGATTTGGGACAATCGATTTTTGATAACAGCAAATTCATATTTATTAAATAAATCGAGTGTAAATAAAGAACGCAAGCACCTGTCTAAAGCTGTACTACAGACTTTACCTTGTGTGACGGACGAGCATGGGATAAAATGTCCGATCGATGGTTTTTTGTTTGCAGAAAAAACTGGGCTTTTCGATGTTTTTTTATGATGAAGGAGAGTAGCCGTGACCAAAAACTATAGAAGCATGACTTTATGGGTAGCTGTAGCATGTTTCGTGTTTTTAATTTTTCAAGCGTTTAATGGAAATCGCGCAGAAATATCATCTATAACCTATTCCGATTTTTTTTTTTTTTTTTATAGTGGAAGGGTTGCAAAAGTAACAATCAAAGGATTAACCATCGAAGGAGTTGGGAGTGATGGCCATATGTTTTCAACCTATGACCCTCGAGATCCAGAGCTGGTAAAAAAACTTCTTGCTAAAGATGTACAAATCGTTGCGGCACCTCTCGAAGAACACTCTCCCCTACTGCAGCTATTCCTCAGTTGGCTACCTCTACTGGTTTTGGGCGGATTCTGGTATTTCGCGCTCAGACAAATGCAAGCTGGCGGAAACAAGGCTATGGGATTTGGTAGATCTAAAGCAAAGCTACTAAATGAAAAAACCAAAAAAGTCACATTCGCCGACGTAGCAGGAGTAGAAGAAGCGCAGCATGAGCTTGAAGAAATTGTCGATTTCCTGAAGGACCCGCAGAAATTCCGCAGATTAGGCGGCAAAATTCCCAAAGGCGTACTGCTAGTTGGACCTCCGGGCACAGGAAAAACCCTACTAGCTCGAGCAATTGCGGGTGAAGCTGATGTGCCATTTTTCAGCATATCAGGTTCGGAATTTGTGGAAATGTTTGTCGGTGTTGGAGCGAGTCGTGTGCGCGATATGTTCGAGCAAGGCAAGAAAAATGCCCCTTGCATTATTTTCATAGATGAGATAGACGCAGTTGGGCGACATCGTGGTTTTGGCTTAGGAGGCGGAAACGACGAGCGAGAGCAAACACTTAATCAGCTTCTTGTTGAGATGGATGGCTTTGAAGAAAATAACGGTGTTATAGTCATTTCAGCTACCAATCGTCCAGATGTGTTAGATCCTGCATTGTTGCGTCCTGGACGTTTTGATAGGCGCGTCTATGTACTAAATCCAGACATTCGTGGACGAGAGAAAATTTTGCGTGTCCATCTGAAAAAAGTACCGTTATCATCAGATGTAGATCCATTGATTTTGGCCAGGGGCACGCCGGGATTTTCCGGAGCGGATTTAGCTAATTTAGTGAATGAAGCCGCTTTGCTATCTGCTAGACGTGGCAAACGCGTAGTGGGCATGGATGAATTAGAAGATGCGAAAGATAAAGTCATGATGGGCACCGAACGACGCTCTATGGTAATGACAGACGCCGCAAAAAAATTAACCGCATATCATGAAGCTGGGCATGCAATAGTTGCTCTCAATATCGCGGAAGCAGATCCTGTATATAAGGTTACCATTATTCCGCGCGGGCAAGCATTGGGACTAACTATGCAGCTGCCTGAAAATGATCGCATCTCTCTGGCTCGCGTAAAATTGGAAGCAGATTTGTCTGTTGCGTCTGGTGGACGTATCGCAGAAGAAATGATTTTCGGATATGACAGCGTTACATCTGGCGCTTCGTCTGATATCAATCAAGTAACGCGCATAGCACGACTAATGGTGGTTGAATGGGGCATGAGCGATAAGCTTGGTTTCATATCCTATGCCGGTGATGATAATATATCATCTGAAACTGAAAAAATCATCGACGGAGAGATACGCAGAATTGTCGATAAAGCTTACAACAGAGCTCGTAAAATACTGGAAGAGCACAGCAAAGAGCTGGAATTGCTAGCTCAAGGTCTGCTAGAGCATGAAACCCTTACTGGCGATGAAATTAAGACTATTCTCGAAGGGAACAAAATTGAAAGAAAAAAGAAAGCAGTAGCTGCACCTGAAACTGCAAAATCGAAAATGCCTACAGGAGAGGCCATCGATGAAACTGCAACCGAAACTCCGAAACGCAGCTCTACTTCTCGTAAAAAATCCACCAAAAAGGATGGTGCATCATAATAACATTTTCAGTTGTTTTAACTGGGATCGGCTGTAGGCTAGATAAGTTATTGGGAACGATTCTGCCTACAGTGTCTCGCACAAAAATAAAAGAAGTAATAAAGGTAGGAGGTGTTTTGGTCAATGGAAATACCACTCAGGATCCTGATCAGCGCCTTAAGATGGGAGATCTCATCGAAATACAAGAAGAGATCAAGCCGAAAAAACCAAGCCTCACGCCGGATGACTCTGTAAAGTTCGATATCCTATACGAAGATGAATCCTTGTTGGTAATTAATAAACCTGCAGGAGTAGTCGTACATGCTGGAGCAGGCAACCTAGATCATACTCTGGTAAATGGCCTACTGGCTCACTGTAGCAATTTATCAGAAGGAAGCGATGAATTCCGACCTGGAATTGTGCATCGTATCGATAAAGATACAAGCGGAATTCTTGTGGTTGCAAAAAACGATTTTGTGCACATGGAACTCGCAAAGCAATTTGCAGAACATTCGATAGGTCGGCGATATATCTGCTTTTGTTACGGAATCCCACGATTTGCGTCCGGTACTTTTGATTCCTTTATCGCACGAGATAGAAATAATCCATTGAAAATGACAATAACACATGCCAAAGGAAAACGCGCCATAACACATTATAAAGTTCAACAAATATTTTGTAATTCATTTAGCAAAATTGAATGCGAACTTGAAACCGGCCGAACACACCAAATTCGTGCTCATATGTCCAATGCAGGACATCCCCTTATCGGTGATCAGATATACATGCGCCGCTCGAACAACAGCAATATTGCACAAGCTGTGAAGGATTTTCCTCGTCAAGCATTACACGCATACTATTTGCAGTTCAGACATCCAATAACAGGAAACAACATGCAGTTCAATTCTGAAATGCCTGCAGATATGCTGTACCTAGAAAATCTATTGAAAAATCTCACATAAAAGAATTGGGCTACATGCAAAAATCGCACGCAGCCCAAAAATCCCGCTACAAGAAAGTATCGGGAGCAAAATCAAATCGACTATCGACCAATTTTCACGTTGTAGCACAATACTGTACGGAAGGCGATTGTGTCTTTTTTGTATGCCTTCACACTGCTGTTGCCATTAGCTGCTGTAACAGTATTGCTTCTTCCAAAGGTGTACTCTAACTCTGAACGAATTGTACCCTTCTTGCCAAAAGCCTTCTCAACACCGATTGCTACTGCTGGGGTTATACCAGACACAGAAGCTGTCAATGTTGTCAAAGGCAGGGTGCTAGCAAGAGCAGCAGTAGCACCAACTCTTGACTCATGTGTTACAGATGCCTTGGACCACTTGCCACTAACCTTCAAGTAGCTCAACATCTTGCTATGACAATCGACATATCCAAGTCTAATGGCTACATTAGGAACGGAACCAACGCGCTTTGCATGCACATCGTATACAGTAAATGTGCCACCAGTATGTGTGGTCTGAATCTTATCCATCTCTGTCATGTTAGAGTTAGAACCAAAGTCATAACCTACCTCGATACCAGCGTAGAATTGGTTGGAAGGCATTTTCTTACCAAAACCTACGAGAATTGTACCACCGAGTGTCGTTGTCTCGCGATTAAAGATGTTGCCAGAACGCTCATTGGTAGCTATATAATCACCCTTCAAGCCCAACTTCTCGGCATATATACCTGCACCATAGTAGAAGCCTTCGTATGCAGGATGAGCATGCTCAACAGCATGAGTAGCAACATCTACTCCTTCTGCACTCGCGTTAAAAGCTAATCCAGCACAACAGGCTGCAAGTAACATTTTCTTCATGATTTTCTCCTAAATTAACAACATGATCAAATTAATCTAATTTTATGAAATTATCAAATTAAAATTATACAAAATCGTTGAGTGTTGCATAAAAGCCACACAAAACATCCCCAAATACGCATATAACATATTGAATATATTGGTTTTTTCTGAAAGATGTCCATCTACACATTTCTATTATTTAAGCGAATCGCAGAAATTTTCTTTTCATTAATCTCATTATATGCTAGAGTGCACTCGACATAAAGCCGCTGTGGCTCAGTGGTAGAGCACATCCTTGGTAAGGATGGGGTCGTGAGTCCGATTCTCACCAGCGGCACCATTTTGTTCTCAGAAAAAATCTACGATTGTGTTAGCATCATCCGCCTAATCACAGCATAAGAATTCTACGATCGAATCGAGCTTAATCATACCAGCATCTGTCAGGCACAGTTGATCAGGTTTGAGCAATCCCTGTGCTCGCAAAAAATTCAACTTATCTTGCGATAGAATCGACTCGACAATATCAGGAGAAATTTTCTTATCCAGATCAATTACTCCCTCTGTAGTACGCAACCCCATTAATAGTATTTCTTCCAGTTGATCAAGCTCAGTCAAAACAACATCTTCATCCCACAGTGGATTCAAAGCCCCCCATTGAAATAAGTCACTACTCTTAGCTAAAGCATGTTTAGCCCCATCGATAGTCAAACGACTATGAGCAGACACTCCAACGCCAAGATAATCTCCATATCTCCAATAGGTAAGATTGTGATAGCATTCCGCACCAGACGCAGCAAAATTGGAAATTTCATATTTTGGACGATCATAAGAAGCGAGAAAATCTTCTATAAACTTGTAATATGTGGCCTCGGTTTCAATATCGATCGGTCGAATTTTCCCTGTTTGTTTTTTGCGAAAAAATTCAGTGTTTTCCTCAAATGTAAGCTGATAGCAAGACAAATGCGGAACTCCAAATTGCATGGCCTGAGTCAAATTATCCTGCACGCTCGACAGGGACTGATCTTCAATACCATATATGAAGTCGAAACTGTAGTTGGAAAAAACCTCGCTGACCATATGTGCTGCTTGCAAAGCTTGATAACCATCATATGGCCGACCAAGAAACCGCAACTCACTATCCTGAAAACTTTGTATTCCCAATGATAAACGATTCACGCCCAGTGATTTTAGTTCAGATAAATATTCTCGCGAAAAAGTCGCAGGATTAGCCTCAATGCTTATCTCTATATCACTGAGATCGTAATGTTTATCCAAATAATTCAGAATCGCACCAATAGTGCTAGGTGACATTAGAGATGGCGTGCCCCCTCCAAAAAAAATGCTGCCAATAGATGAATAGCTAATCCGTTCCATTGACAGCTGCAAATCACGCAATAGCAACACCCCTATCTCTTTCTGACGAGCCTCATTCACCGAGCAAACAGGATAGCTGGTAAAAGCGCAATAGGGACACTTCGATAAGCAAATTGGCCAGTGCAAATATAAAGCTAATGCGCCATTCATCTTCCTAACAGAATTTTTTTCTGTAAATTGAAAATGTGATCCATCGCATCTCGAGCCAGCGATAGCATCTTCAAAAATTGTTCTTCCGAAAACACCGATTTTTCCCCGCTTGATTGCACCTCTACTAGCTGCTTCGTGTCAATCATTACAAAATTTGCATCTACGTCAGCTGAAGAATCTTCGCTATAATCCAAATCTAATAGTGGCTCGCCATTTACAATTCCACAGGATATGGCTCCCACAAGATGAATAAAAGGATTGCGCTTAAATTTCAAGCGCTTAATCGCTAATCCTAACGCCACACATGCTCCACATATAGAAGCAGTACGCGTACCGCCGTCCGCTTGTATAACATCACAATCTATCTTGATCTGACGCTCACCAAGCGCTTGTAAATCAAGTGACGCTCGTAAAGATCGCCCTATCAACCTCTGAATTTCATGAGTCCTACCGCTTTGCTTGCCTCGCATGACTTCACGCTCAGTGCGAGTCTCTGTGGAACATGGCAACAAGGAATACTCAGCCGTTAACCATCCTTGCCCTGTACCACGTAAAAATGGAGGTACCTTTTCCTCTATGGTTGCAGCACATAATACCTTTGTATCGCCAAACACAACTAAACAGCTATCTGCATGTTTAACATAGTTGGGCACTATCTCAATAGGACGCATTTCATTGAATTGTCTATTAAAACTTCTCATACATCTTTCGCCATTTTCTGCAGAGTAGTTATATCAAATTTACTCGTGATCTGCACTACTTTATTCCTACTTTTTAATCCAGAAACTATACTGATCGAAGATGACGGTATATGTAACTCCTTGCTTAGCAGATGTATAACCGCTTCATTCGCTTTCCCCTTTTCTGGAACAACTGTAGTGCTTATGACCAACATATTGTTTCTTACGCCTAAAATTGCATTCTTCGATGCTTTTGTATTCACACGAATTTTTAAAAGAGACTTATCTTTTTCATAAAAATCGTCTGTCATGCCACCTAACCTATTGCAACTTGCGCATAATTGTATTACTCTCGCCGATATTTTTGAAGTGTTGGAAATATAGGCGAGATATGGCGAAAAAATTACCAGTATTGTTAGCTTTGTCCATAGTTAGCTCACTGCTACTGAACAATATCATGCCACTGGCAGCAAAACAGATGATTTTTGCTGTTGCGTTAACTATAAAATCCGTAGTGTTATTCCTATTGCCTCTTATCATTTTTGGGCTATTGTTCAAGACATTTGTAAAACTATCCGAACATGCAATCTGTGTGATTTTTTTGATTTTCGGCTCCCTATGTACTTCCAATTTTATAAACACATTTCTTAGCCATTATGTGGGAGAATTTATCTATAATTATGATTTTAACGTTGGAAATAGCATAGCAAACACAACAACACTGACGCCGTACTTTTCGTTTGAACTCCCAAAATTAGTAAAAAATGAATACGCCTTGTTTGGAGGGATTGTTGTCGGCATTGTAATGGCCATAGTTAATCGACCACTAGCAGAAAAATGCGCAAAAGCCTTAGACCAAATAATCCGAAAAGTATTTGCTTTTGTCTCGCTGTTGATTCCGTTGTTCATAATAGGATTTGTTTTCAAATGTGCGTCAGAAGGCGTACTAATGACAATCATAACAAGCTATAGCAAAATACTTGGTCTATTAACAGTATATTCCACTGTATATACATTATTACTGTATTTGTTGGTCAACGGAGGACGTATCCGAGACACAATTCAGTGTCTGAAAAACATGATGCCAGCTCTGCTTGGAGCTATGAGCACTATGTCGAGCGTAATGACCATGCCTATCACAATTATGTGCGCAGAAAAAAATGCAAAAAACAAAGGATTAGCCGGATCAATTATTTCCGCAACAGTTAATGTGCATTTGCTAGGAGATTGCTTGTGCATTCCCGTATTGGCTTATGCATTGTTGAAGCACTACGGTCTTGCAGCACCAACATTGGAAGAATATTTCATATTTACAATTTTCTTTGTGATCACAAAATTCTCCGTAGCTGCTGTTCCTGCGGGAGGAATAATAGTGATGACACCGGTTTTAGAAAGCTATCTACATTTTACCCCTGATATGTCGACCTTAATGATCGCAATATGTGCGATGTTTGATCCGATTATGACAGGCTTCAATGTATTAGGTAATGGCGCATTGGCGAAATTCATAGATAATATGAGCGCTAAATTCAAAATACAACTTTTACCAGAATCCACCTAACAACACTGTTTTCTCTATTCCATCAACAGATAGAGATATATTGTTTTCACGAATATGGGTTATTATATCATCATCAATGATATCCCCGACCTGATACCATTTATTGTTTATGCACGCTTGTTTGTTATGCAATATAGCTGTGAGATGTTTGTTTTTCTTTAACCCGAACAAATCAGTACGAGGAATAATCACAGGCTTAACAGCACAAATAGATAAAGGCATATTTACATGACACCACTGATAATTGACTTTGGCTTTTAAGCTACAATCATCTTGTCTTATAATTTTTATCTCGTTGATTATTAGAAGCATATTTGATTCTGTTTTCAAAACATGCAGAAATTTCAAAATACTGCGCTCTGATGAGGCACAAAAAGTCAACTCGCCATCCTGCTGAGAATCTAGATTGGTAATGCCACACAGCACAGCCGCAGACTTCAGCAACTCCTCCCAATTGTTTTTATGCAAAAAATTATTTGGAGATATCGATGCAAATGATATTGTTGCAAATGTCGATTTCAAAACAGCAATACTATCGTGATACTTTTCCACTCTATTTTTAGTCATAGTAAGATCGTGAATTTTGTTGTCCAAATATCCCCACAGTACAACTTCTCCGCAGAGTAATAGCATTAGCGCTTTATGCATATTGTATTACTCCCCGAAGTCTTATTGCTCGCTGATCGAGTCACCGCACGAATTTCACCCTGAGTGATCGCCAATTTCTCGATATTTGCACCGTTCAAAGCTTGTGGCAGATCAGCAAAAATCTCTAAAAACGGCACACTATTTTTTAAGCTACTACACAGCTTTTCTACAACACCAATATTGTGTTCATTTACATCAAGGATCACTCGTTCATCTCTAGAACGCAATTTACTACTGCATATATGATGATCTATGAAATTTTGCAGTTCCCATATCTTGATTCCTTGAATAGAAATCGGCACGGCCATCGCAATAACAGCAGCGGATAACATGCCGTTTAAGTATCGAGAATAATCTTGTAGAACTAGACGAATCTTCCGCGTAGAAGCGAATTCCTCTAAAGCAGATATTCCTTCCGAATGCAAATGTATCTTCTTGCATAAAAGAGAAAAAGCCACATAATCGATTTCATCTATCAAACAGTTGGAAACTATTGTCCATTGGCCGTAATTATCAAACCTTCTCAGATACATCACAGTGCGTTGAAGCTCTTGCTGTAAATTTATACTAAAATCTAGATTGCGAGATAATACTATCCCTTTGCCTATTCCAGCAATAATACGAACTGTCTCATTATCTGAAAAAACAAACACCCACTTGGAAGCTGGACTTAAACTTTCACAACAAAATTGAGCAACAACATTTTCCATCAATAAGGCATTTGTAATAGGCTGAGATATATCTACGCTTTGCATATAAAACGTATGCTGTCGACACCAATTATCCCATGTCCAAAGATTAACAGGATAAATCAAATAACAGTCTTCACGAGCGTTCATCAATTTTCTACGACAATGCAGTATTTTAATGGCAGTAAATAAGCTGCAATTTTCTAGTTTTTCTAATATAAATTTGGCACGAATACTAACATCTATCAAAATGTTACCACTCCTATATAGTCATATAGAGGCTGGAACAAACTGTAGATAATGAAGAGAAAAATCAGACCTGTACATAAAATCATTCCATGCCCTAATACACGGCCTAAAACTTTCACCTGTCTACATAAATCATTATATAGACTATCGCTAATATGTTTTAAACTATCCTTTAGGTTATTCCCTTTTTCGCCAACTGAGAGAGCAATAATCATTGATGTTGGCACATATTGCATGCCTGAGAAAGAATCAGATATTGAATATCCTGCTAGCAACTTATCATGAATAACTTGCAAATCTCGTCTTAACATGGGGCATTTTATCGCATCCATTGCCAAAGTGAGCGTGTTTATAAAATTAAGACGCGCTTCCAATCCGATATGTAAGGTTTTAAATAACATCCATATTTCTAAGGCGATATAGAGACGTCCAATTATCGGTATATGAATGAGCATATCTCGCCATAATCCTTTTTTTAACACATATAAACCAACTACAACTGAGATAAATAGAACCCCCACAAATAGTTCCGGTATTTTTGGCACTATCTCGATAGCCAAACGCGTTAAACCAGAGACTGAATTTTCTCCTAACGCGATAATTTGCGGCCCTAAAGTGGAAAAACAAAACACCAATGCTACGAACGCAATACATAGCATAAAGGTAGGATAGGTTAACATTTGTTTTAGACTATTTCTCCATTGAGATTGCAACTTTAAAAAAACCAAAATGGTTCCGATGACTTCTGTCAAATTGCCTGTTTTCTCAGATGCTTTTAGCAAGCCAACCGTCACCCTATCAAACACGCCACAATTTTCAAATGCTTCACCAAGAGACATTCCACTTTTTAAATCATCAGATAAACGCAATAGAACAATATTGAGAAATTTATCCCCATGTGATTCAGCAAATGAATCAATTGCGCCGTCTATAGTGACTCCACATGCTAACTGAAAGTTGATATGCATAAAAAACAGTAAAGTATCTTCTATGCTGATACGTTTGCTTGCATAATATCTTCTGGATATTGATATCGGAACCAACTTCTTTGCTTTTAAAGCGTGATAAGCATCTTGCATATTAGCAGCTATTAACGCGCTATTTTTACGCTGTCCATCTGAACTTAAAGCACTATATTTGTAAATAGCCATCACCCAATACTCTCTTAATTTCCTTTTCAGAAGTCAGATTGTTTTCAACTGCAAATTTTGCTGACTCATGAAAAGTCTTTTCATTTTTACATATAGTAATATCTTTTAATTTCAGCACTTTATCTTTTAGTTGAGCTGAGAATCCCATATATTCAGTCAATGGGAATCTACCTTTTTTATGTTGATAACGCACCAAACGTTGTGAAAAAATTCCCAATAAAGATGGAATCAGATCTGAAAGCGATATACCAAAATCCATCAAACGTCTTATACCTTCTAATGGAGTAGATGCGTGTATAGTGGTCAGCACCAAGCGACCAGTCAAAGATGCTCTAATCGCCGACGCCGCTGTTGCCTCATCGCGAATCTCTCCAATGAGCAATACATCAGGATCTTGTCTCAATATGGACCGCACTCCATCAGAAAATGATAGCAACCCTTCTTCTCTCAAATCCAATTGCTTAACCCCACTAATGGAATATTCAACAGGATCCTCCAAAGTCATTATATTAATAGATGGTGTGTTAATTTCCTTCAGCAATGAATAAAGCGTTGTTGTTTTCCCGGATCCTGTAGGACCTACAATTGCAAATATTCCACATGGATTTCTGATAATTTTTTGCAACCATCTCAAATCGTCATTTACAAAACCGAGTTCTGCCAGAGGTTTTATTCCATTAGAAAGATTGAAAATTCTCACCACAAAATTTTCATCATACAGAGCAGGATGTGTAGATATTCGTAGATCAATAGCATGTCCGGCCAGATATATACGAGTATGTCCACTTTGTGGGCGTCGATTTTCTGTAATGTTCAGTTTAGCGATAAGTTTCAGTCGCGCCTTGATGCGATTCCACATATCTAGCACGATATTTTGCAAAATTTGCAGTTCTCCATCGACACGAATTCTCACCCGCACAAAATTTTCAGTAGGTTCGAAATGAATATCACTCGCCTCACTTTCCAGAGCATCGAATATAATTTTATTCAGTAACAACAACGGCTCATTTTCTGGCTGTGATATGCGATATTTGATCAAATCTAAAAAATGTAAAATTTCGCTACGTTTTGCTAAGAAAAATTTAACATTCATTGGCGGAGGAAACTTTTGATAGAAAAAATCAATTGCTTCCAAATTAACAGGATCTTCTAAAGCAACTTTGATGTTATGATCATCTACGTAAAAGGGTATTGCCATCAAACGCGAAGCGTCTTCGTAGGTCATTAATTGCAACGCCAACTGATTTGCGTAAACAAAATCTAAGCTGATTAATTCGACATCATAAATATCTGACAGAACTTCAACCAAATTATCTTCAGATAGAAAACCCATATCCACGGCCAACTGACCTAACATAGATTGAGAATGTTGTTGCTGACGTAGAAGCACGGCAATTTGCTCAGAGTTCAACAAATTATGCGATTGAAAAATCTCTCCTATGCGCTGATGCACATTAATACCCTACTACTGCGTGAGGTCAGTATAGAATATATTTATAACCAAAAACTTAATAAATCCAAATGAAAAAGGCTAAAAACCAATATTATTTGTCACTTAGCTCTTTTAACTCGTGCAACTCTGTCAGCAAATCCATACGTTTTTGGACTTCGATATTATTTGACTGTATTAGCTCAAGAACGCGCCGACGCAATATCTTAATTTCCCTGAGCATCATATCCATGTAATTTCGTGCAGACACGACAAAATGAGCATCAGCGCGATTCTGCACCCCTCCCCTATAATCAAATAGCGCTATAGGGTTGCTTTCAACTTCAGGAACGACCCAAGCAGTATCAACATTCTCATCTTCTACAACGCTCCAGGGACCGGAGCTTATTTTTTGAAGTTGCTCCTCTAGGAAATTGATATCTTCCGGGGTCAGAACCTGCTTCATATATTTATTGCGCTTGCTGACGTGCTTCTTCTTCCGATTTTGCGACGCTCAAACGCACAGACACTGTGACCTCAGGATGCAAGTTAACAGATAAATCATGCACTCCCAACAGCTTTATCGGCGCATTGAGATTAACCTGTCCTGCTTTTACGGTAAAGCCAGCTGCTTTAATTGCTCCGGCGATATCACGAGCAGTAACGGATCCATACAACTGACCCTTTTCGCTTGCCTGTCTGACCAACATAACAGACAGATTCTTCATCTTTTCTGCTGTTGCTTGAGCTTCCGCCTTTGTTTTCGCGTTATGAGCCTCTATCTGAGCTTTTTGTTGCTCAAAAATCTTTAAATTCTCTTCGGTTGCACGGAGTGCTATTTTCTGCGGCAACAAATAATTGCGCGCAAACCCGGGCTTTACCTTAACGATATCACCTATATGCCCAAGGTTAGCTACTCGCTGCAGTAAAATAACCTTTAAATGTTCCATAATTCCACCTTTATTCGCAATATAATATGTTGCTGACTATAGCGGAAGAATCACGTTTTTGCAAGATAGAGACACACGCATTATTTAGAAAATCCGCAAAAAAACAATTGACTTTTCATTCGAAACGTGCTAGGTTCTATCTTTGAGAAGAAAAATTGGTAATTAGTAGGTTTGATAAATTATGAAAGTGGTTAATTCTCTGAAGACTATACGTAGTCGGCACAAGAATTGTCGCCTTGTTAGGCGCAAGGGACGCGTTTATGTAATCAACAAGACAAATCCGCGTTTTAAAGCAAGACAGGGGTAACTTATCCCCCTGTTTTTATTCATCGTTTTTAGTACAAGGGTATCAACAAACAATAATGGAGAAAAATTAAATGACTGATGAAACAGCTGCCCCTGAGGTAGGGTTTGCAGACTTATTTGAGCAATCTTGCAAAGGATCGCTTTGGGCTAACAAAGTGGTAAAAGGAACCATCACTGCGGTAGACGATAATTTCGTAACAGTTGACGTGGGTCTTAAATCAGAAGGACGTATCCCTATGTCGGAATTTTGCTGTGGTGGAGCAAAACCCGAATTAAAAGTAGGAGATGTTGTAGACGTTCTGGTAGATCGCTACGAAAGCAAAAATGGTGAAATCGTATTGAGTCGTGAAAAAGCACTCAGAGAAGCAGCATGGGATGACTTTGAAGAATGCTTCCGCAAGCGCAAACCGATCATGGGCACAATATTCAACAGAGTAAAAGGCGGATTTATGGTTGCGTTAAAAGGCACAACAGCCTTTTTACCTGGAAGTCAGGCGGACGTACGACCAATCAAAGACATTACGCCTCTATTAGGTGTCGAACAACCATTTATGATCCTCAAAATGGACAAATTGAGGGAAAACATAGTAGTCTCCCGTAGAGAAATTTTAGAGGGTGCCAACGCTGAAGAAATTTCAAAAGTTCTTGATTCATTAGAGGAAGGCAAAATCATCGATGGTGTCGTGAAAAACATCACGAGCTATGGTGTATTCGTAGATATTGGTGGCGTGGATGGCTTGCTGCACAACACAGACATATCTTGGAAGCGAGTAAATCATCCATCAGAAGTACTTTCTCCTGGACAGCCTGTAAAAGTCAAGGTTATCAAGTTCAACCGCGAGACTCGCCGTATTTCTCTTGGCATTAAGCAGCTATCAGCTGATCCTTGGGAAGGCGTAGATACAGTCTTCAAAGTTGGAGATCGTGTAACAGGTAAAGTGACCAACATAACTGATTATGGTCTTTTCGTAGAGCTTAAAGAAGGCGTAGAAGGCTTAGTCTATATGTCTGAAGTAAGCTGGAAAAAGAATGTCTCTCCTCACTCAATTGCAAAACAAGGAGATGATATTGAGGTAATTGTCCTAGATGTAGACACGGTAAAGAGACGCATTGGTCTTGGCATAAAGCAACTGCAAGAAAATCCATGGGCCAAAGTGGTTAAAGAATTCCCTGTTGGACACGTGTTTGATACAGTTATCACAAATGTCACGGAATTCGGAGTGTTTGCTCAGATAGCCGATGACATAGATGGCATGATTCATCGTAATGATCTTGCATGGGAACGCATCTCAGATGAAGCTTTGGCGCAGTTCAAGAAGGGCGATACCATTACGGTTAAGGTACTGGAAATCAACCCTGAAAAAGAACGCATTGCTCTTGGTGTAAAACAATTGACAGAGCCTTCTGCTGCGATTCGCGATCTTGAGATCAAGAAAGGTGCGGTTGTAACTTGTGTGATCGCATCTCTCGAAGAGGATGGAATAGAGGTTACGCTAGCCGATGGAACACCTGGATTCATCAAGAAAGCAGATCTTGCAAAAGATCGTCAAGATCGCCGCACGGATCGTTTTGCTGTCGGAGAAAAAGTCGACGCGAAAATTACATCTATCGATAAGAATCGCAAGGTGTATTTGTCGATTCGTGTACTCGAGATCGAAAAAGAGAAACAGGCGATGGCAGAGTTTGGATCATCCAACAGTGGCGCCAGCTTGGGTGACATTTTGGGTGTTGCAATCGCGAAATCAAAAAAAGATTAGTCCTGCGTGCTACTAGCTTAAGCTGTAGCTCAGGCAATTGATGGCTGCTGACTAGTGTTGGCAGCCTTAATAATATAAGTTTGAAGATATAAGTTTGGAGATATATATGAAAAAGTCAGCGCAAGTATTTGGCATATGGCTAGCAGTAGCGTTATTTTACTTCTACGCTTTTATAGCTCGTTCTTCCTTTGTGACAGTTCTAGCGCATGATTTCATGCAGTTTTTTAAAATTGACGCTGCAGGGCTCAGCATACTTACTAGCTGTTACTATTGGGTATATACGTTTATGCAAATACCCGCTGGTATCATTTTGGACAAGTACAGCATAAAGACGGTAGGATCTCTTATGGGATTTTCCACATCTATAGGTGTCCTGTTATTAGTGCTAACCTCCAACTTTTATTTGGCATGTTTATCAGAAATGCTAATCGCATTTGGATCATCGTTTGTATTCGTTTTTGCGCTAAAAATTATATCTACATACTTTCCTAAGCATAAGATTGCGATCATGACTTCATACACCATATCGTTAGGAGTATGTGGCCCTGTTGTAGGCGGTCCTTTGGTATCCGCTGTATCTTGTTATGTTGATTGGCGTCATTTAGTGATAGGGTATGGTATATTAGGTGTAGCATTTGCGATGCTGTTACGGTATGTAGTGCTTGGTCATGCACCTGAACCACAATCATCCTCAGAGTCTAGTCAGGAAGAAAAAATACCTGTCTTTACGGCACTGAAAAAAGTAGTAGCCTCCCCTGTCTTATGGGTATTAGGACTATATACTATGGCTCTATATGGCCCTTTAAGTGCGTTAGGAGACCTATGGGGTGTTAGCCTTGTTTCAACATTATTTGGAATTGACAGAATTGTCGCTGCAGTAATAGGTAACATGCTTTATGTAGGTGTTCTTGTTGGATCACCATGCAATACATACTTAGCTTATAAAATGGGCAGCTACAAAAAAGTTATGGTATTGTCAACTATTTCCGTTGTATTGCTACTTGGATCAATGGTGGTCTTTCCCAAATTACCGACACCAATTATCTTCGCAATTTTCTTCCTGACTGGTTTTTGCTGTGGCAGTATGTTTAGCTATGCGCTGGGTCTATTGGAATTCCCTGCAAGCATGGGCGGATGTGTCACCAGTTTCATCAACATGATGAGCATGGTCAGCGGAATAATTCTCATGCCTGGGTTTAGTTTCTTCTTGAAACTACAATGGAACGGAGCAATGGAGAATGGCGTACCTGTATATAGTCCGGATAATTTCCGTTTAGCACTATTAGCTGTAGTAATCTTCTGTGCCATTGGAATTGTCACATCTTTGTTGGTGAAGGATAGCAAACCCGCTCAAGCGGACGCATAATGGTGAAATAGAGGATATTTGTTTTGTAAAGTGAGCTGGAGAAAAACGATGGAATCGACTGCATATGAAAATGCTAAATCTTGGCCATTTGTAGAAGCGCGCAAGTTACTAGATCGAGCTTCAATCAAGCAGAAAGGGTATGCGCTGTTAGAGTCGGGATATGGTCCGTCAGGCTTACCTCATATTGGCACATTTGGAGAAGTTGCTCGTACGACATATGTAAAGCATGCTTTTGAATGTCTTACAGGAATGCCAGCAAAGATATTTGCATTCTCGGATGACAGAGATGGATTACGCAAAGTTCCGGACAACATTCCTCAACGAGAAATGGTAGAACAGTACTTGAATTTTCCACTAACAGACATTCCTGATCCATTTGGATGTCATGCTAGTTTTGGAGAGCACAACAATTGCAAACTAATTGAATTTTTAGATGCTTTTGGTTTTGATTATGAATTTCAAAGTGCCACCTATTGGTATAAAAGTGGAAAATTCAATGAAGTGCTATTAAAGGTACTAGCGCATCACAGAGAAATTTTAGATATCATGCTAGCCAGTCTAAGAGAGGAGCGTGCTGCTACCTACAGTCCATTTCTACCGATTTCGCCCAAAACAGGTCGTGTGCTGCAAGTTCCTGTGAAAGAATATCGTGTTTCGGATGGCACAATAGTATTCCAAGATGAAGATGGCACTTTAACAGAGCTACCAGTTACTGATGGTCATTGCAAACTACAATGGAAAGTGGATTGGGCAGCTAGATGGGTAGCTCTAGGTGTAGATTATGAAATGGCAGGAAAGGATCTGATCGACTCTGTAAAGTTATCATCCAAGATTTGCAAAGTACTTGGAGGGACGCCTCCAGAAGGCTTCAACTATGAGCTATTTCTTGATGAGCATGGAAGTAAAATTTCTAAATCCAAAGGTAACGGACTTAGCATGGAAGACTGGCTTCGTTATGCGCCACAAGAAAGTCTTGCAAACTTTATGTTTGGATCTCCTAAAAGTGCAAAGAAGTTATATTTTGGGGTTATTCCTCGACAAGTAGACATGTACGTATCGAATTTACAAGCCTTTACCACTCAAACAGATGAAAAAAAGTTGGATAATCCTGTTTGGCATATTCACAATGGAAATCCTCCACATCCCGAGATTTGTGGTGTATCTTTTTCTCTGCTATTGAATCTGGCTAGTGTTTGCAATACAGAAGACAAAGACATACTGTGGGGATTTGTGAAAAAATACAGGTGTCATTTAAATCCAGCAAGCATGAAGTTTCTAGATCTACTAATTGAGCATGCGATTAACTATTACCAGGATTTTGTTAAGCCTTGCAAGAATTATGCGACACCATCTGAAGATGAAAGAGCTGCGTTAGTAGACTTACGTGAACGTCTTATTAATGCTGCAGATTCTGCAACTGCCGAAGAATTGCAAGCGATTGTATTTGAGGTTGGAAAAGCTCATAATTATACTGAGCTAAGGGATTGGTTTAATACTTTGTATCGTGTTCTTTTTGGGCAAGAAGATGGCCCACGAATGGGATCATTCATTGAACTTTACGGCAAAGAAAATTTCATTGAATTGATCGATAAGATGTTGGGTAAAACGGCATGAACTCCTGTCGCCTGATGGAATGGCTCAGCGAAATGGGAGAAACAGACATTTGGGATGAGCCTATGTCGATACAGGCAGTACAAAAAAGCAATGTGGTGACGCTACAAGAGCTACGCGCCCTCATGGAGCAAGTTGATTCTCCACTCAAACAATGTGCGACCAATATGGTGTTTGGTGTTGGCAATGAGCATGCGAATGTTTTGCTATTAGGAGAAGCGCCTGGCGCGGAAGAAGACAAACAGGGATTGCCTTTTGTTGGGCAAAGCGGACAATTGCTAGATAAAATGCTTGCAGCAATCGGCTTAGATCGTAGCATGGTATATATAACGAACATATTACCATGGAGACCTCCGGGGAATCGCACTCCTACTTCTGAAGAAATTGCTTTATTTCTCCCCTATGTATTGAAGCATATATCCATTATTTCCCCAAAGATTGTCGTATGTTTAGGTGGAACTGCTACCAAGGCATTATTGCAAAAAAACGATGGAATCGTACGTTTACGTGGCCGTTGGACAAAGGTAGAAGGAATGTCTGCTCGTGTAATTGCAACATTTCATCCTGCATATCTACTACGTTCTCCATCACAAAAACGAGAAGCTTGGATTGATTTCTTACAAATTAAATCTGCCCTTGCTTCGATCAACTAACGCTCAGAATCATACGGATTATGAGGTTTACGTACAATTAAACGTAATGGAACGCCTCCAAGTTTAAAATTACGACGCAAATTATTTAATAAATAGCGTTCATAACTCACCGGTAATGCTTCTGCACGCCCAGCGAAAAGCGTAAAAGTCGGAGGACGAATACTTGTCTGAGATATGTATTTCAATTTAATTGGCATACCCTTAGCAAGAGGTGGAGGATTATTCGCAACAGCTTTTTGAAACCATTTATTCAGCTGTCCGGTAGAAATTCTCTTAGACCATGTATCATGCAAACTCAAAGCTGTCGTAAAAATACGATGCAGACCCTTGTGCTCCTTAGCTGATACTAACAGACATGGCACATCTGGTAACTGAGCAAATTCCTTTGAAAGACGCCATTTTATCGTTTCGAGAATTTCTGCTGCATTCGACACCATATCGCTTTTATTAAGTAGAAATACTATGACTTTTCCTTCATTTAATGCCTTACGTGCAATGGTTAAATCCTGCTTTTCTAATGAATTTCTGATATCCATTGTAACGAAAATAATATCTGCGCGCGCTATATTTTTCCAAGCATCCTGGACAGCAATATGCTCAAGATGCGATAACTTTGCCTTTCGCTGGCCTGCTGTATCAACAAGTACTAATTCCCGTGCACCGAATTTCCATTTTACAGATATTGCATCTCGCGTAATTCCAGCTTCATCTCCTGTAAGTAGCCGATTCTCCCCCACAATTGCGTTGATCATGGTTGATTTTCCAACATTTGGACGTCCGACAAAAGCAATTTTTACCGAATCCGAATTGCTCGCAGATATCGTAGCAGAACCGCCTTCTACATTAGATAGTGTATCCGATTCTCCTTCCATTTCATGCAAGTGTTCAAAAATCTTCTCTAAGCCCCAATTATGCAAAGCAGACATCGCGATTCCATCACCAAATCCTAATCGCATAACGTCATTATGTGACTTGGCTTTATCTGTTTTATTTTTCACTAATAATACCGGCTTTGATTTTGAATACTTTCTAATCCATAGAGCGATCGCTTTATCGTATTCTGAAATATCTTCGCTAACATCAACCACAAATAAAATTACATCAGATTCCTCTATCGCCAGCAATGTCTGCTGATTCATACCTGCCGCTAAAGACGTAGATGATAATAAATCAATGCCCGCAGTATCTATTACCTCAAATTCCAAACCGAATAGACTCGCTTGCGAACATTTGCGATCTCGCGTAACCCCAGCCTCATCACTGACAATCGCAGACTTCCTTCCCACTAACCTATTGAACAGTGCCGACTTTCCGACATTGGGTTTCCCAACTAAAGCTATCTTCATTTGTAAGCTGCTATGCGACCACAATTGCTTTGAATATATATCACACCATCAACAGCAATTGGATTTACCGACACACCCTCATCATTATCATCTATCTCTATAACTCGCTCAATCTTACCATCAGCTGTAGAAACTAACGACAAGTATCCATTCGGCGACAACATAGCAATATACCCATCTAACAAAAGCTGCCCATACCAGCCATAGGAAACATCTTCGGATGTCAATTTCGTGGACCAGCGCTTTTTCCCACTAAACCGATTTAGACACACCAACTCAGATGGCGCATTAAACAAAAATATGCTATTCCCACTCACCAGCGGTGTCTGCACTCCACCATAATCCGCCTGCCACAACAGAGAACCATTTTTGGTATTATAAGCAGATATCCGTGCATTAGCCGAAGTCACATATAACACTCCATCTTTTACTACCGGACATGCTCGCGGATGCGCAAATGAATGAGATATGTTCGTAAGCGAAAACTTGGATATCATAGTGTGCCAAACAACTGTGCCATTTTCCTCAAGTAACGCATATACTTCTCCAGACGGATAGGCCACATACACAACACCATTATCCACAGCAGGAGCAGCACTTCCTATGTATGATACATCTGCTCCTATGCCAGAATGCGACCACAAAGACTTTCCTGTGCGCACGTCTATTACTTGCAGTTTTCCATCTCCACACAAAATAAACGCTTTACCATTGGAAACAGTTATAGCATCTCCTTTTGCAGCAGCAGAAAGCTTGATCCGCCAAATAATCTTTCCGCTGTCTATATCGAGAGCCATACTTTCTGCAAAACTCGTGTTCACTATCAGCATATTATCGACACAGGCTAAAGATCCGCCTATCTGTCCATCCTTTCCACTAATTGTAGAGCTAAATCTCCAGATAAGCTCGCCTGTGCTCTGATCAAGTGCATAGACAATACCGCCAGCATCCATGCAGAATATTTTTCCGCGAGTTGCAACAGGAGCAGCCGTAATTTTTAACGCTTTTCCCGATTCAAATGATAACTCCTTAAACCACAATTCGCTCAAGCCAGAAGAAAACTGTAATGGTCGATAATTATGAACACAATTGTACCCACTCTGAGGCCAGTCCTTATTCAATAACGAACCCGAATCAACCTCCACAGGAGTTGTATCTGTCGCCCTAACCGAATTGTCGCTCACTTCTCCTATAAATAACTCATCACGCTTGCCGGTCAATTGCTCTTTTGACGAACATCCAATCAATAACACAAGAGATGCTACAGCACCTGACCATACAAAATGCTTCACTTCTTCTTCTCCACTATTTGTACCGAATCCTTATTACGCAAATAATTTAATAACATGCCTATCCTTTTGTGCATTGTATTCGGCGTTTTTTTATCCGCAAGAATAGATTCTAAACAACGAAATGCTTCCTCATGATTGCCTTCTTTTTCATAGAAAATGGCCATCATCTCCAATGCTGACAAACGAAAAGGCCTGCCCTCAGCTGTCAACGGCTTAAGCATATCTATCAACTCCTTGTTTGACGCTAAATGATACGATGCACATATGATAACCGCTATATCACGCCAAACAACATGAACATTCTGATTGCGAGATAATGCTAATAATGCATCAGAATTGTCGTATACCTCCTCCAAACTTGCAAGCTTGCGACCCGATTTTATCAATGTCAGTATCGGCTTCATTTCAGCTGGAGCGTCTCTTAATAATCCAGCAAGTGTTGCATCATGCTTACGCAGTGTAGGAGTTTGTAAAATCTCAACTAACGTCGTTGTCGCACTTTCCATCTCCCGATTTCTACGATTGTACCAAGAAGAATACCCAAAGATAAATAACACAATAACCAGCAATCCCCAACCTATAGCTTGCTGATGCTTCTGGAAAAATTTATACAACTCTTCCTGCTTGACCTCTTCTTCAATCTCCTTAAGAACCGAGTTTATATCTTCTGCCACGTAGAATACTCCAATGTAAACAACACAATTCTAAACTATGTGACGCTTCATGACCAGTGTATTTTAAAATTCTCGTTAATAATTATTACCTATAATAGCCTCCGAACTAGTATGGAGTTGTAATTTGAACAATCCTGCCCTGTATAATCCTGGTGTATACCTAATATTTGTCGCTTTTGGTCTGTTTCAAGCCCTGGTTGGCTCTCCTAGCGGATCCAAAAAAGATTTTGAAATTTGCGGATTGATCATACCACCTAAACGCTTCAATGGCCTTTTTATGGCAACAATCTTCACCTTGTTCGCCTGTTTCTCTTTCATCCTCCCAATGATATTTCCCGAATATCCCGCAATACGTAGCACTTTACCAAACCCCGTGTTGATGTATTTTATCTTGATTATAATTTGCGACGTTCTTATTCCATGTCTCAGGAATGACACAGAAGCAATATCTGCTCTCAGAAAAAAAATAGGCGATAACATAGCGGATTTGTCTAACAAAAAGATAATCATCATCACTGCACTAATCGCTATCACAGTGCTGCCTATAGCTATTAATATCTACTCTACTATACTGTACACCACACCTCAAACATTGCGAAAACAAATTAAATAAAATACAATGCAATATTATTGAATATGAGGTCCGCATGATAATCGATCCCAACAAAAGCACTACCTACTATCTACAAGCATTCGACAAACTAGATACGTCTGGCGAGCACACTTTTAACAATGCTGCTGCCTATTTGGGCTGCCTATGGATGCTATATCGTAAAATGTATCTTTATGCTATATTAGCCCTTGTATTTCAGATGATTATGACCGTTATCTTGGGGATTGTCGGGAAAAAACTCACGTTCTTTGGAGATGCAGAAACCGGTCAGTATATTGGACATGTAATATCAATTATAGTCAGCATAAAACTGTTTGGAAATTACGGAAATTCCCTCTATTACAGAGACATAAAATCACGCATAGCAAAAGGATATCATGTGGCTTATGATTATCAGGCAACAGCCTTACCTCTGGCCATACTGTTTTCTGTAATGCGCGCTTCTACAGCGGCCATGCCCATCCTTTTGATCCCGATTATATCCCTGGTTGCGTGGTTTTTTCATTATAAAGACAGCGCATTACTGACTCAACAACCTAACTACGACATTATTATTAGACCCGATCTGGTTCAACAGTATTTGAACCGAGGATCAACAAGCTCTAGTTATATGCAATCTACAAATTACTGCGTATATTTTCTAAGTGGCGTCGCCGCAATATTTACAGCAATAAAACTATTTGATAATCCCAGTCCAGCAAAAATAATAGTAACCGTTCTGAACATGATACTAACCGTAATCGTATAGGGGGATATACCCCCCTGTGCAACTCAGAATCTGAGTAAATATTTCCTACCACATCATCCATGCAATTTTCGTTCAACTGTGTTACCATGGGGTGTGTGTTATTCGAGGGAATTATGCTAGAACTTTTGGACATTAAAACCGACTACATATTCAAGCTCGTGTTTGGCGACGAAAACGACAAAAGCATTTTGATCTCGTTTTTGAATGCCGTTTTAAAGGGGCGTCCTCGCATAAAAAACATCGAATTACGCAATTCCGAAATAGCCAAAGTTCTGCAAAACAATCGCACAATTCGCCTGGACATCAAAGCAGAAATCGAAAATTCTCACTACATCGACATCGAAATTCAGGTGAGAAACACCGGCGAAATCATTGATCGTGGCATACAGTACGCCTGCAATATGATGACGGAAAACTCGCGCTCCAAATATCAAATTGACGAGGATCGAACCGTTCACAACTACAGCTTCCCGAAAGTTATCGGAATTTGGATACTCGGCGAGTCGATCAATCAGAGAATATCTGCCGTGAACGAAGCTTGCATGATTTTCCAGAAAAATCAAATGGATGACTACCAAATCGCTAGCGATAAAATTCGCTTGATCACCATCGAACTGCCAAAGTTCAACCCCAAAAAACGCGATCGACGGGATCTCCTCGACGCTTGGATGACATTCTTGAAAAACCCTCTGGATGAGGAGGTGCAGAACATTAACGAAATCCATCACGCATTGAAAAAATTACAAGAAGTCAGCGCGAAAGATGAAGTACGCGAAATATACGAACTTCGGAAAAAAACTGAAGAAGGATATGTCAGCGAAAAAAACGTCGCTATTAATAAAGCTTTGATCGAAGGCGAAAAAATCGGTATCGAAAAAGGAAAAGTCGAAGGCGAAAAAATCGGTATCGAAAAGGGTAAAGTCGAAGGCGAAAAAATCGGTATCGAAAAAGGCGAAAAAATCGGCATCGAAAAAGGCGAGAAAATCGGCATTGAAAAAGGAAAAGCCCTACTAATCAAAGACATGCTTGCTCGAGGCCTATCCATAGACGACATCGCGAATTTCACCGGCATGTCCCCAGATTCTATCCGCGAGTTGTCCTAATTGCCCGGCCTGACCAACGGACAAACAATCACACAAATCCATACCAATGCACACTTGCGGACTGACCACTATTCGACGAAAAAATCCAGTATACTGACGACAGAATCACATGGTGGGCGTAGCAGGGTTCGAACCTACGACCCCTACGATGTCAACGTAGTGCTCTACCACTGAGCTATACGCCCGATTGACTGATTGTTTTCTACTACATTTCGTATATTATTGCAAGAAAAATTAACAGCAAAACTTCGTTTAGGCTGCAAATTAACAAAATATTAACCTTTCTTCGATAGAATGGTTACGATGGTGTGAAATACTCAAAAGGAGAATAATCGATGAATCAATTTATGTACAATGCATATGATGTAATGAATTACATAAGGCATCCATTAAGGAAAACGGCACAAACTGTACGTTCGTATTTACGTGGACATCCTGCATTTTTGGGATTTGGATCTGCCAGATTTATAGAAGGGTTATCTGACATGTACGAACGATCTACTAGGGAGTCACAGAAGCCTGAGTTCAACATAGACACCGTAGATGTCGATGGGCAATCTGTAAAGGCCTATCAGACGACTGTGCTGAAAAAACCATTTTGCAATCTGATACGCTTTACAAAAGAGAATCAGCAGCCAGAGCCAAAAGTATTAATTATTTCCCCGATATCGGGACATTTCGCAACTTTACAACGCGATACGGTTCAACGCATGTTATCGAAGCACGAAGTATACATAACAGATTGGCTTAGCATGAGGGATGTTCCAGCATCTGAAGGAGATTTTGATCTCGACACATATCTTACCTATTTGATAGATTTCATGCACTGCATAGGACCCAACACGCATGTGATTGCTGTCTGTCAGCCAGCTGTACAAGTTATGGCATTAGCGGCGCTTATGGATGAAGCAGATGACCCGTGCATGCCGGCGTCTATTATTCCGATGGGAGGTCCAATTGACCCACGCGCGAACAAAACGCAAGTTAATGAACTAGCAGAAAGTCATCCTTTATCATGGTTTGAGCGCAATTTTATCACCTATGTTCCGGAAGGACACATAGGTGCAGGCAGACGTGTTTATCCTGGATTTGTTCAAATTACAGCCTTTATAAACATGAATCCTGATTCTCACTATAGGGCTCACATGCAATATTTAGAGGATCGCATTTTGAACAACAAAGCGGGAATTGATCGTCATACAAAATTTTATGATGAATATCTGTCTCTACTAGACATGGATGCTGTTTACTATTTACAGACTATAGAAAAGATCTTCCAGACCTACGAATTACCGCGTGGAGTTATGAAATACAAGGGACACACCATAAATTTGAAAGCCATTCGACGCTGTGCTCTGCTCACTGTAGAAGGAGAAAAGGACGACATATCCGCTCCGGGACAATCTTATGCTGCTCATGCTCTATGTTCCAATCTTCCGCAAGAAATGCACGATCATCATTTGCAACCTGGTGTCGGTCATTATGGTGTGTTTTCCGGAAGCAAATGGCGTTCTCATGTCGCACCAAAAATTGAAGAATTTATCAGGCGATTCGACAAAGAAATTGGTAGCTACTATAAAAATAGCGCTGCAAAAAAATAGCGTTTTAAATAGAGCTACAACGATGCGAAAGTCATACACAATATTCGTGTCACGACTTTCGCGGCGATGCTATCAAAAATTTTACTAAAACACTTGTCGCTGGCAATCTAAGAGGTTGCGGAAAAGCGAAAAACAAACTCATAACCTCCAAGTATAATAATGGAGAAAACCTGTCAGCGCTTGTAAAGCTTTCAAACAGATTGCCACATATTGATAAGTTGTTTATGTGATTTTTGTTTAAAGATCCTGCTAAAACGGAAATTATGTGGTATATAGAAACGAGAGGAGGCTAAAGCAATGTTAAAACTATTGTCGATCTTAATAGCAGGAATCATATCCGATGATACCTCATCTATGACTATAAAGCAAGCTGTGCAAGAAGGCAGAGTCGATATTGCGTGGCACATGCTCTGTAAAATATATAATATGATGCCAAATACTGGTTCTTTGGATATCAATGAACTAATCTATGATATCAACTTACTTAAAACCAGAGCATCCGCAGAAACCGCCTCTCCAACAGACCAACTTACCGCAAGCTCGACCCCTGGCACCGCATCCGCAGAAACCGCCTCTCCAGCAGGCCAACTTACCGCAAGCTCGACCCATGGCAACGCATCCGCAGAAACCGCCTCTCCAACAGACCAACTTACCGCAAGCTCGACCCCTGACAGAGCGTCCGCAGAAACCGCCTCTCCAGCAGACCAACTTACCGAAAGCTCGACTCCTGGCAGAGCGTCCGCAGAAACCGCCTCTCCCGCAGGCCAACTTACCGCAAGCTCGACCCCTGGCAACGCATCCGCAGAAATCGCCTCTCCAGCAGACCAACTTACCGCAAGCATGTCTCCTGTCAGAGCCTATACAGACAGCAGCAGATCCCCTGATCAAATCAGCACAAATATGAGAATCGGATCAATTACAAAAAGCATTAGCTTCACAGACCAACCTGCTGCAAACATAAGCCCAACTGGCTCCCCGATTAAAGTCATACAAGAAAGATTAAAACGGCAAGGATGGGCGAATGACGCGAGCAACATTGTCGCACGGGACTCAATTGAGCAACTCCAAAGAGAGCTCTCTGATTTACAGGCATCACACACAAAATTGCGCGAAAAACTCTCTGCTGTACAAGAAGAACTTATCGCCAGAGGCTGGGCGAAGGACGGCTCTGACTTAAAAAGCCAAGAAGATATCACTCGCCTTGAAGAAATATATACCACCTTACGCAACACCTATGTTTCCTTACAAACGACTCATGCTGCTCTGCAGGAAAACCTACAACTGAAAGGATGGGCAACGGATGGAAGAGATCTCATGAGCAAAAATGACTACGAACGTTTCAAAAACTGCAGACAGAGTCTCAGAACCAAACGCAGAGTTGTTCGAGAGAGGTTAAAAGCTGCTGGCTGGAATGAGATGGGAGAAGATATCGTCACAAAAAGCGCCTATGATCTCATATTGTTTAAAAACAAGCTACTTATAGAAATGAGCAATCAATCTTGTTGGACAGCGGCGCATGCGTCTGGATTAAGCGTCACACCGGCAGAAATCGCGGCCTCGATTAATAACATGACATCTATCGACGATTGGGTTGCGCAAGGCGATGATGACACCGTAAGTGCTTGCTATAGTGGCGTATCATATTCAGACGTAACAGATTTACAAAAATTTACTCTACTCATGGCGTTAATTAGAAACGGAAAAACACAGGATGAAATAGATGTATTAAACATAATTTTTGCTGATGGCGAGGTATGTGCTGGCACGATTGGCTCACCTTGTCTTGGATTAAAAATAATATAGACCACATTAATCTTATATTAATTTTTTTTCGATATAGTAACACCGATGGTGAAAAGGAGTCATACATGATTAGAATTACATTAGCTGCATTATTAGGAATATATTCAATAAACTTCGCACAAGCTGATATTTCCAGTATTATAGGAGATACTATTGATGCGGCTAAGACAGCGGCTTCAACAGTGAAAAACTCAGCTGCAGCAGCAGCTTCATCAGCAAAAACATCAGTGACCAACGTTCTTAACAAAGCAAAAACAAAAGCTGTAGAAAAAGCAACACAACGCGTACGTACCAGTATTTCAAACATACAAACAAAAGTGCAAGCACAGTTACAAACTGCCAAGAATAGCGCTAATACACAGGCTACTGAAGCTCTTACCAAAGCGAATGAGAGCTACAATGAGGCTTTAAACAACTTGAATCAGCTAGAAGCAACACTACAACAAAAGACAACTGCTAACGTAGCTGAAACAAAACAAAAAGTTCAGCAATTTGCCTCGTCTATTAAGAGTAATCTTACATCTGCGAAGACTTATATTGAGGGGGCTCATGTTTCTGCTTTGAATAAAGGTGCAAGTTCAGCATCTAAACTTGCTCGCACCCTTGATATAGCAGCAACTAAGCTAGCCAAAGCTACTAAGTAGTAAGAAAAAGACATTAGCGCTGCATCAGAGTTTTGAATGCAGCGCGAAGTATCCCTTCAAGACTGTTTTTTAGCGAACTGTCTCCATACAAAACCATGTGTGATTTCACGCTTTTTTGAACATATTTTCGCGTTTTTTGTGCATGCAACGTCTCGACTACCACGCAGCAGCTCGGCCACCAACACAGCACCTCGACCGCCCGCGCAGCGCATCGACCACCAACACAGCACCTCGACCATCCGCACAGCACATCGTCCACCGACACAGCACATCGACCACCGCGCAGCATCTCGACCACCCGCACAGCGCATCGTCCACCCACGCCACCCCTTGACCTCACCGTCACGCCCTATCGAACAGATTTTCGCACTTTTTCTCTCTGCACAGGGGCAAAATTCGGCAATAACTCATTGTTTTACTTGAATAAAAAATAAAGTTGTTGCACTCTCAAAAAAATCATGTTACTAATATTTAGTAATCAAAATTCTTTTTCTTCAACAATAAGGATATTTAATATGCAAAAAACTTCTCGTATAAATTCAGACAAATCTTCTCTAACCGATAATCAGAAAGAACGCAAACACACCACGCCTAACAGGCCCAATAACACAGGTGCTTCACGCAATACATCAGACACACCGACACAGCACCTCAACCGCCCGCGCAGCACCTCGTCCACCGACACAGCACCTCGACCACCGACACAGCACCTCGACCGCCCATGCAGCACCTCGACCAACGTGCAGCAGCTCGACCACCGACACAGCACCTCGACCACCGCACAGCACATCGACCATCCGCGCAGCAGCTCGACCACGCGCAGCAGCTCGGCCACCGACACAGCGCATCGACCACTGACACAGCATCTCGACCACCAACACAGCACCTCGACCACCGACACAGCGCATCGACCACCGACACAACACCTCGGCCACCGACACAGCGCATCGTCCACCGACACAGCACCTCGACCGCCCGCGCAACACCTCGGCCACCAACCACAATTGCCCTCTGATTAAAACACATTAACCTTATATTAATTTTTTTTTGATAGACTGACATTGATAGTGAAAAGGAGTCATACATGATCAAGATTACATTATCTGCATTGTTAGGAATATGTTCGATCAACTGCGTGCAAGCGGGCATATTAGATTCTATAGGATCGACCTTAAACGCGGCTGGAGCAGCTGCATCGTCGATAGAGCGTTCAGTATCTGGGGCTGTCAAAACCGCATCTGGAGCTGTCAAAACCGCATCAACGGAGGCTGTAGAATTAAGTGCTGCACGCTTACAGACGGCAGTTTCAGACATGCAAATGAAATTACAAACTCGACTAGAAGTTGCCAACGCTTCAGCAAAGACACACGTTGCTAATGCTCTTATGCAAGCTAACAATAGCTATACAAATGCTTTGAATCACCTAGGACAACTAGAGCAACAATTACAGCAGGTAAAAATGTCTAATTCTCCAGCAGGAAAAGTAAATATTCAACGCCTAGCTGCATATATTCGTAATAGCATTGCTGTTGCTGAACAACATGTTAATACTGCTGCGATATTTATATTAAAGCGCAAAGCACGCATGATAAGACGCACTGCAAATACTCTTAACAAAGCTGCTGAAGCTCTTGTTGGAACAACGTTGCTGTAGATAAGATCTAGGATGATACAATCTGGCTGAGACTCGCGATGGGCCTATGGGATAACCATGGCCATCGACGACTCGTTATGGAGTTACGCAGGGCCTGCTCTCCGATAAAACTCGATATATGCTACGCCTCAACCTGCTCCACGGTAAGACTCACTACGAGACTACAGCTCGACCGCCCGCGCAGCACCTCGACCGCCCGCGCAATGCCTCGTCCACCGACACAGCACCTCGACCACCGACACAGCATCTCGACCGCCCGCGCAGCTCCTCGACCACCGACACAGCGCATCGATCACCGCGCAGCACCTCGACCGCCAACACAACACCTCGACCACCAACACAGCACCTCGACCACCAACACAGCGCACCGACCACCAACACAGCAGCTCGGCCACCGACACAGCAGCTCGTCCACCGACACAGCGCATCGTCCACCACGCAACGCCTCGACTACCACGCAACGCCTCGACTACCACGCAGCACCTCGGCCACCGCGCAGCACCTCGACCGCACCGCACAGCACCTCGACCACCGCCCCACCCCCCCCGCCACCGCCCCACCCCCTCGCCCACCCCCACAGCACCTTCGCCTCAGACCC
>CALXQQ010000016.1 GCA_944390775.1 uncultured Alphaproteobacteria bacterium
ACCTTCACACGGTGGGGGCCGCAGGTTCGATCCCTGCAATGTCCACCAGAAAACTTTTAAGTCGTAATTATTATAAATTTATTTAGATGTGGATTAATCTCCAAATCACAAAAATTATCTCCAAAAGGCGATTCTCTCTCCAAATCATGTACACCGGAGAAAAATCGCGGAGTACCTCGTGGATGAGGGGAAAAACGGATTTTTGGAAAATATTGGAAAGATTTTCTGAGGTTTGCTTGGATGATGGGCGAGTGTGAAGGAGAAAAAGAAAAATTGAATTTTGTTGGCACGGACCACTTGCACACTACTGATAACAAAATATATTAACATTTAAAATAAGAACGCAGCAAAGCTAATGCATTTTCAATTAACAGAAAAGCTCTTTTTTGTTTGATCTCAATAATATATTCTATTTTTAATTATTTATTAATTTAAATCCGGTAGAGTGAGAAGAGATAGCTGGTATTTTGAAGGATAGGAGAGATATATGGGATTTATAAGAAGAATATTTAGAGTGACTATGTTTGCTGTGCTTGTTGAAATTGTTTTATATTGCAATTGCACTCATTCAACACAATCAATTAATTTAAATTCATTTCTCTGCGAATTCTTGGAAAAAGGAGCAAATTTAAAAACGAAAAAAGATTATCATGCGTTTCAGCAAGAGCTGTTCAATAGATATATGCTTTTATATCATCATGCTTCTTCAACGGAACAAATGGCATTAGATGAAACATTGCAAGAACTTTCCAGCATTCCATTATTCATTAAAACCGGAGAAACATTGGGCCGTATTCCTTTATCCGATTGGAATAAACTTTTTGCTGATGTAGAAAACACACGATTATTCGGATCAACAATTGATAATGTAGGTAATGTTGGAATCATTCAAAGTACAGAAAAAAAAGGCTATTTATTGGTTATTCAATCCGGCTTACAGAAAGATGCTGCAAGCTATGTAGCTCATATCGCCCATAGCAAATTCGGGCAACGAGATACAAAATTTATAGTCCTAGGTGGTCTAGATATTATTTTTGGTTGCAATCAACTGGTTCAATCTAATGGAGATGAGACGGCGATAAGTGTTTCCTTTATTTTGCCAGAGATAGGTTATGCATCACTTGATAAAAATCAAAGTGAACAGGATTTTTTGCGAGGGATGAGGAAGTATTGTGAAATTGTTATAGAAAAATTGAGAGAGCATAATCTTAGAAAGATACATATCGCTTCATTTAATAATTGTATCGCCAATATTCCAGATAAGAATATAATGGATCAATTCTTCAATTATCTTGAAGAGAATTGTGATGAAGAAGAAACACGGCAGCTTATAGACGAAATGAAGGAAAAACTTTCCGTAAAAAGTATACAGGGCCTGTTTAATGACGAATTCATAGAAAAGTTCAACAGCAAGCTCGATCCTGATAACATCAAAAAAATCATAAGCTGGATTCGCTATGCATTACACACAGAAGTTCAAGCGATTGTTTTGAGCCAATTAAAGATAAAGATTGAAGAGGACGATGTCGATTTTGTTAGTTTAAACCAAAAAAATACTTTTTATTCTGCATACAATCCTTGTCATAGCTGTATGAGTTTACCTTGGATTGATTCTCCTTCTAATGATGAAAAAACACCACTATTCTTCTATAAACTAGATCAACTGAGCAACAACAGATTTCCCCAAAGTGGTATTAACGCGCAAAAAAGAACACCAGAAAAAACAGCATGCTGGACTTGTTCTGCTGGGACTCTTTACGGATTAGAATAAAGACACACCAGCCAGTCGATCTTCAAGAGCCACCTTGTACTTAGCGGGCGATACTAAACAACAAGTGGAGATCGACCAAAATTTGTTTACTAATTCACGTGGTATTCTATATAAGCTACCACAGCAGTGGAGCGATATAGTCATACAAACGTTCGGCCATGGTATTGACCTGGAAAAAACCTTCTTCATATCTTTTTGATACAAACTGATGAATATCTCTTGGGATATTATAGGTAATATCGCCTAAAATATCTTTTACATGGTCATTATTTACAAAAGCAGAAACAAACTTGAGGAAAAAATCAAAATTACTGCAGAATTCCATGTCGTATATATATGAATTACAATATACGCAGATCGAATCAATATGACTGCAAAAAAGGCTAATAACCCAGCTACCAACCGGTAGAAAATCCGTAATTTTATCTTGTCTATTCAGTAACTGATCAATAGTCGGAACAGCATTAGCTATAGCGCTGGCTAATCTATCATTACCAATCTGTATTGCAATAGCGATTTGAGACAAAGCTACTTCCATCGCACTATCAGTAATACATAACGAATTTGATTCTTTTTTCTGTCTAGTTTCCGAAACAGCGATACCTTCCATTCCCCCAACATCCTCACACATACCACCAAACACACATCCACACAAACACAACGTTTTTATCACACCAGAAAACTTCATAACAACCTCCATAAAAAGCCAACAATAAAATAACTCTCACCACAGACACTAATCTTCCTTATAGCATAATTGTTTGTTTCACACAATATGGATGTAAACCAAAAATTAATACAATCTTGTTACAATAATAGGTGTTTTTAGTCGTCCACCAGCAGCCACTTCTCCTGCTCTTTCCACGATGGCGGAAAGTTTGTCCACAGGATTTCGCGTACTGACAGATGTTTTGGCTGGTAGCCTTCCATGATTATGCGCTTGAGTTTCGGGGACAGATTGTTTAACTGTAGCACATTGCTTAAATAGCGCGGGGAGATATCGCTTAGTCTACAAAATTCTCGGAATGTAAGCTCTGGATTCTGTATGAGACGCTTGTCCATGTCATAGGCTTTCGCCAGCAATTTCGACAGTGGCGTTGATACATAGTGATCGCTCGGATGCACCACATAGGTCCGATGTTTCGGTTTTAGCTTGGTGATTTTGATCGGGATAAACACCTCTTGCTTCAAACCTGAGGTTTGACGCGTTTTTGTCGCTGCGCTTGCGTTATTTGTGTGTGTTATATTTGAATACTTCATCGTTTTTTTCCATCATGCAAGTTCGATTAGCAGCTGATTCAACCCATCGAGATTCATATCAAGCTTCAGCCCGTTATCTTGGATCATCACCGAATTTATGAGCATCTGCGCGATTTTGCGCTGTTCCGCTTGGTACAGATAATCCCAAACATCATTCAAATTTTTGAGAGCTGTCAGCAATTCCTCACGACTGATGTCCTTGTCGCTCGCGGCCAGCCTGTCTATGTGCGCAATAATTTCCGGCGATTTAAAAATGCGGATCAGCTCGTTCACAACCTGCTCTTCAACGATGCCCGCCGGCACTGTCTTGTACTCTGACTTGCACGTTTTGAACTTTAGGTGATTGTCGCAGGCGTAATAGCGATATCGCGCTCCATTTTTCACACAATGCGTCGGAATCATGGCAGCATCGCAGCTGGCGCAACGGATCAGGCCCTTCAAAAACGCCGGAGTCAGAGAACTGTTCCGTGGACGCTGTTCACTCTTATGCTGCCGGAATATTTCTTGCACCTGCTCCCATCGCTCCTCCGCAATTATCGCCTCATGCTGCCCTGGATACATCTTGTCTTTGTGCCTCACGTAGCCCTTGTAGTACGGATTTTTCAGAATCTGCAGCACCGTGCTCGGCTTAAACAGAGTGCCACCGATGGTCTTCCCCTTCCAATGGCGCACCTTGGTCCGGTAGCCGTTCTTGTTCAGCCAATCTGTGATCAATGTGTACGATTCGGTCTCCAGGAATTTATCGTATATGAGCCGCACAACTTTAGCCTCGGCCTCGTTGATAACCAGCGCGCGATCCTTCACATCGTATCCAAGCGGCCAATTCCCGCCCATCCATATGCCCTTTTTCAAGGACGACGCAAATTTATCCCGAACTCTCTCCGTCGTAAGCTCCCGCTCAAACTGCGCAAAACTCAACAGAATATTGAGCATCAATTTGCCCGCGGATGTGGACGTATTAAACGCCTGCGTAACCGATACAAAACTAACGTTATGCTCTTCAAACAATGCCACAATCTTCGAAAAATCAAACAACGAACGGGATAGTCGATCGATCTTATAGACAACGACCACATCGATTAATCCGGCTTTGATGTCTTCAAACAGTTCTTTCAGTGCAGGCCGATTCATGTTCCCGCCGGAGTATCCACCATCGTCGTAGTGCTTTGATATCAACCGCCAATTTTCATGCATCTGGCTCGCGATGTAGTTTTCTGCGGACACGCGTTGGGCGTCCAGGCTGTTGAACTCTTGCTCCAATCCGTCTTCACACGATTTTCGCGTGTAAATCGCACATTTTATGATTTTTTGTTCCATTATTTTATTCCAAAAAATTTGAGACCGTTCCATTTTGTGCCCGTAATATTCGTTGCGATCGCCGATAGTGATTTATAGACCACGCCCTCGTAGGCGAATCCGCTGTCCACAACCACGACTTCGTGCACCTTGTCTCGATATTCCTTGACTATCTTCGTGCCGATCATCGGGCAGAATTTATGAGACTTTTTCTCTGTCGCACGATCTGACCTTGACATGACATTCTTCGCACAGGCCTGTATCTTGCTCTCAGTTTCCTTATCCAGACATCCATACACCTGCTCCTGAATTTTGTAAGCTATTTTTCCGATCATATACCGCTTGCTCGCTATTTCTGGCTCATGATCAAATAGCGTCCGCCAAATTTCATCCAATTCCTTCAACGTCATGCTCTGCAATTTCGCTATTTTCTTGATAACGCTCAAATCTTCGTATGTCTTCATCATTTTTCTCCAATACGTCAATTTTTCTCTCCACATTACCTCTCCGAACGCGATCAAAGTCAAGTCTAAAATGCACTTTTCCCATTGATGCTGGAGACTTTTTCGCCTTCACATAGCGCACAATCGCACCATACAAAATCCGCGCTATCTTCTCCGCTTTGGTCATCTCAATTACGTTTTTCATAGCAAAATTTCTCCCGAGATCACGTACACTTTTTTGTTCCCGTCCGGTGTCCACTTCTGCTGACGATAGTCTCCGTTGTGGTCCTTCAACATGAAGCCTTTTTCGATGAGCAAATTGATCACGGCCTTGCGATTAAAATTTCTGCAAATCTCGTTTTTGAATATCGATGGCGAAACGAAAAATGTCACAGAATCTTTGTAGACTGATTTGTATCCGGCCATGTTGGGCACTTTCTGATCTTTGAATCCGTTCAAATCGAAGAACCGACTGTGTCCATGCAATTCAAAAAACGATTTCACATGCTCCAGAATCTGCCGATTTTCGTCATCGCCAACACCATCTTTATCCTCAAGCCATGAATTAAAGCAAGAAATAGCCACCGCAACCGCCGTTCCCGGTTTCCAACAGACAACGCCCCATTTGATCGCCAACTCTCCCGCAAATCCGACGAACATGAATTTTTCAAACGCACGCATGTCCTGCCCTTCAGATTTCTCCGGAAGATATTCGGCCTTGAGAGTCTGAAATTCCTCATCAAAACGCGCCTTAATCGCCTCCTTATGAGCAAGCACGTACCTAATAAACTCCACCGACGGTGTCCCATAATATTTCGCCGACTTCTCCCGCAAATAATTCGAAAACTCCGCGCCGTCCTGAAATCCCATCAGATTTTCGAAAATACCAAAGCTTTCATTGGAGGCCTTGGCAGATATGTTGAGCAAACGAATTTTCTGCCCTGCTTTCGAATTTTTCCTTTCCTCTGCCATGTGAGAATCCAAATCCACCTCTCCACTGGAAAGAAAAATCAATCGCCACGACATGGTTTCCCGCGCATTGCAGTTTTTGTCGAGCCGCTTTTTTCCCTGCCCATTGGCGAGCATGTACGCTACTTCGCCGGCCTTCGATGGAGAAATTTCCGACAGCTCGTCCAGAATCAGCAGAGAATCATTGCGACGAAATGCCATATTCTCCATCGCATTGTCGGTTGCTTTCCACGTTACCACATATTTGGGATTGCCAAACACCGACGCTGCCACGTGCAAATAGGTCGTTTTTCCGGATGAACTGTTTCCAACGATGTGAAAGCCGAAGTTGGGCATATTACAATGAAATAGCAGCAGACTTGCAAAAGCAGAACTAATGGCAAAAACAAGGCGAGAATTTCCGACACAATGTTTTGCAATATATTCATTCCATTCCTGCAAACTACCTGACGATCCAATTGACTCATCATTCACGGAATCATCTAATATTATGCCATCTTTCGATTTGCCTATTACCTGATCCGGGCGGACATATACGTCCTCATAAAATCCAGTGCGAGAAAGTAGAATTGTTTCTTTGCCCGGTACGGAGCTGGAAATGTATTCAAATAGTTTTCTCTTCGAGAACGGTGTTCCAGAATAAATAAAGCCATGACTGATAAGATGTATACGAATTGCATCACCATCCCTCGCAAGCATTTTCGATTTCACAATTGTGCGTCTGATCTCGTTTTTATAATCAAGAAATTCAACCAATTTTGAAATGCCTTCATTGCTTCTCGTAAATGCGACAACCTTTATGTAATTCGAAATTCGTACAGGGTTCCCTTTTCTATCGATACAAAACAAACCTTCGTCGGACAAAACAAAGCCAGCTGGAATGTCAGGTTGATCTAAATTTTCTTTTTCTAAAATTGCACGCACAGCCTCCCGTCCTTCCAAAACATAAAGGTCATTGAAATCAGTTGGGTGCGTTGTCGTGTCTTTGAATTTCGGAATCGCGACCTGTGCTCCTATGCTGAGAGCAGCTTCTTTTGCCTTTTCAACTCCCGGGTTGAAATTATTTTCGTGGTAACAGTCGTTGTCGGCGCAGATGATAATTTTTGCGCTTGGGATTTTTTTGCTTATGATTTGGCTTACGGATTTTAAGCCATTGGCGTCAAATGCGACAACGACGGGCTTTTTATCTGTGCATTCGTAAATTGTTGCACCAGTTACATAGCCTTCACAAATGAAAATCTTGTCCGCATTATCGAGCAAGCCAATGGTAAAATAACAACCTTTTTTTCTTCCGCCTGCAAGAAATCGCTTTTCTCCTGTCGCTGAGATGAATTGCAAAGTCCACAATTTTCCATCTTGATCATAAGCGGGAACAACAAGATTGCCTTTGTATTCGCGAAGGCCGTGTGATCCTATTTTTTTGATTTTCAAATAAGATTGGCCGACAACTCGACTATTTTCAAATTGACCATCTACTGTATGGCCTTCATGTCGGAGCAATGTCGAGATCATAGCTCTACTAGTCGCGTCCCGATAGACATTCGAACTCAACTCAGTAGATAAAATTGGTCGAGATAAATTCCATATATCCAGTGCTTTTCGGGCCGCAGCTTCATGTATTTTCTTCGATTCTCGTTCAACAGTTTCCAACGTCTTATGCATCTTTTTTTGAACTTCCTGAAGCTTAGCTCCTTTGTATTCTTTACTAAAAACATATGAATTAATGTTTTCTACAAAATCCCCAAATACGTAGCCGCCATCGAATTTTCGCAACCAATAACGATTATTTCGTCCCCAGCGCACGATTTTGAATGTCTCAGTATCTTTAGTTGGCATTGGTATCCCAACATTTTTCAGTTCTTCTAATAATTTATCCATGACTATTCTCCTTATTATATTGTTGCCGATTTAACTGTGTTCAAAACTCGATTTTGATAGCTGTTTAAGCTCGTTTTTAAGCCATAAAAGAGAGCAATAAATCTATTTGATAAAAATGCTTTAAGTGCTACAATGAGGCCATTGGTGCTTGGCCAAGGTAGTGTAGTGATGCAGATACGAACTGAGTTGCTTATAAGCTCTGAGTTATGAGCATTTTTGTTACAGTTCGATATATACCCGTTATGTAGAAATTGGTATGTTATAGAAAATACACTTAATATAAATATAGTATTATGTACGTTATTATATGTGTAATAAGTGTAGATATATAAGTTAGATAGATATAAATATATAATATTATCTCTAATATGAGCATTTAATTTTATTAATTTCATAACTAAATCGATATCCACAATAGCTTTCATGGTATTTTCCTTATTCATAATCATCCTAAAAACCCCGTCAAATTAAGGGACAAACGCATGTCTGCCCCTGTTTTTTCGTTTTACTTCGCTCCCCGACATTGTTCCCTAAATCCGCACATTTTGCAGAGATAAAACGATGGATCATTGGAAATACAGGGAAAAAGCTCATTTGCTTCGCTGGCATTTACGATCTGAGCAGCCCGATCGGAATACTTCTGCGCAGCCTCGGCGTCGAACGCAATCATCTCGAAATACAGATCGCTGGTATCCTTGTTGAGAGCAACAAACAGACACTGTTGCACCTCGCCAGGCATATACGCCATGTACAATTGAACCTGCGCATAATAAATCGGCTTAGATACCAGGACTCCGCGCTTGGCCGTGTCGTTCCAGCTTTTGCTACACATTGTCTTAACCTCCACGAACGTGACGTTCGATCCATTAATTTCTTTCGGAAAAGCTTGTATGATGCCGTCCACGTGTCCTGCGATTTTTCCATCAGCCGTCGAGAAGCCAAATTGATCGCCGTTTTCATCCCGCGTAATCACATAAAATCCGGCGATTCTCAGCCAGTGAATTACCAAGTCTTCTAAACGATGGCCGATGTCGAAAGTGCGCACCTGTTTCGCAGTAATTTCCGGATCATTCCCCAGATATTGCAACTGCACTTTGCGAATACATTCGTCACCAATCATAGATGCCCCGAGATATTTGCGTTTCTCCTGCGCCGCATGCCATTGCAGCAATTTCTGATCCAACAACTCGTTGATCCTCTGATTATTGATTTCCATGCGCCGCTCCTTCGTTTAAAAATCGAACCATTTCCACAAGATCTGCCAGAGACAAATCCCCAATGCGCCGGTCACATTCCCGCTTTTGCAGCAAAAAATTGAACAGCGCCACCGCCTGTAGTTCCAATCTATTCTGCATTTGTTTGCTCCGTTTTTTTTGGTAGAAAATAGTTGATGAGATATTGTTGTCCTTTGCCGGTTACTTTCACAGTTTTGCTGATCGTGACATGGCCATCGGAATGGGTGATCGCCGTCTCCTTCATTTTGAACAGTCCGAGATTCATGGCACGTTGGGTTGGCATGTTGTAATCGGATCCTTCGCGGCGTATCAAAAAGCCTTCCAATCGCAGTCGTTCAAACAGACGATTTTGGCCGATATCGATGCCGTTGGATTTGAGAATCTTCGCCAATTCCCCGATTAAAATATCAGTTTCAGACACAGCAACGGCGTCGGCAAATACCACCTTTGGACGATCTTGATTAATCTGATTTTGCAACATAGCCTTCTCACGCCGCTCCTGCTGCAGGGTACGAATGAGTTTCACCCAAGTGTCAGGATCGTTCATGAGCTCTTCCATTTTCTCAGAAGTAATGTAAGCGCCATGCTTGCGGATCGATGGCAACACTTCGTGAGTCACCCATCTCATAAACTTTTTCGCTTCGGGTTTATCGGAACGCAAGATAACTTTGTATAGCCCTGATTCGTTGATAATAGTAAGGCCTCGATTCGGTATATCCAAAGTATTATCTCTAATGTCACTCTGAGTTACATTAGACTTTTCATCCTCATCTAAGCGTTCGGCAACTCTGCGTGAATTACTTATTCCCAAAACATCACACACGTCCTTCAGCACCCACCAAATTTCTCCGTCCTTGACGCTTGTCCTGACTTTCATGTTCTCATACTCAAAAATTTTCAATCCATTCATAAAAAACTCCCTACTAAAATTCCAATTTCCAAATTCCAAATTCGGGTAAAACTCTAGCTTTGCGTTTTCCATCAACGCCTCACTGACTAAATTGTTTTACCGAATCAATGCCGATGATTACGGCGGAATTAAATCACGCATCATGGTCTCATCTCCCCGTTATTATTTTTTCGAACGCCCTTTTGCGTACCCATTTCGGCGCAATGCCAGCAAACTCACAGACCACTCGAAAATCTTCGCTATCTCGGAAAATCCATTTAATCGCTGCACGCTGATCCCAATAATTAGCTGCAAACAAATCATCGATAGCTTGCATCAAAACTGCCCTCCACAGGCCTCTCTCTCCCGAAACCATCACATGCTCCAGGGAATATCTTGCCCATTCATATATTCGCTGTAGGAAATGTGCTCCGGCGTAATTATTGATA
>CALXQQ010000017.1 GCA_944390775.1 uncultured Alphaproteobacteria bacterium
TGTATTTTTCTAAATTGTGGCACTCTGATAGCAATATTAACGTTCTACTGGAGAGATGTTCTGAATGCAGCAATCGGAGGAATAGATTTTGTAAGAAGAAAAGAAACCTCCAATCGCCAGCTTTTTATATCGCTACTTATATCGAGTTTACCGGTTATTATCATTGGAGCAGTGGCAGAGCTAGTTTTCGATTTCGATATCAATTCTATGCTGATAGTTGGCATAAATTTAGCAGCGCTCGGATTAATACTGCTTGCTGTGGATCGTTATCCTGCTACACTTGTACAAATTTCTCTAGTAAATTCTGTTAAGGTTGGCATTATGCAAGCTTTGTCGATCATTCCCGGTGTAAGTCGTCTTGGAATTTGTTTAATCGCAATGAGACATTTCAGATACAGTCGCTGGTATGCTTTCAAATTTTCTATGCTAATGTCTATTCCGCCGGTATCTGGAGCCTGTGCGCTAAAATTGCTCAAAGTCGCTACCGGAAAAATAGTTATAACCAACTGGATTCCTTTGTTTTGGGGAACAATCGCCTCTTTCGCTTTCGGACTACTCGCTCTCTATACAATGAGCATATTTTTTAAAAAATATACACTTAAACCAATAGCAATTTATAGAATAATGTTGGGACTTTATGTAATATGGAAAGCACTTTAATAGATGGTGGTATATTAAATAGGTCGTCGTATCATGTTAATTGAGAAAAAAAAGCAGGGATATCTTTGGGTCATATGCGGAGTATCTGTCTATTCTCTGTCAGACGCAATAATGAAATACTACAGCCCAATATATGGTGTTCACCAGGTGCTTTTTCTCAGAACTCTATTTCGTTTTATTCCTTTTCTTATTTGGGCACTGATAAGCCAGCAAAATCCATGGCGTAGCAACAAGCCTTTAGCGAATATTGCTAGATCTCTTATTGCAACAATCGGCACTTTTTCATATATGATAGCCTATCGAAACGCAACCATGACAGAGGTGTTCGTAATCGCGTCTACATCTGCCATATTTGTTATTCCATTCAGTATGCTGTTTTTGCGTGAAAAATTTTGCTGGTATAATTTACTTGCAATATTGTTGGGATTTAGCGGAATTTGTGTAACGATGAGACCTGGATATAGCGCCTTTCAAACTGGGCTGTTATTTGCTTTGATCGGGGCAATTATTTCTGCGCTAAATCAGGTATTGATTAAACGATTAGCAATAACAGAAAAAGAGATCACGATCGTAAGCTATCATAATTTGCTGCTAATTTGTTGGACACTGCTGCTAGGATGGAACACATTTGTCCCAATCAGTTGGCATGACTTGTGCGCTATGTCTATCGGAGGGTTAATTGCTGCTTTTGCACAATATTCCATGACTCACGCATTTAAATTGTCTACCAGCTCTGGATTGGCTTCTGCTGGATATTTTATGCTAATTCCGAATGTAATTTTTGATATATTTTTATTTGGCAAAACCCCAGATATCTACACTTTTGTAGGTTTAGTCCTTGTACTTTCAGGGTCTATCACCGCTTTTCATTTTCAGTCCAAATTGAGATAAAAACTATTTTATCTATATACAATATTTAATATAATTATAAACGGAATCAATTTTAATCTTAAAGGCAGCATATGATTTCACATCAGAAAAAATATGTTGCACATTGCTGCGCAATGTGCTATACAGTTTTTTGTAATTAGAGGAGTTAATATGAAAAAAACTTTATTTTTTGTATGTTTAATGTCGACTATGACAAGCATCAATGCGATGGATGACTCAAGGAACAGCGGTGTATGCCGCGCATGGGCGCAAGCGCCGTATGTGGTTCCTATGTGTCAGGCAAGGCTGCCTTCTTCGACTGAAAACTTAACTCAAGAAGAGGTTGTAGCTCAGTTATATCAAGGCGTTGCGCCTTTGCCACAGACGTTCTTATTAAGCGTTACCATTCCCCAATATATAACTGCGATAGCAGATCATTGTTTTGAAGGTTGTCAGCAGTTAGTAGAGGTATATTTTGAATGTGAATCCAATGTGCGATACATCGGAGTATTGGCATTCAGCAAATGCAATAGTCTTAAGAGAATATGCCTCCCTAGAAGTCTAGAAATAATAGACCGAGACTCTTTTGCTGCAAGCACACAGCTAACTGCCGTAACTTTCGAGGAATATGCTTGCGTGAAAGAGATAAGAGATAGAGCTTTCTGTATGTGCATCAATCTTACCTCAATAAATATACCTGATAGTTTACAATCAGTGGGCGCAGAATGCTTTTCTCAATGTGAGAGTCTAACCGATGTGCGAATTTCCGAAACATCTAACTTGCGTTTTTTGGGAGCCGGAGCGTTTTCCTCCTGCGTAAGCCTAGAAGGTATATGCTTCCCTAATAGTCTGCAAGGTATAGGGCCCGATTGTTTTTCAAGTTGCGTAAATTTGTCTTGTGTTATTTTCGGAGATAATCCTAACTTACAATATATCGGGGAAAGAGGGTTCTATTACTGTATTGGGCTTGTTGAATTTTTTATTCCAAATAGATTACAAACAATGGGTGCATGTTGTTTTGCATACTGCCAAAACTTGAGGAATATTTGCTTTGGAGATAGTCCTAGTTTGCGTGCATTACCATCAGAAGCGTTCTTGGGTTGTGAAAATCTTGAGGGGATGTTTATTCCCACATGTATACAAAAAATTAAAGAAGCGTGTTTTGCAAGTTGCACAAATCTGAGTGGTGTAATATTTGAAAACCAAGATAATAAGCCAGAGATAGAGACTAATGCATTTATCGCTACAAAGTATGAGCAATGTGCATATTAGGACGCATTGCATATTCCCAGGTTCTTTTGCTATGAATGCCTGTGGTATGTTATATCTAGTGCCAGTATTTGTTTAAGTATATCGGCCAGCTGCATTCGAAGGGGGATGCATTACAGCAAATTAATGAGCCCGAACATTTGCGAGAAATGCTGATGCAGCACTGCCCTGATGCTCAATTTGTGCCAGTCGGCTAACACTGCCAATAAATCACGGCTGCGGGTTATCCGCGGTCGTGGTGCTTTTCACGTCGATGTGCTAGTATGTTGTCGATTGGAATATTTAATATATTGTAGAGTATTTACTTTGTCTTCAAAAAAACTTGTTTTTCAAAAAAAATACATATAATGTTTATGTAGTTAATAAAGGAGTAAAAAATGAAGAAAGCTGCACTATTCGGATATATACTTTTGGCATTTGAGCATGCAGAGGGTATGGATCGTGATACGAGAGCAGAGGGGGTGTCGACAGAACACATGTTAGCCGTATCTGAGATAGGAGCACATACAAGTGATATGCAAAGCTCTTCGGAGATTGATGTGGTACAATATGACGAAGATGGGCGCATAATTCTTGATTTATCAGCATTGCCAGAAGATAAGTTATCTAAAGATCTATTGCGGAGATATACCAATAACGAGATATTAAACCAAGTAATAAAGGTAATAGTGTCTGATAGGGTCACGGAAATATGCGATAAATGTTTTTTCGGATTCACACGTCTAGAGCAAGTTGAATTTGGACCAAACTCTGTCTTAGCGAGAATAGGTTGTGAGGCGTTTAAAGAAACAGCACTCGAAAAAGTGAACATTCCTGGTAATGTGCGAGAATTATGCCGGGAATGTTTCAGTCAGTGCAGATACCTGAGAAGGGTTACATTTGGATCTGCATCTAAATTAGAACGCATCTGTGACGGTGCATTCTTCTTAGCTTTGGCTCTTGAATCGATAAGCATTCCTGATGATGTGATCGAATTAGGGCCCAGCTGTTTCGCGTGGTGCAGAAGTCTGAGATGTGTTACATTCGGATCTGCTCCTAAATTAGAACATATCGACTGGTTCGCATTCTCTAATTCAGGTATTGAATCGTTTAGCATGCCTGATAGTGTGCGAAAATTAGGTGAAAGTTGTTTCTATGAGTGCAGAAGACTGAGATGTGTTACATTGGGACCGGACTCGCAATTAGAAGACATCGGTCCATATGCATTCAAAGGTACATCTCTTGCGCAAATTAGTGCGCCCGAACATTTGCGAAAAAGGCTGAAGCAGTACTGCCCTCGCGCTTAATTTGTGCCAGTCGACTAACAACTGCTAATAAATCACGGCTGCGGGTTATCCGCGGTCGTGGTGTTTTGTGTGTCTTACATAAAAATAAAATTTATATTCTATGCAAACAACACTTGAAAAAATAAAAATTGAATATCATATTTACAATGTATATAACAAGGAGAAAAAATCATGAAAAAAGTCTTGTTTAGTTTAGGCGTACTGGGACTATTTGCAAATGCTGATGCGATGCTAAATGTTTGGTCAGCGTCTGGGAATCAGACTCAAGAGCAGAATGGACCTACAGCAGAATTTGCAGTAGTCCCAGTG
>CALXQQ010000018.1 GCA_944390775.1 uncultured Alphaproteobacteria bacterium
GCGCGGCAACGAGTTGCGCAGCGTATGAGTCGCATATATGCGCTTCGTACAAAGCCGTCAAAATTACCGATTCAACGACAAACTATCCAGCACTGCGAGAGCGGCCTGGTTCGTCGGAGCTCGCAACAGATCGACAATGGTCGGCAATTCGGCTCTGATCGAGGCTTCGTGCTGAAGCAAGATTTCGATCTGAGCAACAATTCCGTCGGCGGAACAGTTTTCCTGCAAAAGCTCAGGGACGACGGATCTTTGTGCAATAATATTCACGAGGCAAACCCATCGAGTACGCAAAAGTCTTCGCACGATCATCGCAGTAACAGGCGATGCCCTGTAGATGACCACCATTGGAAGCCCGACTCTCGCCAATTCCAATGTCACTGTGCCCGACACAGCAACTGCCACACGCGAGGCGTAGTAGCCCAAAATTTTGTCTCTTTTAGCGCTGACGATCAAAATATTCCAACCACTAGTTTCCCGTTCGACATCTTTTCTCAGAGAATCTGTGACGGGCATAATAAACTGGGCTGTAGGATATTTTTTTCTAAGTATTTCAACGACTTCTTTCAAAATAGGAAGGTGCCTTTCCAGCTCGCCTTTGCGACTGCCGGGCAACAGAGTAATAAGCATATTTCCTATGGAGTGGGTCTTTCGAAACGTGGCCAATTCCTCATCCGAGGGTTGAGCAAAATCCTCATCGGAAGCGATGGGATGGCCGACAAACACGCTATCCAACCCATGACATCTAAACAATTCAGGTTCAAAAGGAAAAAGCGTCAACAATTTGTCGACGATGCGGCTGAGTTTCTTGGCTCGACCTTTGCGCCATGCCCAGACAGATGGCGCAACATAATGAATGATTGGATTTGTAAAGCCTTTGCGCTTCAATCTTCGGTTTACAATATTGGTAAAGCCGGGAGAATCTATTGTGATCACAAGATCGGGCTTATATTTATCTATGGCGGAAATTGTTTTATTAATCAATCGCTTAAAGTGAAAAATTTTCCCGACAATTTCAACCAATCCCATCACAGCCAATTCGTCCGAAGGAAATATTTGTCTCAATCCGGCATGAGACATATGCACACCACCAATGCCACAAAATTCGATAGGGGTAGGGGAGATGCGTCGCAAATCTTCCATGAGTTTGCCGCCCAGATAGTCCCCGGAGGCTTCTCCTGCGATGAGAAAAATTTTGTGGATGGGCACAGAGCGGCTGACCAAAAACATATTGTAACTATTGACTTTTCGAATGACCTCTTCCTTATCCAAAACGATGCATTTTTCTGCTTCTATAGCGAGGCCGGAAAACCCACTAAGATGCAATTGCTCGATTGTATCCGGGCCGATAGTGGGCAAATCGAGTCGCAAGTCTTGTTGCGGTTTGGAGACTTTGGTCAAAATTCCGCCCGAAGAGGTTGTTCTAAGCGAAGCACTGCGTTTAATAAGCGATTCAGTTCCGGATATATCTTCCTGTGCCAAGATTTGGTCGCCGATCATCGTAACTGCTTGACCAACGTCTGCAAAACCAAGTTTTTTTGCCGCGATAAGCCCGATATCAATGGATCTGTTTTCTTCCGGAGAGGGGTGTCGTGCAGAAAAAATACCAGCCGGCAAAAAGATATTTTGCAGATAATCGGTGCCGGATACGATCTCAAACCCTTCGTCACGAAACAGAGATTCAATACATCGTAGTAGCTGATCATCGCCTGCATAGATTGCTTTTCCACAACGTAACAACCATGTTGTTCCGGTTTTATCTAAAGATATTTGTGAAAAATCAGGACGTTTTACCCAGCCAGCAAAGACAATCTTATCTACCTTATTTTGATGAAGAAAATCGAGAGCTTTTTCAACCTCACCAAATTTTATGGACAATTGTGGCACGGAAGGCCAGCCTTCAGTATCGCAAAATCCATCTAAAAAGAGTAAACAAAACGGCTCTTTGTCGCAGGATTGTGCTACCATTTTCGGATAGGCACCACCTCCGCAAATAATGCATAACATTATTTACTCTTTGGTAGGCAAAATGAACGTTTGCTATCCTGATGCATAAATTCCAATAGATATTTTACGCAAGTCCATTGAGATAACTTTTGTTCAACTTGTTTTATATTATCAGATATAGGAGCCTCCTCAGAAAATAACATTTCATATGCTTTTTGCAATGCGACTATTTCTTGACGTTCGATATTTGCACGTTTTAGACCAATGAGGTTTATATCATACAAATGGGCACGTTCTCCTTTGACAGCACCAAACGGAATAACATCTCTCTCAACACCGGACATTCCTCCGATTACTGCGTTTTTTCCGACTCGAACAAATTGATGAATAGCAGCCAATCCACCTATTATAACATTATCTTCTATGGTGACATGTCCGGCAAGAGTCGCATTATTGCCCATCACAATGTGATTTCCAACGACACAATCATGTGCTATATGTACTCCGACCATAAACAAATTATGATCACCAACGACAGTTTTCATAGAACCGCCTTGGGTGCCTATATGCATTGTGACATATTCACGAATCGTATTATAACACCCGATTTGCAAAGAGGCTTTTTCTCCGCGATATTTTAAATCTTGGGGAGGATGGCCCAGCGAAGCAAAGGGGAAAATCTTGGTGCCTGTGCCGATTGTGGTTATGCCATCAATACACACATGAGACATAATTTCTACATCGTCACCGATGACAACATTATCGCCAATAATAGAGTAGGGACCAATTTTTACATTCTTACCAATTTGTGCAGATGGCGAGACTATAGCTGAATCATGTATCATCTTACCTCACAGAACTATCATGGCTGTGAAAACGGCTTCTGCCACCAATGATCCATCTACGCGAGCTTCGCCACGAAAACGCCAGACATTACCATGCTGCTTTTCTTTTTGAACATGCAGTTTTAATACGTCTCCGGGCTGCACCAATTTACGGAATTTCACATTGTCCATGGACATGAAGTACACTAGACCGCCATTTTGCTCAATTCCCATAGTTTTGGCGACCAAAGCTCCTGCGGTTTGTCCCATAGCCTCTACAATCAAGACACCGGGCATAATTGGTCGTTGCGGAAAATGGCCCTGGAAAAACGGCTCATTATTCGTAACATTTTTTATCCCAACTGCACTTTCACCCAATATGATATCTTCCATACGATCTATCATTAACATGGGATAGCGATGAGGTAGACACTCTTTTATAGCATTAATATCGAGACTAAATGGTTCAGACATGTTAATTTTTCCTCTTCTTTGTTACAGACATTTTTAAAAATGCAGCTTGTCGTTTCCAGGTATTGATGTCGACAGCAGGAATGCCACCAACTATTTGGCCAGCAGGAATATTCCCTGCAATACCGCTCTTAGCCGCAACAACAACTCCATCACCAATATCCAAATGACCCGCGACTCCGACTTGTCCTGCCAGAACAACGCCATCGCCAATATGGGTGCTGCCAGATATTCCAACTTGAGCCACAATAATGCAGCTTTTACCAATGTGTACGTTATGACCAATCTGCACTAAATTATCAATAATAGTGTCGTCTCCAATGACTGTATCATCTACACTACCTCTGTCAATTGTGGTATTTGCTCCAATTCGCACACGATCACCAATCAATACGCGTCCGAGCTGCTTGATATATACCATGCGTCCTTCGTGCGGAATAATACCAAAGCCAGATTCGCCGATGCGCGCACCCGAATTAATTATCGCGTTATCTCCAATAATAGCATGAGAAATCGTGACATTACTTCTAATGCGACTGCCACTTCCAATGCGACATCCTTTGCCGATTATTGTGTTAGAGCCAATAATTACATCATTGCCAATAACAACATCTTCTCCAATTGATGTGTTATCGCAAATGTAGCAATCTCGACCCAATTTTGCAGATTCATGAATTTTCGCAGTTGCAGAAATATGATGCACATGTCCCTCATCTGGGTATAGAACATCCAGCACTTGCGCATATCGTACAAGAACATTGTCCGCAACTAATCCCACAACGCCTTCTGGCAGATCATCTATGTCAGATTCTCCTATAATTACAGCGCCAGCCTTAGTATTGCGAAATTCTAAAAGGTGTTTGCGATTTCCAAAAAATGCTATTTCTCCTGCTTGAGCTTTTTCCAGAGTCGCTACTCCGGTAATTGTAAAGTCAGCATCACCAATAGGTTTCAGACCACAAATGACAGCCAATTCTGATAACTGCACTCGTCTAATTGCTGGGAAAAATTTGGTATCTATCATTAATTCACCCTTTTCAAACATACTTCTATAAATGGACATACACTGTTTAAATGAGCAATTATATTGTCAGTTATATCGATGCAAGTCCCACTGTGATGATGAACTGCGTCAGAATCCAGTACTATATCCAGTTGCATTTGTTCGGCTACGGCTTTTACGCTTTCACTGATTTTTATTTTTAAGTGGCTAATCGCATCTTCTGATGCGGCTGCTATTTGATATCGCTTCTCGCGCACAGAATCATAAAGAGCCATTTGCATATCTTCTATTCTGGATTTGTCTTTTAAACGATCTTTACTACTTTCTTCTTTTTTGATCAGATTTTCTAATTCTAACAAATTCTTTTTGGATTCATCATTGATGCGAGTGAGCTGCTCATCTATCTGTTTGCCCGCTATGGATGTAGACGCAATTCGCTTGATGTCCATAACCGCAATGCGAATATTTTTGTCATGCGTCGGAGGTATAAGCGATATTAGCGATTGCTTGATCGCTGTCATAGAATGATCAACGTACAGTTTTCCTCCAATAACAAATACAACAATTGAAAAAAAAATTATCGTATAAATTTTGCGTATCATTACATCAATCCGGTCAAAGTGAATGTTTGTGTATCATCAAATGACTTCTTCTTCAGAGGGAATCCAAAGATAAAGGCCATCGGCATTCCAAGCGGAGAATGCTCCCACTCTATGGCAACACCAACAGAAGCACGAATTGCACTTGAATCACGAATCAAGGTGCGGTCATATTTGGACCCCCATGCACTACCGAAATCCAAGAAAGCTACTCCATTCATTCCCATCTCTCGCGTCGACAGAGGAGTTTTTACCTTAAAGCTAAGTGTCCAAAACTTATTACCGCCGATGCTGTTGCCTCTCATATCTTTTGGACCAACACCAAACGAATCGAATCCACGCATATCTTGACCATCTCCGCCTAATGCATATCTATTAAGGCTGCGAGTATTGCGTATTTCCTTAATGTAGCCAACCTTAGCATCTGCGATAAACGTGAATCTTTCAGAGAGAGGATAAAAATAGGTCCCGCTTAGCTCGTTTTTAAAATAACGTACTCCGCCACCAAGACCAGCATAAGCATTGCTTATGGCTAATTCATAGCCAGAACGTGGACGATACGGATTGTCTACCTTAACGTAGTGCAGCACAGATCCTAGTTCAAACGTCGTGTATTTTCCATATTCATCGCGCATAATAGGAGGAATATACCACGCATGATCAGGAACATTGTCATACAACTTATTGTTTTCTCTATCCCACCAGCAACGAGAATTCATGGATATACTATAGGAAATCTTGTGATAAAGATTCTTCGTAATTGCATAACGAATGTATGGCGCGACAAAAATAGAACGCAAAACGCTCTCGTTGTATTTTTTCCGGTCATAGTTGTTAGCACCAACAGCTAAACCTGCTCCGAAACTCTTGTCCATAAAACGAGGTTCATATATATCGAATTTTAAACCGTATAGTTTTTGTGCCCAGTATCCTTCTACAGCTAAAGATCGCCCCGTACCAAAAAGGTTGTTTTCTACCAGACCGACGAAGCCACCAAAACCATCCGCATCGCTGACACTTAATCCAAAACGCATTTGCGCAGTACTATCTTTTTCTTTCACAGTGACTTGTAAAACGCGTTTATCTTCAGCAGAGCCGGCAATATCATTGACTTGAACATCATCAAAATATTCCAGTCCCTTGAGTCGCTCTACCGTATGCTGAATTTTATACATGTTAAATGCATCACCTTCATGGATAGAAAATTCTCGCCGAATTACCCTATCAAGAGTACGTGAATTGCCGATAATGTCGATTCGTTCTATGAAAGCATGAGGAGAATTTTGCACAATATATTTGATATGCGCAATTTTCTTTTCTTTATCATATTCTATTTGTTCAACGACATCTATGAAAGGATTGTCCTGCAGCGCTAACTCTCTACGAATGCGATCTTTGTTTTCGTTGATCGCACTTTCGTTGAAAACAGTGCCGCTTTTTAAATCAATAAAAGATGGGAATTTGTCCGCAGAAAATACCTTTTTGGGATTTCCATTGTTCAATTGCATGAGTTCTGGTGAATCAGAGATAATCTTTTCTACACGAGACTCAACACTGATATTACCTATCTTATATAAATCGCCTTCTTCAAGGGTAAAGGTACAGTAATGAGCAGTTTTATCGTAGTCCAATTCTGCAGAAGTCGATGTCACAATGAAAAACGGATAACCATTGTTTCTATAGAATTTTGTGAGATGATCTATGTCAACCTCAACCTTATCTGGTCTGAAAATATGACTGTCTCCATCCCAAAAACGCCAAACTTTTTTCTCCTTAATTGATAGCAGATCTTTTAATTCATCATCACTAAATTGCTTATTACCAACAAAAATAATCTTTTTTATAGACGTGCGTTCTCCTTCTTGAATTTCAAATACAAGATCAATCCTATTGCCTGGATGCTTGATAACTTTGGGAGTAATAATCGCAGAAAAATAACCGATCGATTTGTACGCTAATTGTATGTCTGATAGGACATCTTTGATTATGTGCAAATTGTAAAGCTTGCCTTCTCCAATGCGATCGTTCACTATGTTTTTTAGCATTTCTTCACTGGCGGCATCGTTTCCTTCAAACGCCACTTTATCTATAATGGGTTTTTCTGTGCAGCAAACAACTAAAGTGTCTCCGCGCTTTACAAATCTAACATACGAAAAAAAATCCTTTTTGAATAAGGCTTTTAAAGAGTCATCAATGTCTTTCTGACTGTAAGGACGATGCGGAACAATAGTTACACAATCTTTAATAGCATCAACCTCAACCCTATCGAGTCCTTCATACTCTATCTTGCTGACGACATCTGCAAACAAAGGAGAATTCAAAATTAAAAACGCTAAACCCAAAAACTTCTTCATAGACCTATCCTATGATATTCATAAAAAACTTATTCACTACTTCCAACCGCAATATATCATTTACTGTCGTTAGCAACATCAATAATACTAGCAGAATTGCACAGCCAATCATAATATATTCTTGTATCTTTGGGGGAAATTTTCTACCAAATATGTATTCTACAAAACAAATTAGGATGCGTCCTCCATCAAGTACGGGTAATGGAAATAAATTAATGAAGCCAAGATTCAGTGATAAAGTTACAGTGAACATGATCAACAAAGCAAAATTACCTGCCCTGGACAAATCTCCCGCAATCTCCGCCATTCGCACGACGCCGCCAAAGTTGTCCAACGATTGTTTCCCTGCGAATAACTTTCCAAACATGCCAAACATTTCTTTTGTAGCATTAACGCATAATGAGAAAGCACTCCCCATAGCATCAATGAAAGATTTGCGAGCAAAAACCGGTGCACCAGATGCAATACCGACCATCTTGGTTTGAGATTCCCTTCCAAACGCCCTTTTTTGCGTAGTGATTTTAGGCTGCACAAGAAAACTTTTCTGTTCGCCATTTCTATCTATCAGAAAGTTCAATTGTCCGGTTTCATCCTCTAAAATTGCGATGGAAACATCTCTAAAGCGCTGCACAGGACGATCATTTACAGACAGTATACGGTCTCCTTTTTGTAACCCAACTATTGCGGCTGGACTATCCGCTACAACATTGCCTATCACGGCATCGTAAGTAGGTAATCCATGGAAAAAAGCCATGAAAGTCGCTACTACAAACGCGTATATATAATTGAAAAATGGTCCACCAAATGCTATCCAGATTTTTGCCCATTCACCTTTGGAGGTGATGGCCATTTTTTTTTCTTCCTCAGATAAATCTTTTATCGCGTCAGGATTTTCTGTTGTAGATGACGCATCTCCATCTCCTAACATCATCACATATCCGCCTACAGGCAGGAGCGAAAAACACCAGCGAGTACCATTTTTATCATTAAAACCAAAAATCTCCGGACCCATTCCGATCGAAAATGTTTCGACCTTAACACCCATTTGTCGAGCAGCCAAATAGTGTCCAAATTCATGCACAACCACAATGATATTTATTATCAGAAGGAACGAAACTATATAGTATATAAAACTCATACTCACCTAGAATAAACGTTTATAATATAAAACACAATCGATACCATGAGAATACTGTCTAATCTATCCAAAACACCACCGTGTCCAGGGAATAGATTTCCCATGTCTTTTACTTTGAGGCGCCTCTTGAAGTAGGATTCAATGAGATCACCAAAAATAGCCGATAGAATCAAAATTTGTAACACAAATAGGTTGTTCCAATAGAGGCTAATCGGATTGCTCATAATAGATGGACAGAGCTTGCTTATGAGCAGCATGAATATATTTGTCGTAGCAATGCCTCCAAAAAATCCCGCCCAAGTTTTTAACGGACTAATGCGCGGACATAACTTGGGGCCTTTCAGAGTTTTACCAATGACATAGGCGCCTATGTCCGTCAGACTCGCAATGCAGATTAAAAAGCAGGTTCCCAACGGACCAAATTCATGACGTTGTAGAATGAAGGTAACCGTACCAAAAAAACAAAACGATAAAGCCGCAATTCGTATCAACCAATTCCCGCGTATTTTGCGAGAAAGAATCTCAGCCACGACAACCAAATATATTCCCCAACACAAAAACTCAAATACATGCGATGGTATCAAGAATACAAATAAAATGAATGGAATGAAAAATAAAGAGGAAACTAACCTGGTGACAAATTCTCCTCGTTCTTCTTTCGGCATTAAAAGCTTCATAACCCTACTCGCCATACCGCCTTTTCCGATTTAAAAACTCTTCCAATATATTATGCAAATCTTGTTGAGTAAATTCAGGCCAGAGCTTATCTACAAAAAATATCTCAGAATAAGCTGACTGCCATAGTAAAAAATTGCTTAGACGATGTTCGCTTGTCCTTACAAGAATGTCGGGAGGAGGCAATCCTACAGTATCCAGATAGCTCTCAAAACACTGTTCTGTTATGCTGTTCGGATCAAGCTTGCCTGCAACAGCATCTTGGGCTATTTTTCGAGCAACCCTCGTGATTTCATCTCGACCACCATATCCCATCGCCGCAACCAAAGTCAGCCTATCGTTGTTTTTGGTTTTCTCGGCCATTTCTTGTAAATGATCTCTTATGTCCGGCGGTAGCTTATCAATGTCACCAATGGCAACCATCCTTATGCCATTTTTATTGCAGGATTTCATGATATCTCGACAGACTTCTCTGTATAGATCAAATATGTTGTTTACTTCGCTGGGATCCCTTTGCCAGTTTTCTGTCGAAAAAAGATAAAAGGTTCCATACTGAATCCCATACTCAAGTAGCCAACGATAGACATTGCGAATCGTTTCAAATCCTTCCCGATGCCCAACGAATACGTGTTGATGATGGCCTCTAGCCCAACGACGATTACCATCAGGAATAAAAGCTATGTGCTTTACCGGGTAACGCTGCATAAGCTTAGACTTTCATTATCTCTTTTTCTTTCACTGATAGGGCAGAATCAATCTTTTGCACAAATTCATCAGTTAATTTCTGGACCTCATTTGAAAGACGTTTCTGTTCATCTTCGGAAATCTCTTTGTTGCTTTCCATCTTTTTCAGATCCGTCATGCCTTCTCTGCGAACATTTCTTACAGACACTTTCGCTTGTTCTGCATATTTGCTGGCTAGCTTGCAGATTTCTTTTCTGCGCTCCTCGCTCAATTCCGGTATGGATATCCTGATGATTTGTCCGTCTACAACAGGACTTAATCCCATAGGAGAATTCCTTATGGCAATTTCTGCTGGTTTAATTAATCCCGAATCCCAGACTTGAATCGTTATTAGTCTTGCTTCGGGCACGCTAATCGTTCCAACTTGCTGCAAAGGCACTTTGCTTCCATAAGCCTCAACATATATGTCATCTAATAGAGACATAGACGCTCTTCCAGTCCTTAAAGTACCATAGTCCTTGAGTAAGCAATTCAGACTATCATTCATTTTTTTCTTTAGTTTTTCTAGCACGACGCACTCCTCACTTTATCAACCAAGAATAACTTAACTTATCATAGAAAATATACCTTCCCCTGCTAGCACTTTTTCAAGGTTGCCTTTTTCCTTTAATGAGAATACTACAACAGGCATGTTGTTGTCACGCGCTAGAGCAATGGCAGTTTGATCCATGACTTTCAGCTCTTTGTCTAAAACATCTTTATAGGAAATCTTCTCGTAAAATTCTGTGTCGGGAAATTTCTCAGGATCTTGAGCATAAACCCCATTGACTTTTGTGGCTTTTAAAAGAAGATCACAATTCATCTCTAGAGCCCTTAATACAGCAGCTGTATCTGTAGTGAAATATGGATTTCCAGAGCCAGCAGCAAAAATCACAACCCTTCCTTTATCAAGATGTTTTAGCGCTCTGCGAGATACATATAACTCGCATATGTTAGGCATAGCAATGGCCGATAATACGCGAACAGAAACATCAAGCCGCTCAAGAGAATTTTGTAGAGCAATGCAATTCATCACAGTAGCAAGCATCCCCATGCCATCTGCTACAGAACGCTGCATGCCCATCTCCGCGACAGTGGCGCCACGCAGTATATTTCCACCGCCAATGACGATGCAAACCTCGACACCACTGTCATGAACAGATTTCACTTCACTAGCAATACGATCAACAGTTTTTACATCAATCCCAAAGCCAAGATCTCCCATTAAAAACTCACCCGATAGTTTTAACAGGATGCGACGTCTCTGCTCACTCATAATTATCAACTCAATTGGGCAGCAACTTCTGCGGCAAAGTCAACTACTTGCTTCTCAATGCCTTCACCCAACACAAATTTGATGAAACCTGTGATCTTGATCGGTGCACCAAACTCCTTTTCTGCAGAGCTGATTACATCTTTCACACGGCTTTCACCGTCCAATGCATAAACTTGCTCTAACAAAACAGATTCTTCGTAGAATTTGCGTAGACGCCCCTTAACAATTTGCGCAATAAATTCTTCTTTTTTGCCTGTAGCGCGAGCCTGCTCTTCGACGATCGCAGATTCTCTTTCTAGTAATTTCGGATCTACAGATTCAATGCTTACAGAACATGGATTGGACGCTGCTATGTGCATTGCAATCTTTTTGCCAAGTTCGCGTAATTTGTCTGCATTTGCGCCGGATTCAAGAGCAACCAACACGCCAATTTTTCCCAAGTTGTCGGATACTTTGTTGTGTACATAGGCCGCTACTGCCCCTTGCTCAACTGATAAATATGATACCCTGCGTAATGCCATATTCTCACCGATGTTCGCAATGAGACTGATCAACTCCTCAGATACAGTGCGATCTGTGTTAGGATAGGGGAGTGTGCCCAGCTTCTCCAAATCTGCTTTGTGAGATAGGGCCAAATCTACTGTTGTGCTAACATAGGACTTGAATAAATCATTGCGAGCAACGAAGTCAGTTTCCGCGTTGACTTCTAATATAGCACCACAACGCTCATTCACAGCTAAACCAACTAGACCTTCTGCAGCAACTCGACCAGCTTTTTTCGCAGCCGCTGCTAATCCTTTTTTGCGCAGCCAATCGATGGCATTTTCTAAATCGCCTTCACACTCAACCAGAGCTTTTTTGCAATCCATCATGCCTGCGCCTGTACGATCACGTAATTTTTTTACATCTGAAGCTGTTATTTCTGCCATATCTTCCTCCTTGATTATTTGCTTTCTTCTGATGAACCTTCTGCTACGGCAGCTGCAAATTCTGCTGCGAATGCATTTGATTGCTCAGTAACCGGATTCTCTAACGAACCAATATCTACACCTGCAGAGCTTAAACCTTTTTGAATGCCTGCAATAATTACATCTTCCATAGCTGAACAATAGAGATCGATTGCTCTTGTAGAATCGTCGTTGCCCGGAATTGGATAATCGATTTTTGTTGGATCAGAATTCGTATCGCAAATTCCAATTACAGGAATTCCCAGAGTCTTTGCCTCATCAACCGCTGTTTTATCTACGTTCACATCGAGAACAAATAATAGCGATGGCAATGCACCCATGTTGCGTACACCTCCGAGAGCATTGTTGATCTTTTTAATGCGACGCTCAATGCCAAGAATTTCTTTCTTTTTCAGAACTACATCTTCATCAGCTAAACGTTTTTCCAAAGTCTCTAACTTTTTGATGGATGTTGACACAGTCTTCCAGTTTGTAAGCATGCCTCCAAGCCATCTGTGATTTACATAATATTGTCCACAACGAGTAGCCGCTTCTGCAACCCTTTCCGATGCTTGACGCTTGGTTCCTATGAACAAGATGCGTCCACCACTTGCTGCAGCTTCTTCCGCCACTTTTAATGCGGTTTTTAACTTGGCTAAAGTGATGTCTAGATTGATAATGTGAATCTTGTCCCTGACACCATAAATGTATGGAGCCATTTTCGGATTCCATCTCTTTGTTTGGTGACCAAAGTGAACACCACACTCTAATAATGATTGAATAGTAACGCTTTTCATAAATTCTCCTTTCTTCGGTTATGCGAAAATCGCAACAGGCGATCTTCCCTCCGTGGAACCGCCGGAACCATTCCGGACCGAATACCAACATCCCACGTGCGTTAAATAATCAAAACTATTGTATACACGACTATCGGCTCTACTGCAAGAAAATTTTCTGCATCTTTTATATGAAAAATACAGAATTACGGAGATCTTATTTGCGTTTCGTGACCACATTGACAGTCATGCCTTCGGATACTAATCCAGCACCTTCAACTATTACTTTTAGTCCCGGTGTGATCCCTTTCGTAATCTCAACGTAGCCTTTGTAGTGTTCCCCAACAGAGACTTCTTGACGTTTAACCTTATTCTTGTCAGTTAGAATATATACAAAATATTGATCTCCGATGGTTATTATGGATTTCTCAGGTATCTTTATCCCAATACGTTCTTTCAATTGGAGCGAAATTTTTAGCATCATGCCGGGTTTTAAAATTGCATTCGGATTATCAATAGTTCCTCGTACAGATATGCTGCGCGAAATAGAGGAAATTCTCGGTAAAATAGATAAAATTTGTCCGGAAAATATCTTGTCAGGAACAGCTATACATGTGGCCTTTATCATCATGCCCGAATGTATAAGTTGACTGTATTTTTCAGGTATGGTGAAGTCGATTTTTAAACGACTAATGTCGTCAATGGTGGTTATGACAGTTCCGGCAGTGAGCAAAGATCCTACACTAACTCGTCGAAAACCTAATACTCCGTCAAATGGGGCGACTATTGTGCTTTCCTTTATCTCTGCCTCTATCGCTTCTAATGACGCCTTGGCCTTAAGCCATGCAGAATATTGCGTATCGTAATCTTTGCCTTGCGCTAATTTTTTGGCCTTTAGTAGTTCTTGACGCCTTAATTCTCTTTGTTGCTCTTGTAGATTGGCTTCTATTTGTTTTTTTTCTGCATTTTTTCTATCTACATTTAGCTGTACAAGAACATCTCCTTTTTTTACTGTTTGACAGTCATCGAAGTGAATGGATGCAATCGTTTGTGTTACATTCGATATTATATCTGCAGATTCGTTAGATACCGCCGTACCAATGGATTCTAGCTTAGTCACTATCGGAGCTGTCGTGACTTCTAGTACGGTAACAGCGATAGGCGGACGTGGCGATTTTGCTTTTTTAGGAGCCATCATTCGCCAGGCAATTCCTGCTGCTATACACGCTAGGAATACAGGGATTAATTTGCTTTTTGTTACATAAGTCGCTCTATTCATGAAATGTAGTATAGCACATTATAGGTTAATTATTTCAAAAACTTTGTAATGAAGTTGGTGTAGATTATTATGCCAGAGTGTGGTTTGATGTTACTAAAACAGGTGAATATTGTATGGATGATTTATTTATTAGCTCTATGAAAGATGTAACTCCAATGATGAGTCAATATCTTACTGTTAAGGCTCAATATCAGGATTGTTTGTTGCTATTTCGTTTGGGGGATTTCTACGAGTTGTTTTTTGATGATGCAAAGATAGCTTCATCTCTGCTAAATATCACATTAACTCATCGAGGCAAACATCAGGGGAGTGATATTCCAATGTGTGGTATACCTGTTGCTACGCTTGATACTTACATGGCACGATTGGTGCAACAAGGTCAGAGAGTCGTGATATGTGATCAGGTGGAAGATCCGGAAATTGCGAAGGAAAGAGGATACAAAGCTATTATTAAAAGGGAGGTTACGAGAGTTGTAACTTCAGGTACTTTGATCGAGGATAGTTTGCTAAATTCTGCAAAGCATAACTACCTGATGGCAGTTACAGCAGATATGGATAAAAAATCCAAAATCAAAACGGTTAGTTTTGCTGTAATTGATATCTCAACTGGGGATTTTTTTCTGAATACAGTTACGGAAAGAGAGTTTTTTTCTGTGTTGGATACATATGCGCCTCGAGAAATATTGATCCCATCTAATTTTGAATCAACAGAATTTTTGCGTCTTGTTGGAGAAGGCCGAGACGCGACCATTACCACATTACCGGCGTCAAAGTTCAATCCAATGATGGAGCGTGAACGATTAGAGCGTTATTTTCAGGTTGCAACGCTTGATGGATTTGGTGATTTTATGCCGCGTGAACTTGCTGTTTGCGGGGCGATAGTAGAGTATTTACGCATTACGCAACGAGAAAATTTTTCAACTCTTCCGATCCCTAAAAAACTGCAGCTTGGAAAATATTTGATAGTTGATCCTGCAACGTGTCGAAGTTTAGAAATTATTATATCGACAGGAGGGGAATTCAAACGTAGCTTACTGGGTGTGTTAGATAATACGGTGACAGCTTTTGGCGCGCGCGAATTAGCAACTCGTGTTGCATTGCCTCTAACGGATATGAATCAGTTGAATAGGCGACTCGAATGTGTAAAGTTTTTTCATTCACAAGAGAGAATTTGCAAAATATTGAGAGATCTGTTAAGAGGGTGTCCGGATTTTGAGCGAGCTCTGAACAGGATAAAATTCAAAAAATTTAGTCCAAGAGACATCGGAGAGATACGAGTAGCAACTCATATTATAGAGGATGTGCGAGCGCAACTTTGCGGAGCTGATCTGCCGTGGGAGGATGAATATTCTCTGGATAAGGTTCGAGATTTTTCATCGTTGCATGATTTATTGAAAAGAGCGCTTGTTGATCAGTTGCCAGCATCGGGTAATGGCAGAGTAATTCGCGAAGGTTATTCCAAGCATCTTGATAAGTTGGCCTATGACTTGGCCCATAGCGAGGAAATAGTCCGAGATCTTCAAGATAGGTACATACAAGAAACAGGGATTTCGACTTTAAGAATTAAAAGTAACAATATTATTGGATGGTTTATAGAAATTCCGTCATCCCAGCGCGGTAAGATAACGGTGAAATTCCTTCATCGTCAAACGCTTGTGAATAACATGCGATTTGTGACTCAGGAGCTCATGGAGTTGCAATCCCAGTTGGAGCAAATCGGAGGGCTATTTGCAGAAGAAGAGCAAAAACTATACGGGGAATTAGTATCGGAAATTTTGAATAATTACGATCAATTATCCTATGCTGTAAAGGTATTGGCCTACATAGATGTATATGCTAATTTTGCCACTATCGCATCAGAACGCAACTATGTGTGTCCTACAATTAGTAATGAACCGATTTTGCAAATTGAAAATGGAAAGCATCCAGTTTTGATGATGCATGAAGAAAACTTCACGCCAAACGACTGTGAGCTTTCACAGCAAAATCGCATTTGTCTATTGACGGGACCAAACATGGCGGGGAAAAGTACATATTTGCGTCAGAACGCTCTTATGGTGATTATGACTCAAATCGGTTGTTATGTTCCTGCGACAAAAGCTCATATCGGCATAGTAGATAGACTGTTTTCGCGTATAGGCGCGTCGGATGACATATCTAGAGGTCGTTCGACATTTATGGTTGAGATGATTGAAACTGCCGCTATTTTGAATCAGGCTACAGAGCGCTCATTTGTGATTTTAGATGAAGTTGGACGAGGAACGGCTACATATGATGGTTTGTCTATTGCATGGGCTGTAGTTGAACATCTTTTTAACACGAATAAATGCAGAGTTCTGTTTGCAACACATTATGGCGAATTAACAGCATTGCAAACGAGTCTGAAGAATATATTGTGCAGAACTATGAAAGTGCAAGAATGGCAGGGAGAAGTCATTTTTTATCACAAAATTATCGAAGGTAGTGCTGATAAGTCATATGGATTGCACGTTGCTAGTTTAGCAGGTGTGCCTAAGAGTGTAATTCGTAGAGCGGGGGAATTGTTGAAAAAATTCGAAAAACAATCGAAAAAAGAAACATTTGATTCTGTTCAATTGGCAGATCAGATGGAACTCGTATATGCCCCTGTACAAGACGAGCTGCGCGCTCGAGTTGCAAGCATTGATCCGAATAATTTGACTCCAATCGAAGCATTACAATTAATCTATGAATTAAAGAAAATATAGTCATTAGTTCTGTTGATTCTTGTCGAGAAATATATTATTAACATTAGCGTATTAATTTGAAGGAATATGATATGAAAAACTTAATTTTGTGTAATATTTTTGCGGCATTTACCGTGTTTGGTGCGACAGCAATGCAAGATGGCGCGTCTAGTACAGGCGAACCGGCAGGATCACCTTTGAGAAGAATAAATTCACAGACACAATTATTATTGCAAGCAGAAGGTGATGAGTTGAAATCTTCTAGCGGTGTTACTTTTTCTAAGAAGCAATATATCGAGGCTAATAAAGAGATGATGGGCCGGATGTGTAATGGTCTTCGGCATTGTTGTTCTCGTTTAGGGGTTAAAAAGATGACCATTTATGATAAGTCGGGTGAGAAATTTACAACGGTGGGTGCACTAGATATTTCGTGGGGATCGATTCGTTCATATGCCCACAAAGTTTTGGACGAAGATAAGATTTGTCTAGAGCTTAAAGAGAGATTGGGTGATTATTTATCAATTTTAGATAATGTTACTGAGAGAACACGAGCAAATAAAGAATGTAATAGTACTGCTTTTGAAGGCGATGAATTAGAAAGACTGTGTGCAATGTGTTTTCACGAAGGAAAGGATAGCTTGTTTGAATGTGGAATCAATTCCGATAGATATGATCCCAATATATTTAAAGAAAAGTTTCTCGTTCCTACTTTATGTAATTTTACAGGTTTTCAAACAATTGCATCTTTGATGGTTATATCTATATTGAATCAAGATTCAAATGTTGGATTTAATGGTATATCTCGCATAGTGGTTAGTGATGATAAGAAGTATAGCCTTATTTTGGTTTCTCCTATGGTGCCTCCATTATTATCCTTTAATCCGGCGGATATATCTGATCCTCATATAAAGTTTACTCATGAATGCTTACACGCGGTAATCGAGATGTTGGGTATTGCTTCAGATTCTGATATGTGGGATACTATAGTCACTCATAGTGTGTTGGGGACACCTCAGCTAGATTATTTTGGCTTGTTTGCGCCCATTATGAAATGCAAGGATCTTCATGAGAGGCTTGTATCAAGTCTTTTTGGTACAATAACGAATGGAGGGCAATGTGAGGCTAAAACAGTAAATCAAACAGTAAATCAAAAAGCACTTCAAGAAGAGCTGAACTTTCTAGCTATGCATGGTGTGGGATATGAGTGTAATAACTTTTTTGATGAAGTTGAAGAACTAAGACTAGAAGAACTAATACTAAAGATGGCAATAAAGACTGCTTGTTTGAGTGGTTTGTTGTATGCGACATCTTGTCCGGCAACCGATAAATTAGTAATGTACGGCATTTTACCTCTGCAGTATGAGAAGAGATCTTTTGTGATATGCTCAAACCAAAATGAATGTATTATGACTAAGCGTGAAATTTTGTCTAAAGATGTAGATAGGATTCACGATAGCGAACAAGATTGGGGTATTTATAGATATCATGCTGTATTAAGCGCTGATGGGACTGTGTTGTCAATGCTAGAATTTGTAAACGTTGTAATTGAATGCATGGTTAGGCAATTATCATATATAGGATTGGGTGAATATGAAGATTTAAAACGGATAGTTCGAGACTGTTTTTCAAAAGAGGATTCCTCATCCTTGTTAGCTTCATTTTATCCTAGTTCATTGCTACATCGTATGGCTACGGATGAAGGAAGTGTATCTATATCTGAAGAAGCTAATACTGACATAGGTACTATTTTTCAAGATTATAGTAAATTGTTGTAATTGGGCAAATTTACAGCAGCCTTCGTATGGGGGCTGCTTTTTAAAAATCAATCATTGGGCTATTGAAACCATCTTTTATTCTTTGTTTTAGCCGAGTGTTTCTTGTTGCAACTGTATTGTTTTGTATGGCGGTCTGTAATGCGTTGGGGCTGCCGATAATGACAACCAGCTTTTTTCCTCGAGTGATTCCCGTATAAAGCAGATTGCGCTGCAGCATCATATAATGATGTATTGATAGGGGAATGACAACGGCGGGATATTCGCTTCCTTGTGATTTGTGAATAGATATGGAGTAGGCTAGCACTAGCTCGTCTAACTCTGAGAATTCATAATTAACGATGTTTTCGTCTATTGAGACTTGTACTATCTGGTTATCCAAGTCGATATTATGAACAAAACCGATATCTCCGTTATAGGTATTTTTGTCATAATTGTTGCGAATTTGCATGACCTTATCTCCAACGCGATATTTTTGTCCATTACGATTTATCTCTGTGCCATCTGGGTTTAGTTTGTTTTGCAGAGCTTCATTTAGCCTGATTGTGCCTAAACTACCTCTATTCATTGGGGACAAAACTTGTATTTCTTGCATCGGATCGAATCCAAATTTTTGAGGAATACGTTCGCTAACCATTAACAAGATTTTATCGATTACTCTCTCTGATTCTTCCTCTTCTATAAAGAAAAAATCGGTATTATCACTATTGTTTACATATATATTTTCTCCACATATGATTCTATGTGCATTTACTATTATTTGAGATGAGCCAGCTTGTCGGAAAATTTCGTTTAATTCAATTACCGGATATGCTTGTGATGCGATTATGTCGTGTAACACATTACCAGCGCCAACGGAAGGAAGTTGGTTGGTATCTCCAATGAAAATGACTATTGCGTGTTCAGGTATCGCTTTTAGTAAATGGTAAGCCAATAGGTTATCAATCATAGATGCTTCATCGATAATAATCACTTCACATTCAAGAGGATTTTCACTATTTCTTTTGAAGGCTCCATCTGCAGGATTAAATTCGAGAAGGCGATGTATCGTTTTAGCGATTTTGCCTGTTGTTTCAGTCATGCGTTTAGCAGCACGTCCTGTAGGTGCGGCAAGAACAATCTTGTTGGTCGCTAGTGAGAATATTTCCAATATCGCTTTTGTGATAGTGGTTTTTCCTGTGCCGGGACCTCCTGTGATGACAGTGATTTTGTTGGTAATGGCAGATTTTACTGCTTCAATCTGTTTTTCTGCTAGCTTGAGCTGTAGTCTTCCTTGTGCGTACTGGATGCATGAATCTGCATAAAATTTGTTAAATGTTGTTGGGGTGTTATATATCTCTTGTAATTTCGACGCGATGCGTACTTCAGCTAGACGATAACCAGATAGATATACTGCTGTGAATGAAATATCATCATCATTTATTTCTTCAACGTATATTTTTCCACTATTTTGAAGGTTTTGTATTGAATCAAGTATGATACTGTCATCTGTTTTTAATAGCTGAGATGCTCTTGCTAGCAAAGTGCCATGTTCAATGAAGACGTGTCCTTCTTCTATGGAATGCTGCAGAATGAACATAATACCAGCTTCTGCGCGTTGTGTGGATTGTGCATCAAAGCCGAGATTTTGTGCGATTTTATCTGCTGTGACGAATCCAACTCCCCATATATCGTGAGATAAGCGATATGGGTTTTCTTTCACAATCGCTATTGATTCATTGCCATATTTTTTATATATCTTTGAAGCGTAAGCAGAGCTAACGCCGTGTGATTGGAGAAAAATCATCACAGAGCGGATTTCTTTTTGTTCTTTCCAAGCATCAAAAATCATTTTTACGCGATGTTTGCCTATACCTTCTATTGTGCATAGTTTATCTGGAGATTCTTCGATTATTTCCAATGTCTTATCTCCAAAGGCTTCAATAATGCGTTTCGCCATGACAGGTCCGATACCTTTTATCAGGCCGCCACCTAGGTATTTTTCAATTCCCATTATGGTAGTTGGTACAGAACTTTTGCATGATACAGCTTTAAACTGTTTTCCAAATTGCGGATGGCTTGTCCATTCTCCAGTTATGTGCAAAATTTCGCCCAGAATAGGGGAGAGTATATTACCCACTACTGTTACCAGATCATGATGGCCTTTTACTTTCACCTTTAACACAGCGTAGGTTGTTTCTTCGTTGTAATAGGTTACTCTTTCGAGTTGGCCGATTATTTCGTCTAATTTTGCGCACATTACTTATACTAAACTATATTTCTGTAAGCAGTATATAACTCTTAGGACAATTGTCCATAAATAAACCTAGCTAATTTTTATGTGAAATTATTAAGCACGGTGTATAAGTTGCGTTTATTGTGTATTTACAGTACCATCACTGCGGTGAAAGTAGTTTTCAGAGCGATGTTTTTTCGTTTGTTGTGTCTGGTGAAGGATTGTTATGGATAAGTTATTAGTATATGGCCAACAGAAGTTGATGGGGAAAATTCCAATATCTGGAGCCAAAAATGCGGCTTTGCCATTGTTTGCGGCTAGCTTGCTCACGTCAGAAGTGCTTACTTTACACAATGTGCCGCCTTTATCAGATATTGCAACCATGGCGGAACTTTTGACCTGTCTAGGGACTCACTATAAATCGGATAATTTATCTCGTGATGAAATGACTGTTCATTTGCAAGCTGATCATGTAGAAAATTTGGTGGCCAAATATGAGTTGGTGAAAAAAATGCGAGCATCAATTTTGGTATTGGGACCTCTTCTTGCTCGTTATGGTCATTGTCGTGTATCGGCACCTGGTGGGTGTGCTATTGGTGTGCGTCCGATAGATCTCCATTTGAAGGGGCTAGAGGCTATGGGAGCAGTGTTTGAATTGCAAGATGGATACATAGATGCAAAAGCGCCACATGGCTTAAATGGAGCAGTTTTTGAATTTCCTATCGTAACAGTTACAGGTACTGAAAATCTATTAATGGCAGCGACGTTAGCTAACGGTACGACCACTCTCATTAACGCAGCTCAAGAGCCTGAAATAGTAGATTTAGCTGAATGTTTGATATCTATGGGGGCGGAAATTAGTGGTCACGGTACATCCACCATTACAATAAAAGGCTGCGGAGAATTGCATGGTGCGACTCATAAGATTATATCAGACAGAATCGAAGCCGGAACATATGCGCTGGCAGCAGGTATATCGGGTGGAGATGTCGAGCTTGTTGGAGAGAATTTGTCATCATTACTTCCAACATTTTTGGAGACAATTTCACGTATAGGGTTAGATGTTACGCCAACTGAAGCAGGGCTGCGTGTAAGGTCGACAGGTTCTTTGCAGCCGATCGATATCACTACTGCTGCGTTTCCCGGTTTTCCTACTGATCTTCAAGCACAAACAATGGCAATATTGTGTTTAGCGAACGGTGTGTCGAATATTTGGGAAAATATATGGGAAAATCGCTTTATTCACGTGGCAGAACTACATAGGATGGGAGCGAACATAACGGTTTCCGGAGCGCATGCTCAGATAAAGGGAGTGCAGCAGCTGACAGGAGCGCAGGTCATGGCTACGGATTTGCGAGCCTCATTCAGTTTGGTTCTGGCTGCATTGTCTGCAAAGGGTGAAACATTGATAGATCGTATTTATCATCTTGATCGTGGCTATTGCAATGTGACGGAAAAATTGGCAGACTGTGGCGTATGCGTTCAGAGAGTAAGAGGGTGAACATGAAAGTTATAGGTGGCAAGGATTTTGAAGCAGAGGTTTTGAGCAAGGATTTTATCGTTGTGGACTTTTATGCTGATTGGTGTGGTCCGTGTCGTATGATTTCTCCTGTGTTGGAAGAAGTTGCACAAGAGATGTCGGTTGAGATCGTTAAGGTTAATATTGATCATGCTTCTGACGTAGCAACTCAGTACGGAGTTATGAGCATTCCCACATTGATGATTTTCAAAAATGGTGAGAAGATTTCTACAAGTGTTGGTGCTGCGTCCAAAGCTCGTATTATTGATTGGATTAATTCTCATAAAGGTTAGTCATTGTTAGCAGAGTGCAAGCCAGAATTACGTGAGCGGTTTGAGACTTACCGCGCGCTATTGGAAAAATGGCAGAATGTTGTAAATTTGGTAGGGCGAAGTACTCTGCATGATTTTTGGCAACGTCATATAGAAGATAGTTTGCAGTTGTTACCTTATTTGAGGGGACCAACTGTGTTAGATATCGGATCTGGTGGTGGCTTTCCCGGTATGGTCATTGCTATGGCATCTGATATGCGAGTGACTTGTTTGGATTCTAATAGCAGAAAAATTGAGTTTTTATCAGAGGTGGCTCGGCAGACAAATACTAAAGTCGAGTTGGTTAATGATCGCTTGGAAAATTACATAAAGAGCTATCAGGAAGATGCTCATCAGACATTTTTTAGTACTGTGTGCGCTCGTGGTTTTGCGTCGTTGGATGTGCTTGTAGATGCAACAAGTCATTTGAGCAAACCTTCATATGGTGTGTTTTTAAAAGGGAAAAATGCCGCTGATGAGATAAAGCTCGCACAGCAGCGTATGCAGTTTAATTATCGAACGATTACAAGTGTGACGAATGCAGATAGTTCAATTGTTATTGTGGAAATTCTCTGATAAACATATTGTATTTGAAATATGTAAAACATATGCTCCTATATAAATCTCATCTACTATTGACTTTTATCGAGAGCTACTTTAGACTGCATTTTGTTTGGATGAGGCCGGATGGCAGAGCGGTTATGCAGAGGATTGCAAATCCTTGGAGGTCGGTTCGACTCCGGCTCCGGCCTCCAAACAACTGCAGCGGTGCTTGTCTTGTTGTGGCGTTGTTGCAGATGTGGTGTAGCTTTTTGCTTATGTGCGCGGGTGTAGCTCAATGGTAGAGCATCGGCCTTCCAAGCCGAGTACGTGGGTCCGATTCCCATCACCCGCTCCATTTTGGCTCGTCACGTTTCAAGTCAGTGAGTTCGCCGTTGTGTAAGCAGTTAAGTTGGCTGTGGAAGGTTTTTATGTCGTCAGATATTTCAAATATTGCTCAATATAATTTTTCAGCTGTTGAAGAGAAGTGGCAATCTCGATGGAAGAATAGCGGGGTTTTTGCAGCAAATGTTAAGAAGAACAAATATTATGTTTTAGAGATGTTTCCTTATCCCTCTGGAAATATTCACATGGGACATGTACGAAATTACGTACTTGGAGATATCGTAGCACGTTATCGTAAAAGCTGTGGATATTCGGTGCTACATCCTTTTGGATGGGATGCTTTTGGCTTACCGGCTGAAAATGCAGCATTAAAAAACGGTTTGCATCCTCGTCAGTGGACAGAATCAAACATAGAAACCATGAAAAAGCAAATTGCCGCAATGGGTTTAAGTTATGATTGGTCAAGAGAGTTGTCCACATGCAGTGAGCAGTACTACGCTTTTCAGCAAAAATTGTTTTTACTCTTATATAAGCAGGGGTTGGTCTATAGAAAAGAGTCGGAAGTCAATTGGGATCCAGTTGATAATTGCGTATTAGCAAACGAGCAGGTGATTGATGGACGCGGATGGCGTTCAGGAGCGGTTGTTGAGAAAAAGATGCTGTCCCAATGGTTTTTTAAAATTACCGATTATGCTGAAGAATTATTATCAGGGCTTGATCATCTGGAAGGGTGGCCTGAAAAGGTTAAGCTCATGCAGCGTAATTGGATAGGTCGGTCTGAGGGATGTCTGTTGTCATTTTCGATTACCAACGGCGGAACATTGGATGTATTTTCCACAAGGCCTGAGACTTTATTCGGAGCGACTTTTTTGGCTATATCTCCGGATCATCCGTTGGCGAAAGAGATTGCGGCTACTAATTCATCTGTGAAGCAATTTTTAGAACAGTGGAAAGTTGGAGCGGTTTCTCGAGAATTTATTGAAACCCAAACAAAAGAAGGAGTAGATACAGGTCTGACTGCTATTCATCCATTTTTGCCTTCTGTTTGCTTGCCAATTTACGTTGCTAATTTCGTTTTGATGGATTATGGAACAGGAGCAATTTTTGCTACACCTGCTCATGATGAAAGAGATTACGATTTTGCTGTGAAATATCATTTACCCATTAAACAGGTTGTGGAGAGTGATTCGGACAGTCTTCCTTATACCGGTGAAGGGCATATGATTAATTCAGATTTTTTGAATGGCCTAACTATTGCTGAAGCACGTGAAAAGGCAATAGAACGCTTATGTGAACAAGGTGTTGGACAAAGGAGGATATTTTTCCGTCTCAAAGATTGGGGTGTATCTCGCCAAAGATATTGGGGCTGTCCTATTCCTATGGTGCATTGCGACACATGTGGTATTGTGCCTCTTCGCGAGCAAGATTTACCTGTGTTATTACCTGCAGATCCGGTTTTTTCTGGTAGCGGGAATCCGTTGGATGCGCATCCTACCTGGAAGCATGTTAGTTGTCCCGTATGTGGCAAGCCGGCTGTTCGAGAAACTGATACATTGGATACTTTTGTAGATTCATCTTGGTATTTTTTACGTTATTGTGCTTCGGATTTCAATGATAGTAATTTGTTGGATAAGGAGGCTATTTCTCACTGGTTGCCTGTAGATCAGTATGTTGGTGGTGTGGAGCATGCTATTTTACATTTACTATATGCGCGTTTTTTCACCAAAGCTTTGGCTGATTGTGGTTTAATTTCCGTTCGAGAACCCTTCAATAATTTGCTTACGCAGGGTATGGTATGTAAGTCAACATTCCAGACTGAGAATGGAGAGTGGCTATATCCGGAACAAGTGCGCAAAAATTCAGATGGTCGCTATGAAACTATAGATTCTCATGAGCGGGTTATTGTTGGAAAATCCGAAAAAATGAGTAAATCCAAAAAGAATATAGTTTCTCCCGATGCTATTATGTCAGAGTATGGAGTTGATGCCATGCGTTTGTTTATAGTATCAGACAGCCCACCCGACAAAGATTTTCAGTGGAACGATGAAGGATTGGAAGGTTGCTGGCGCTTTGTCAATCGGGTATGGCGTCTTTTTAAATATGCAAGTGAGTGTGGTGTTTCTGCTAATATGGCGGAGCATGGTGTAGATGTGAAGGTTTTGAGTGAGAATCTTGTTGCATTTTACAGAGAATTTCAGTTAATCATCAAGAATATTACCGCAGCATTGCAAAGCCATGCGATGAATAAAATGGTTGCCTACTTGAGGGATGCTGTAAATAAAATTTACAATGAGTTAGAAGAATTGCAGTCACAGCAATCTTTGTTTGGCTCTGTATTAGGTGATCTTGCACAATTGATGGCGCCAGTTATGCCTCATATTAGTGAGGAAGTATGGCAATTGTTAGGATTTGATGGATTTGTTGTTGAAGCAGAATGGCCTAAATATGACGAGACTTTGTTGCCGCAAACTCAGTTGATTAAATTGCCTGTACAGGTTAATGGTAAGTTGCGTGGAACGATAGAAGTTGATCCTGCTTTAGCAGAAGAAGAGATTTTCACTCAAGCTTTAATGGTGCCAAATGTAAAATTTGCGATTGGAGATAAACCCATCAAGAAAAGGTTTTTTATCAAAGGGAAGGTTGTAAATTTTGTGGTATAAACTACTTTGTTTATTGCTATGCTGCAGTTGTTCTATCAGGCCGCTTCACAAGGAGGTAGAAGGCGATAGGAGAGATAGCATATATGTTGATGTTATTGCTGAGCGTGATGGGCAGTTATTGCGGCGATATTTGAGAGATATCATTAGGGATTGGTGCTTAGTCGGTGAGGGCTATCACTTAAATGTTAGATTATTGACATTTGAACAAGGCTTTTCTCCCACTGTAAATGATAATATGCAACGAAGAAAAGTGACCTATAGGGCTTACGTTGTTCTTACAGATCATGATAAGAAAGTGTTGCTATCTAAGCAATGTGAAGTAGCTTCCAGCTATAATATTGCGAGCGGTCAGGGTAGTGTGATTTATGCCGTATATGGTCGTAATAACCGAGATGCAATATATGAGTTAAGTTTACGTATTGGAGAGATGGTGCGAATGGTTTTGCAGCATGAAAGTTGATTTTAAAGCGGTTTTGAAAAGTGTCATAGAACCAGGGATACACTTTTTTTTATATGGAAACAATAAGCGAACTTTTCATGTATTTTGTGATTATGTTGTATGTCGCTTGAAGAATGTATATCAAAATTTAGATGTAAGATTCTGCAAGCCAGGTGAAGACCCTATGGTGCAAGAAGATGATTTGTTTGATAGGAGAATAACTTGCGTCTGTATTAGGGACATTGAAGATCGTCATCAAAAATATCTGCAACCATTATTGGATAATACGAATGTTGTTTTAATATTAGAAGCTGGTAATTTTACTCAAAGCAAGACAATAACCGAGTATTTTGTTCAGAGTAGGTTGCACTATGCTGTTGCTTCATTTAAAAACGAATTAACTTTTAGATCTTTATGTAGTTTATTATTTCCCGAAATGAATTTGGATCAGCAGAGAGCTATTGCAAGCTTTATGGAATCGACAGATGAGGAGTTGTTTTCCTTAAGCCGAAAAATATCTCTTTTGGATCGAGAATTATTAAATAATTATCTGGCTTATAAGGTTAAATCGATTGAAAATGTCGAAATGATTCCTTTGATAAGATATTTTCTGAAAATAGCTTTACAAATGCATATAAATGGAAGTGATTCTAATTTTAAAAAACTGCCTAAAGATATGTTGAGCTTTCTTTTAGAAACTGAAGCAAAGATAAAATCAGGCATAGATTTGCCTAGGAGTTTTATTTATCATAAAATAAGCTGTGAACAAAACACTTAAATTGCTTGCGTTTTATGTTGTTTTGGTGTACAATAAAGGGATGTCGTTAGAGGATTCCATTTGGCTAAAATAATACATTTCTCGTGTTTGGATAGTACACACAAACAAGCTATACGCATGATAGAGCAATCTAGTTGTAGTGATGGCGATGTTATTGTGGCCGATATGCAAACTGCAGGTGTAGGGCGTTATGACAGAAAATGGGAATCTGTTAGAGGCAATGTTTTTCTGAGTATTTTGAAGAATACGCGTTGCGATAATGTTGGACAGTTATCGCTGACAGTAGCATGTGCTGTGCATGATGTATTGAATCAGTTCGTTCATGAAAAAGAACGGTTGCAGTTGCATTGGCCTAATGATGTGTTTTTTTCTGGGAAAAAACTTTGTGGAGTTCTTATCTCGGTAATAGATGATTGGATAGTTATTAGCATAGGAATTAACATAGTTCCGGTTGGGGCTATAGATAGAGCAATATCTTTACAAGAAATTGTAGAGAATAAGGTTGTTGATACGACTGATATTGTTAGGTTATTAGTGGATAAGGTATTGGTTTGGCTTCAATTGCTTACTGAAAAAGGCTTTTCAAGCGTTAAGCAATATTGGTTAGAACATGCATTTGGATTGGCAGAAGATATAGAAATTAATAATAGTTCTCAGATAGTAAGAGGGATATTTAGTGCCATAGATGACAAGGGGTCAGCTATGGTTGAAACCACAGATGGTATTGTTTATGTAACAAGTGGAGATTTTCAATTAGGAGGGTTTAACAAATGAAAAATGGTGTGAAGTTTGTGTCAATTGGTGGCTGTGCAGAAGTTGGCATGAATTTATATGCGTACATATATAAGGATTCATGGCTTTTGATCGATATGGGCATGGGGTTTGGAAAAGCTCTTGGGCAAGAATTGATTGTACCATATTCGGAAGTGTTAGAAGCAAACAAATCAAAAATTAAAGGATTAGTTATTACACACTCGCATGAAGATCATATAGGAGCTTTACCTTATATATGGCCTTTATTGGCATGTCCTATTTACGGTCGTCCATTTGCGATTGAGATGATTCGTGATAAGTTATCGCAATTTGGTTTGAAAAATATTGCCCCTATAATATCGGCAGCTCCGAACAAAAAGTTCAACATAGGAGAATTTGGAATTGAATTTATACCTGTGGCACATTCAACGCCTGAGTCATCGGCCATAGCGATTACAACTCCATCAGGGGTAGTTATTCATTCCGGGGATTGGCGACTTGATGATGATCCTGTATTGGGTTCTAAAACCGATGAAAGCACTTTAACACGTTATGGAAATGATGGCGTATTAGCTTTTGTATGTGATTCTACTAATTCTATATATGAAGAACAATTTTCATCAGAAAAAGAGGTGAGAAAACACCTGATAGAATTAGTAAAGCAACATAAGAAGAGGCGGGTGATTATTACATGTTTTGCGTCAAATTTGGCCAGGCTCGAAAGTTGTTATAAAGCAGCAAAGGCATCGAATAGGCAAATGGTAGTGCTTGGCAGATCGCTTAAGAAAATTGAAAAAGTAGCACGCAATTCTGGTTATTTTTCGGATATTCCGGCATTTCTTTCTGATACAAATTTAAAATCATTAGATCCTGCAAAAACACTAATAGTGTGTACAGGTAGCCAAGGAGAGCCGCGATCTGCTTTGCGCAAAATAGCAAATGATGCTCATAAAAGTGTTACCCTTTGTCCTGATGATGTTGTTATTTTTTCGTCGCGTGTTATTCCGGGAAATGAAAAAGCTGTATTAGGTGTACAGAATGCTTTGGTTGAAAAAGGTGTTAAGGTTATCATGGACGTGAATCATACTATTCACGCATCTGGGCATCCAAGTGCGATGGAATTAAAACAAATGTATGAATGGATTCGTCCCAACATATTGATTCCAATACATGGAGAAAGTGTGCATCTGTATAGGCAAGCCGAGATTGCACAAGAGTGCGGTATAAAGAACGTGATTGTACCCAAACCTGGTGATGTTATCAGCTTAGCGAAGAATGCTCCTCGAGTAGTAGAGAATATTCCAGTAGAAGTTTTAGCTGTGGATGGTTCTCGTTTAATTCCTGTTGAAAGCGCTCTTTATCGTGAAAGGGAATCTATTGCAGCAAACGGTATTATCAGTATTTGCGTGCAAATACGAGGTGATGATGTTCATATTGTAGGTTTGGAGCACTGTGGGGTATTTCAGAAAGGCAAAGAAGACCAGTTAATTAAAGAAATACACTCAGATTTGGAAGATGCCATAGCTAAGGACAGCAATGGTGATTATAGCAAAAACAATATCAAGAAAATCGCGCAGAGCGTCATATTCGAAATGTTATACAAAAGACCAACTATAATTGTTCACCAAGTGCGATAAGAGCAGCCGTTGCAATGCAACGGCTTTTGTTTAGTCGCGTCGTCCGACTAATTTTAATATCATTAAGAATAGATTTATAAAATCTAGATAAAGGCGCAAAGCTCCGAGAATGGCTTTTTTTTCGCCAACTTCAGCTGTATCGGATTCGAAATAATAGCTCTTTATTAGCTGAGCATCAAAAGCAGTTAGACCTGTAAAGATCAGCACGCCCAATATTGATAATACGAAACTAAATGTGGAATTATGAAAAAACATATTTACAATAGTTGCCACTATCAATCCTATTAAGCCCATGAATAAGAAAGAGCCCCATCCGATTAATGATTTATCCGTGCTATATCCATATATCACCATTGAGAGAAACATCGCGGATGCGACAAAAAAAGTAGTTGCGATGCTTGTGAGTGAATATACTAGGAATACTGATGATAGCGTTACACCATTCAGCAGTGCATAGCCTAAAAACATCAGTAGTGCACTCTGTGAAGACATTGTATGTATGCGCGCACTCAGATAAAACACCATGCCCAAAGTGACCAGCATCAACAAGATTGACACCATTGGTGAACTGTAAATTACGCTTAGAAATGCCGGAGAAGAAGCTGTTAAATAAGCGATCAATGCAGTTAACGCTAATCCCCAAGACATGTTGGAAAATACGCTAATCATATAGCGCCGCAATCCGCCATCTACAGAACTCGCGACACCATTATAAAACGGAGTAGATTCATCCTTCATTACTTTACCTCCTTACAACCAAACTTCATTATATCACAAAAATCGACAAATATCCATTTGTGCTTATTTATTAGTAGGTAGTAGGGAAAGGCTGAGTATATAAAAATAATATATTCTCTATGCGGAATGCAAATGATAAATTTTTAATGTTATGCGGGATTAGTTATTATGTTTTAACTTATTATATGTTAGTATTTATGCAATAGTGTATCGAGTTTGTGTAGTTAGGTTGTGTTATATAGAGGAGACGTTTCATGTGGAATGCAGCAAGTACGCCAGGACGAATAAAGGGCAAACGTCTGCAAATGGTGCGAGCGCTTGCTGGGCTGACACGTCAACAGATGCAAGATATAACGGGTGTACCTCTATCAACGATCAATAGTTGGGAGATTGGACGTGTTGAGCTTAACGACAAAAGTGCCAATCGATATTGTACGGCGTTACGTAAAATAGGCATCTACTGCACTTCCGAATGGTTATTAACAGGGAATGACATTCCTCCCAGGCTTATGAACAGCATGGAGAAATCGATATTTGCAACATTAGATGATGGTAAAAGAGACCATGATGATGGAGTGAAACCGATTGTTGAATTGCCATCTGGATTATCAGAAGATATGCGTAGAGAGCTAATGTTTTTCCTAAGTTTACATGATAAAACTCTTTTTCATTTTATCACTCAAGATATTGCATCATATAAAAAAGGCGATTGTGTTGCAGGAATCATAGTGCAAAACCCAGCAATTTTAATTAATCAGCCTGTAATTTTCCAAGTAGATGAACATACGAATGCAGTTGGTGTGTTGCTAGAATATGCGCACGAGTCGTGTTTGGCCTCGTTCGGAGATGGAGCGTCGCATGTGAAAGCTCTAAACATAGCCAAAATTGTATGGCATCGAGCATCGATCAATTAGTTGTGTCATGTGATCTATTCGAAACGTAATTCTTGTTGAATTTTTGTGTAAACAGTTACCTTTCCATCAGAAAATGATAAGTGCAAAGAACGAGCTTTATTTGCTTCAGAAGCAGTAGTGACAGGTGTATCTGTACCATCAGTAACCAATGCAAATCCTCGTTGTAATATCTTATTATAAGAATTAGCCTCTAGATTAGTGCTTACAACAGATAAACGACCATTTAGATTATCTACGTATCTATATATTTGAAATTTAATTTTTTGGAAAATTTCATCAGTATTGGTTGGTAGTGTTGGAGGTGTAATAGTGATTTTCGCCAATGTGAGTTTTAATTTGGCCAGTAAGTTACTTACTGAAGCTGAGCATCTTTCAGAAGCGAAATCAACCTGTTGAATTTTTTGCTCCAGTATGTTTTGAGGAGTTAGTATTTTGTGCACTTGTAATACTAGCCGTTTTTTTTCTAGTTGTTTGAAAAATGAAAGACTTAAACAAGAGTATAAACGCGTAATTTCTCCATGTAGCTTTGTTCTTTCTGGTACAGCAAATTCTGCAGCTGCAGTTGGAGTAGGGGCTCGTAAATCTGCTGCATAATCTATTAGTGTGGTATCAGTTTCATGTCCTATTGCAGATATAACTGGAATATCGCTAGCGGCCACTGCTCTCACTACGCTTTCTTCATTGAAGGGCATGAGATCTTCTAAGCTGCCTCCACCACGTGCCACGATTAGCAGGTCTGGTTTTTGTTCGGCGGGCAGATTATTCATAGAGGTAACAGCTGTTACAACCTGATCCGCTGCATATACTCCTTGTACGGCTACAGGCCACAACAAAATTTCTCGAGGAAAGCGCTCTCTGATTCTATGTAGCATATCCTGAATTACCGCACCTGTTGGAGATGTGATCACTCCAATGAGACGTGGAATTTTGGGAATGGGTTTTTTGCGATTTGCATCAAATAAGCCTTCTGCTGCGAGTCGTTTTTTTCGTTCTTCCAGTATTTTGAGCAATTCACCGATTCCAGCTGTTTCGAAGTGTTCCACAACGAATTGATATTGGGATTGCATGGGATAAGTTGTTACCTGTCCGATACATTTGACATCCATTCCTTCTACTAATTTAATGGTGTGTTTTTGTGCAACACTTTTCCAGCAGATAGCTCGTATAATCGCGCCTTCATCTTTCAAGCAAAAATATATATGGCCAGATGAATGTGCTTTAAGAGCGCTTACTTCGCCCCTGAGAAGAACTTTACTAAAATTTTGATCAATTGTGCGTTTTATATAAGCGGATAACTTGGATACGGTGAATTCTTCCACGATACACTCTCTAATTGCTTCTTCGATGGTATCAAATTTTGTGCAAATGTGGTAGCATTTGGTTTGTGAGTAGGAGGATTCTGCCTTGTTTGATTTTCTCTCAAATAAGTTAACAGAGGTTTTTGGGAAATTACGCGGTAGTGCTGTACTAAAAGAGAGTGATGTAGATATGGCATTGCGAGAGATTCGTTTAGCTTTATTAGATGCAGATGTTTCTCTTGAAGTGGCTAAGACATTTATAAGCAAGGTAAAAGAAAAAGCAATAGGTCAGGAGGTTATACGATCTGTTTCTCCGGCGCAAATGGTTATTAAGATTGTGCATGATCAGCTTGTAGAGTTGTTGGGTGAGCGAGTCGAGCCTAAAATTGCGGGTCGTCCTCATAAGATTCTATTGGTAGGATTGCAAGGAGCCGGAAAGACTACTACGGCTGCGAAATTAGCTCATTACTGGGCAGGGATGGCGAAGAAAGTCTTGCTATGTTCGGCGGATATTTATAGGCCGGCAGCGATGGAACAATTGCAGATTTTATCTACAAAAATTGCAGGTGCAAATTTCTATGATGAAGGGTTAGGACAGAGTTCTGTGGAGAAGATAATAAATGGAGCGATGTCCAAATCAACCGAGTATGATGTTTTTATCATTGATACTGCTGGACGTTTGCAGATAGATGATATGAAAATGGCGGAATTGCAAACAATTAACAATATCGTGCAGGCAGATGAAATACTATTAGTTGCTGATATGATGACAGGACAAGAAGCGCTGAGTATTGCATCTGCTTTTTCGAGCAAGCTACCGGTTACTGGTGTCATTCTAACCAGAGCGGATGGAGATGCTCGAGGGGGAGTAGCCTTATCTATGAGAGAAGTTACGGGTTGTCCGATACGTTTTATTGGTACTGGTGAGCAGCTGGATAGCTTATCTATTTTTGACGCGGAACGTATGGCAGGTCGTCTGCTTGGTATGGGGGATGTCGTAGCGTTAGTTGAGAAAGCACGACAGGCTTTTTCACAGCAAGAGACTGAGAAAGCGGCGCAGCTATTGCAGTCTGGTAATTTTACGTTAGATGATTTCGTGCATCAAATGGAAAAAATGTCAACCATGGGAGGTCTCAAGACAATTGTTAAGATGCTACCTCAAGGGCAAAAAATCAATAGTATGATGGAGCAAGTTGGAGTATCGGATAAAACTATCGCGCACCATATAGCAATAGTACGTTCCATGACGGCTAAAGAAAGGGCGAATCACAAGTTGTTAAATGGTAGTCGGCGGAAGAGAATAGCGTTAGGTTCTGGAACATCTGTTCAGCAGGTTAATCAGCTGATTAAACAGTATGAATCCATGTGTAAATTTTTTCGGCAAATACAGAGTGGAGGCTTTATGAAATCCATTGCGTCACTTATGAAAGGGAGAGTTAAATGAAAAACTTTTTGGTAGATATACAACGTTTACGTGGTGTTGCATGTTTGTTGGTTCTATTGCAGCACATTGCTTTGATTTGTCCATTGGTATGGTTGGTTATGCATGTACCTCCTCACTTTAGAGTTGGGAGCGGTGCAGTTCACATATTTTTTGCTATTTCTGGATTTGTTATTACTTTATCTATTAAGGATAAATTACCTACAGGCGGTACTTTTTTAGAGCGTGTAAAGGGATCTGGCTCATTTTTGGGAGAGTTCTATGTAAAGCGTTTTTTTAGAATTGTGCCTGTGATGATGTTTGTTTTGCTTTTGGCTGCTGTTTTCTTTGGCATGACTGAATCAAACACGGCTTGGCTTTCGACATTGTGTAGGATACCTGCTGAAGTTTTTGCGGGCGTATATAATTACTCTGTAGAGAAATTTGTTACAGTTGAAAAGCTGCATTTATCAGGTACAGGGCCATTTTGGACTTTGGGTTTGGAAATGCAATTTTACTTGCTATGGCCATTGGTATTGATGATGTTACCAAGCCATAGTGATAGGGCATGTTTATCATTATCATTAGGTTTGTTATTTTTGCTAGTGATACAACCGGTATGTGTTTTGTTTTTCGGTTATTATTACTATGCAATTTATCAGAACATTTCTGCGATCTTTTTAGGAGCGTTTTTAGCATATCTTTATACGGGAGAAAAAATAAAGGTTAATGCTTTTTACTCGACTATTGCTATGTTGTTTTTAATTGCTACGGTTTGGTTGTATCCGAACGTCATGCCTTTGTCTGTGTTTTATTCTCAAATTGTTGTCAGTCTTGCATCTGTTGCTGCAGTTGCTTTGGCGGTGTTTGTGGGAAATAGTTTCGCTATACCATTAGTGGGACAGTTTTTGGAGTATTTAGGAAATCGCTCCTATTCATTTTACGCTGTGCAGTTAGTTTTAGCTTCAGTAGTGGTTTATTTTACTCAGGCAGATTGTTATGCGGATTATGGTTTGAAACAATTTCTGATATTTATAGTTGTATTGTATTTAACTACCGAATTTGTTTATAATTGTATAGAAAAACCGTTAAGGAATTTTGGAAACAAGTAGGGGAGTGGTGCAGTATGAAAAAGAGTTTTCTATATCTACTAGCTATGGGAGTGGCTTTGGTAGGTTGTGCTGGTTCAGATACTGTGTCAGCTCCTTATGTTCGGATTGGTCAGAAAGCTCGTAGCAGTGGTAATCCAGAAGCGGCGATTAATTTTTATAACAAAGCAATAGAAGTAGAGCCTAGTAATCCGGCGCCATATCTTGGTTTGGCAGAAGTTTATGTTGATATGAAATTGCTAGATGCAGCAAAGGAATATCTGGTTAAAGCCGAGAGAAATGGTGCTGATCCATCTAGGGTTGCTTACATAAGGGGTAAGATTTACTTGTTACTAGATGATAATGCAAACGCGGAAAAAGAATTCAAGAAGTATGAGACGGCTGATTCTTTGAATGCATTAGGGGCGTTATACGATAGCAAAGGAGATCATAAGCAGGCGCAGATGTTATATCGCCGTGTTATATCTATGGAGCCGAAATATATAGATGCATATAACAATATGGGATTGTCCTTGTTATTGTGCGATGCTTACAAGGAAGCGATTTTTTATCTAGAAAACGCGTGTGCTCTTCCAGATTCAAATCCTACTTATCGTGGAAATTTAGCTTTTGCTTATGGATTGGCTGGGCAAATAGCCAAGGCAAAGGCTATTTATGCGCAGGATTATGAAGGTGCTGAGCTAGAGCAAAAGGTCGCTTATTTAGAAGATATTATTGCCTCTAGATCGGATAAGTAGAGTTGAGCAACGACGGTTGTCTAGTACTATCTACTAGCGAGAGATGGCTTTATGCATTTAGTCGATGTGGTTTGTTGGTAAAGAGTGACTTTGCTTGACATTCGCAATGGGTTGTGTGAATATCGTTCATCCTCTGGTAGGATAGTCGCTTGAGTAGTCAGGAGAGCGTATGCGTAGTTGTGTTTTTTGGTGTTCTTTCGGTTCGTTGTTGTTGTGTTGTGGTTGCAGAGAGGAAAAGCGCGTACAGGCGCCGGCTCCTTTGGTCAAAGCTTTTAAAGCTATCAGAAAAGATATTCCATGCACCTTTGAAGCTCCGGCGAAAATTACAGGTTCTTTAGAAATCCAGGTCAGAGCACAGGTTAGCGGCATATTGAAAGCTCGTCTATTCCAAGAGGGACAATATGTACACGAAGGTGATAAGTTGTTCATTATTGATAAGGCTCCGTATGAAGCAGCTCTTACACAAGCCAATGGAAATTTAGCTCAGGCGGAATCAGAGCAACGTCGTACTTATCGTGATTATGGGCGAATGAGCAAGTTGTTTAAGGATGGGGCTATTAGCCAAAAAGAGCATGATGACTCACTGTCTGCATACGAGAAGGCAGAAGCAAATCTCAAAGTAGCAAGGGGTGCGCTTCATCAAGCGGAAATTAATTTGGGTTATACTGATGTTAAAGCTCCTATTTCTGGTATTGTTCGTAAAGAAGCTCAATCTGTTGGTAATTTGGTGACTGCAGGAGCGAACAGCAGTTTACTGACATCAATGGTGAAAATTTGTCCTCTTCATGCGGACTTTTCTTTTTCAGGTTCTGTATGGAGCAAGTTTTATCAGAAGCGCAATGAAGGCAAGTTGGAGGTTGCGGATCTATCGGATGTACGTGTAGAGGTTACTACGTCTGATGGGGTTGTATACCCACATGAAGGAAGAATTATATTTATTGATAGTAGCGAGGATGAACTAACATCCAGTATATCGGCAAAAGCAGAAATACCTGCAGATAAGGAGCAGAAGATTCTTCGTCCTGGGCAATTCGTTAGAATTAAGGTGAAAGGCGCTACATACTCTAATGCGTTGGTAATTCCAGCGTCTGCACTTATTTCTACTAGCCTTGGTTTTTCAGTTTATGTAATTAATGAAGATAAAACTGTGAAAGTTCGCCCTGTTAAGGCTGAAATTATCGAAAATTATGCTGTTGTATCAGAAGGGTTAAGTGAAGGAGAGGTTGTTGTAAGCGAAGGTCTTGTAAAAGTAAGACCTGGATCTGCAGTCAATCCATTATTTTCCGATACTAAGAATACTACGGAAGGTTAAAGTCTAAATAGGAGGGCTTATGATATCCCGTTTTTTTATAGACCGACCGGTTTTTGCTACGGTTGTGTCTATCCTGATCGTGCTTGCTGGTTTGGTATCGATGGGGCAGCTCGCGGTAGAGCGCTATCCTGATTTGACTCCTCCAACGATTGTTGTGGAAGCTCAATATCCCGGTGCAAGTGCTGAGACTTTATCGGAAACTGTGGTGGCACCTCTAGAGCAAAAAATTAATGGTGTTGAGAACATGATATACATGAGCTCTGTGACATCATCTAATAGCGGTAAAGCGACAACTAGCGTGTTTTTTGAGGTAGGTACCGATCCTGACATGGCTATGATCAATGTAAACAACCGTGTGCAGCAAGCAAATTCTGCTCTTCCTGAGATGGTGAAAAAGTATGGTGTGACTGTCTTGAAACGTTCTCCTGCAATTTTAACGGTTTTATCCTTTTACTGTGATAATGGCAGATATGACTCAACCTATGTTGGAAATTACGTATTGTTGAATGTCGTGGACGAGTTAAAGCGTACCAAGGGAGTAGGTGACGCATCTATAATGGCGGGTAATGACTATTCGATTCGTGTATGGTTAAAGCCTGATAAACTTGCAAAGCTGGGATTGAGTGCTTCGGAGATTGTTGCTGCAATTTCTGAACAAAATACTCAACGCGCAGCTGGTGCAATTGGAAAGCAGCCGATGTCGATTAAGGTTGATCGTAATTACATGATCACTGCAAAAGGGCGATTGTCTTCGGTAGAGGAATTTCGCAAAATCATTATTCGCGCTAATAAAAATGGGACAGCTCTGCGTTTAGAAGATGTGGCTGACGTGGAGTTGGGAGCTCAGTCATATGATGTGCTAGCAAAATCGGAAAAAGGTTATGAGGTAACGCCAGTGATGATTTCGCTGGCTCCTGGCGCAAATGCTTTAGCAACAGCTAAGTTGGTTAATCAAAAATTGGAGCAGCTATCTCAATCGTTTCCGGAAGGGATTCGTTATAGTGTTTCTATGGACACAACCACTTTCGTAGAACATTCTATTCAAGAAGTGGTGAAGACATTATTTGAAGCTATTTTGCTGGTATTGGTTGTCATATTACTCTTTTTAAAAAATTGGCGAGCCACGTTGATTCCTAGTTTGGCAGTACCTGTTTCTATTATAGGAGCGTTTGCTGGTATGCTCTTACTAGACTTTTCGATAAATACTCTTACTTTGTTTGGATTGGTATTAGCTATAGGTATAGTTGTAGATGATGCTATTATCGTTATTGAAAATGTTGAAAGGATTCAGCGTACAGAGAAAATAGGGATTCGTGAGGCGACCATTAAGGCTATGGATGAGGTATCTGGAGCCCTGGTTGCGATTGTGTTAGTACTCTGTGCTGTTTTCGTTCCGGTTTCATTTTTAGGAGGAATGGCTGGTACGATGTATAAGCAGTTTGCTATCACTATTGCTGTTTCTGTTGTATTATCAGGTATCTGTGCTTTAACTCTTACACCTGCTTTATCTGTGGTATTTTTGGAAGGCGAACACAAATCTGCTAATGCAATAAAAGCGAATCGTTTTGTTCAAATGTTTGATAGTTTTTTTGATTGGTTGACTGCTCGCTATGTAAGTGTTGTTAGTTTCTTTTTGCGTAATATTAAAGTTGCTGTATTGTTATTAGCGGCTATGGTAACGGGTATTGTACTACTATTTCGTATTACGCCTACTGCATTAGTACCGGAAGAAGATCAAGGTAATTTCATTGTATGTACGACTATGGATCCTGCTACAACACTGCCTAATGTTGGCAAGGCTATGAGTTATGTCACAGGAGAATTTAAGAAGAATAATGCCATTGTTGGGTTTATGTATGCTGCTGGATACGATATGCTCAGCGGTACAATTGCTTCAAATTCTGCAACTATGTTTGTAACATTGGCAGACTGGGATAAGAGATCTGATGATAGTCAATCGGTATCAGCGCTTGTACGGCAAGCTAATATGATTGGCGCGACCGTACCTGGCGGAATAGTATATGCTTTTTCGTTACCTGCTATAGTGGGAATGGACACTACAGGTGGTGTTACTGGTTATATTCAGCAAACGGGAAATTTGAACAGTAAAGCGCTAGAGGAAAAAGCTGGTGAATTTGCTCGTGTGGCAGCTCAAAGACCAGAGATAGCCAGTGTGCGCTCGACTTTCAGTGCAAGCATTCCTCAGCTGTATTTGGATGTTGATGAATTGAAGGTCATGTCATTTGGCGTATCGTTGAGTGAGGTATATACGGTCATAGGTGCCATGTTCAACACATATTATGTTAATGATTTTTCAAAATCCGGTCGTGGTTTCAAGGTAATGATACAAGCAAAAGATAAGTATCGTGCTTATACACAGAATATTAATGAAATTTATGTGAAATCCAATAGTGGAAGTATGATTCCGTTATCAGCTTTTGCATCTTTAAAAACCATTGTTGGACCGATAGTTACTGAGCGATTTAATATATTTCCAGCTGCTAGAGTTATAGGTATACCTTCTCCTGGTTATTCTTCTGGACAGGTCATTAAGGCTATGGAACAGGTGGCACGAGAAGTGTTAGGAGATGGCTATTCTCTTTCCTGGACTGGATCGGCATATCAGGAGAAGTTAAATTCTGGTTCTGCCTATGTAGCTATAATATTGGGTTTGTTGGTCGTGTTCCTTATATTAGCTGCATTGTATGAAAGATGGACATTGCCAATTGCCGTGTTACTATCTGTTCCATTTGCGTTGTTTGGAGCTATTGGTGCGATTGCAATGCGTTCGATCAATAATGATATCTACTTCCAGGTTGCGCTTATAACGCTGGTCGGATTAGCATCCAAAAATGCCATTCTCATTGTAGAATTCGCAGCAATGTTGCGACAGGAAGGGGCATCATTAATAGACGCAGCTATGGAAGCTGCTCGGCTTAGGTTCCGTCCTATAGTTATGACATCGTTGGCTTTTATTTTAGGATGTATACCGTTGGCAATTAGCAGTGGAGCGGGAAGTGCAAGTCGGCAAGAAATTGGTACCAGTGTTATTGGAGGAATGTTAAGTGCAACGATATTAGCACCACTTTTTATTCCGCTATTTTATGTGATTGTTACTAGATTAAGTGAAGGACGTAAGAGCAAAAAGGCAGCACGGAGAGGATATGCGTAAGAGTTATATATTTGCTTGTATATTTTTAGTTGGATGTTCTGTAGGACCGGATTACGAGAAGCCAAAGTTGGATGTTCCTGAGTTGCAAGAACAAAAGGAGATATCGGCTTTTACTCAGGACAAATGGTGGTCAATATTCAACAGTAAAGTTCTTAATGAGCTGGAAGAGTATGCTTTGAAAAACAATGCAGATTTGGAACAAGCTGTTGCTAATTTAGCGGTTGCACGCGCGGCTGTAGATCAAGCTTTTGGAGATTTATTGCCATCGATCGGAGCATCGGCATCTGGTTCGAAAAATTTTATATCGACGAGGGGCAATCAATATTTTGAAGGGTTGAGTCGTTCTCGTCATGCATTAAGTTATCTCACTAGTGTGGGATTATCCTATGAGATAGATTTTTTCGGTAAGTATCGTCGTGCTAATGAAGCAGCTAGAGCGATGATGTTATCGACAGAAACCGCGGGCAAGGCAATATACTTAAGTGTAACATCTGAGGTTGCAAAAGGGTATTTTCTGATTCGTGCTTTGGACGCTAAATTATCTATAGCGCGTCGTACGCTAAAGAGTCGTGAAGATGCTTATAAGGTATATCAAAGTCGTTTTAAGAATGGCTATTGCACTGAGTTAGATTTGCGTCGTGTTGAGGCGGAGATGAGATCTGTCGAAACAATGGTACTGCAAATAGAAAATCAATTAGCTAAGGCTGAGACTGCTCTTAGCGTATTGATTGGATGTAGTCCTAGGATGATTGTTGAGAGAAAAACTGCTACAGGGCGAGCAATTGATAAGTTAAAGATCAATGCTCCTATTCCAAGTGGTATACCATCAGATATTTTAGAGCGTAGACCGGATATTGCATCTGCAGAAAGTGCTCTTATTGCAGCTAATGCTCAGATAGGAGTGGCAGAAGCAGCTCATTTCCCTTCTTTTTCTCTTACTGGTGCTTTAGGTTTTGAAAGCAAAAATCTTGCAAACTTGTGTATGCCGAAATCTGATATGTGGAGTTTTGGTGGAAGTATATCGTTGCCAATATTTGCTGGCGGAAAGTTGAGTGCTTTAACAGATTCTGCAAAAGCTCAATATGAAGCTCAGTTGGCTATTTATAAGAAAACAGTTCAAACAGCATTTAAAGAGGTTTTAGATGCCTTGGTTACAACACGAAAAAGCCGAGCGATATGTGTCGCGAAAAATCAACAGGTTCAAGCTTTGCAAGTGAGTTATAATTTGGCTTTAAAACAGGAAAGTGCAGGACTGATTGGGCTTATAGATTTACTTGATGTTGAGCGTAGTCTGTTAAATGTTCAAATGGAATTGGTAGAAGCGTTACAAAATCAGCTAAATGCTACTGTTGATCTTTGTAAAGCATTGGGAGGCGGATGGCATACGTCACAACTGCTTAAATAGTTGCGTTTTAATGAAAGTGTAATTATACTGGTGCAGGCTGAGCGACATTTCGGCTGTTAATAAAGAGAATAGGAGAGTATTATGACAATGTCGAGTCAAGAAAAAACTGAAATTATTAAAAAATTCGCTACTCATGCGGGAGATACGGGTTCTCCTGAGGTTCAGGTAGCTATTCTAACATCTCGCATCAATATGTTGGGAGAACATATGAATGAGCATCCTAAAGATTTTCATTCTAGGAGAGGGTTGTTAGCGATGGTTAGTCGTCGTCGTAAATTGTTGAACTACTTAAAAAAGACTGCCACAGTACGTTATGTTGAGTTGATAAAAACTCTTGGTCTCAGAGGTTAATCTCGGAGGTAGAGTAATAATGGTGGTTACGAAAGAAATAGTATGGGGAGGACGTCCTCTATCCATAGAAGTGGGACGTTGGGCTAAACAAGCGACAGGTTCAGCTGTTGTGCGTTATGGTGGAACAACGGTTCTGTGTACAGTTGTCGCTGGAGCAAAGCCTGCATCGGATGATGATTTTTTCCCGCTTACCGTAAATTATATAGAAAAGTTTTACGCTGCCGGAAAGATTCCTGGTGGGTTTGTTAAGCGAGAAGGACGTCCATCTGAAAGAGAAACTTTGGTATCGCGTCTGATTGATAGGCCGATTCGTCCTTTGTTTCATAAAAACTTTCGTAATGAAACTCAAGTAGTTTGTACTGTGCTTAGTTTTGATGGTACTAATGAAAGCGATATCATATCTATTGTCGGGACATCTGCTGCTTTGGCAGTTTCGGGCTTGCCATTTTTATCGACAATTGCTGCTGTTCGTATTGGTTATGAAAACGGAGAATTTATATTAAATCCACCCGTTGGTCATACATCCGAGCTTGATTTGGTTATGGCAGCCTCAAAAGATGGGATACTGATGGTAGAGTCAGGTGCAAGAGAATTATCCGAAGGACAAATGCTTGCTGCTTTGAAATTTGGACATGAGGCATGTCAACCTGTAATAGATATGATTGATAGCATCAGTCGAGAGTGTGCCAAATCTGAGTGGTCTATCGCGGAGGATAATCCTTTGCGTGCTGAAGCAATACAAATCATACAAAAGAATTACAATGATCGGATTGCTGAGGCATATAGGGGTGCAACTAAGCATGATCGTAATGAATCATTAGCTAAACTCAAGGAAGCGGTTATAAGCGAGATAACAGAAGATGCTCGTTTTTCGTCTGAGCTGGTTGAGCAGGCTTTTTTTGATTCTTGTTCTCTTTTTGTGCGAGAAAAGATTTTGAGCACAGGTCATCGTATAGATGAGAGAGGTACAAAGGATATAAGGCCGATTTCTATTGATGTCGGTGTGCTACCTGGCGTGCATGGAACAGCCGTGTTTATGCGTGGCGAAACACAGGTTTTGGCAGTGACCACATTGGGTACAGCTCAAGATGAACAAGTGATAGATGGATTAATAAACGAGTACAGCGAGTCGTTTCTGCTGCATTATAACTTTCCACCATTTTCTGTGGGAGAAATTGGTAGACTTGGTGCTCCAGGAAGGCGTGAAATTGGTCATGGTCGTTTGGCATGGAGAGCGGTTAGTCCGGTTTTGCCACCGAAACAGGATTTTCCTTATACTGTTCGTGTCGTATCTGAGGTGTTATCATGCAATGGTTCATCTTCAATGGCAACAGTATGCGGTGCATCATTATCGATGATGGATGCTGGTGTTCCGATAAAAAGTGCTGTAGCTGGTATTGCAATGGGATTGATATTGAGTGACGATCGGTATGAAATTCTAAGCGATATCATGGGAGAAGAAGACCATCTTGGGGATATGGATTTCAAAGTTGCCGGAACGCGAGAAGGCATTACTGCATTGCAGATGGATATAAAGGTCACCGGTGTTACTTTTGAAATTATGGAAAAGGCTTTGCAGCAAGCTCGTGATGGTCGAATTTTTATATTGGATGAAATGGCTAAGGTATTGCCAACTGCTAGAGAGCAGCTTAGTCAATATGCGCCTAAGATGGTTACATTTGCTGTGCCTAGGGATAAGATTCGCGAAATTATTGGATCTGGAGGTAAGGTTATTCGCGGGATTATCGAACAGACAGGAGCAAAAGTCGATATTGATGATGATGGTAATATTGCTGTGGCAGCAAAAAATAGTGAAGCGTTAAATGCTGCTGTCCAGATGATTAATGAAATTGCATTCGATCCTGAAGTTGGAGCTATATATTCTGCTACGGTCGTAAAGATTACGGAATTTGGTGCTTTTGTGCGGTATTATGGTGCTCGTGAAGGACTGGTTCATATCAGTGAAATGTCAGAGGAACGAGTTGAAAAAGTATCAGATGTTATGCAGGAAGGAGATACGATTTCCGTTAAATATCTTGGTATGGATAATAAAGGCCGAGCAAAATTAACGATGAAATTTAAGCGATAAAGGGTAGGGGAAGGGCATCTTCCCCAGCGTTAGATTAAGTATTTGTAGATCATTATTTTTTCTTAGTTATATATTCATTAACTTATATTCATGTAGTTTAAGTACGAAAAATTAGAATTAACTGTTGATTTTGTCAATTTTTGAATACATATAATAATTGTACTAATTGACTGTTAAAATGGAGGCTGAGGGTATGATAAGGTATCTGTTATTACTAACGAGTTTATTTGCTGTTGCAACGTCTAATGCATGGCAGAAAGCAAAAAAGCCAACTAAATCTAGAGATTCGGTTGTGATTATACATAACGGTAAATCAGTAACTTATGATAAAAGACGTGCAATGCAAAATAGCACTCTTAAATATCAGCAATTAAAATCAATTACAAGAGCGCGCAGCAATGTTCTTTTGCAAAAATATATTCAGCAAAACAAAAATCAGAAAAAGGCTAGGGACGCAGTTGTAATTGTGCATAATGGAAAGCTATTAACAAATGATAAAAAACGTGCAGAACGCAATAATGCTTTTAAATATCAGCAACTAAAAGCAATAACACAAAAGCGTACTAATGCCCTTTTACAAAAACACATTCAGCAGAACAGAGCGCAAGCAAGAAAGATAGCTCAGTATCGTAATCTTCTGATGAGACCTGGTTGTTAGTTAATTTGTGGTAATGATGGGGTTTTTAAAATTTGTACAGGATTTTTGTTACCCACCTTTATGTTATCTGTGTGGAAACTTTTTGGCAGAGCATGGCTTATGCGCAAATTGTTGGGGACGGATAAAATGGATTTCCGCCCCTTATTGTAATGTTTGTGGTAGACCGTTTGATATTGCAATGCATCAAACATGTGCTGGTTGTTTGCATAAGATGCCACATTTTGATCATGTAGTATCGGTATGTTGTTATGACGAAATATCTCGCAACATGATTATACGCTTTAAGTATGCTGATGATACCTATTTAACCCAGTTGTTTGCAAAATGGATGATACGCGCAGGTGAAGAAATATTATCAAGTGCCGATATGTTGATTCCTGTTCCAATGACGCTTTTGAAACGTTTAAAACGCAAATATAATCAGGCAGAATTATTAGCAATGGAAATATCTAAGCATGCTAAAATTCTGTATCAGCCAGAGCTGCTCTATAAATCGAAAAATACATCTCCTCAAGAATCTTTAACAAAAAAACAACGAGAGAAGAATCTGAAAAATGTATTTTCCATAAAAGAAGAGTATGCAGTGCAAGGAAAGAACATAGTTCTCATTGACGATGTTATGACTACTGGTTCTACTCTTAATGAATGTGCAAAAATTCTCAAAATTCATGGAGCAAAAACTGTTTGTGCTATTACAATAGCGACAGTAGTATAAACGTTATTTTACGCTAATAGTCTGATGATTTTGAGTATCGCTTTATAGAAACATTATGTGTTATGATGAATCTATATAGGGAGGGAAGTAATGGGTGAAATTTTTGGTCTTATAGCTTTAATCACATCGATCATCGGCTTATGTCCACAAGTTTACAAATCATACAGAACTAAGTCTACGGATGACATATCGATGTTCATGTTAATCAATTATTTGGTATGTTCAATTGCGTGGGTAATTCATGGAATTTCGATAGCATCTCAATGTGTGGTATGGAGCAATATCTTTGGTACTGTAATAGTATGCATTTCTATTTGGCAGAAGAGACATTATGAGCGACGTGCTTGAAAAACTGCTAGATGGTTATCGTTCTATTATTTGTTTAAACGGAGAATGTCCAGGACACTTTTTGAAAAAGACTAGTTTGCCGATTATTGCTGCGGATGGTGCGGCGAACAGTCTTGTATCAATGGGCATTTCTCCATCTGTAATTGTGGGCGATTTAGACAGTGTAGATCCTCTTCTTTTACAACAGTACGAATATAGGTTGGTTAAGGATCAAAATTCCTCTGATTTTGAGAAAGCTATTTGTTATGTAAAAGATAATCAGTTGAATCCATCGATTGTCACTGGCGTAGGTGGTGGTTTTTTAGATCATATATTGAACAACCTCTCCATATGGCAGAAAGAGGAAAAGCTCCTATATATTGCTGAATCTATGATTGGAATAATTATTCAGCATGATATAGAGATTAGTTTGCCTTTACACACAAAATTATCAATTTTTGGCATGCCAAACGCCATTGTACAATCGACTGGACTGAAGTGGGAGCTAAACGACTATAGCTTAGATTTTTGGCAGCAGAATTCATGCTACAATCGTACTATTTCTGATGTGATATCGCTTCAAGTTAAATCTGGGCGAATTCTCGTACTATTTTACACTACTCCAATTATGGACTGTGGTAGCGCCTAATCTTTTGTGCATATTACTACATTTTCATTTGATACGGTATTTCGACAATTATACGTGTTTGTTCGCTTTTTCGCCGTCTATATAAGAGTGCGGTTTTAAAGATTCTGGCAGTTTGGTTATGTAGAATATTCTGCCAAAATCTTCCTGGCACGAAGCTAGGCATAACGACTATTGCCTTACCTCTATCTGGTTCTCTTTCGTCCTGCTCATATAAAAAGTCCAAAAATGGATTAACTACCGATCTATATGGAGAATCCAAAATAACTAATGGAATATCAAAGCTCATGGCTCTCCATGTTAACTTCAAACGATTCACTTCCAGCTGATCAGTTTTGACGACAACTGCTGCCACATCGTTTGATAAAGATTTAGCAAAGCGCAATGCAGCCAATGTTCCTCTATGAATTCTCGACACGGGAACAACAACTTTGGGAGGCAGATCTTTTATTGGCCTTAGCAAATCGCTGAGACCTCCTTTTTTTAAATCCAGTTCGGTATTGGTTGCCTTATATCTATGATTAATTGTACGAAATGCATAAAAAAGAGATGGAATAAGAATAAGAAGTATCCATATTGTTTTAAAAAACTGCCATTCTACGATAATTAGCATTGTTACTGCGGTTGCTATTGCTCCAGCAGCACTGATAATTGCTTTAAGCACCCAGTATTCTTTCTTTTCTCTTATCAAATGACAGACCATGCCTGCTTGGGACAATGTGAAGGAGATAAACACGCATAGTGCGTATATTGGGAGCAGCCCCTGTGTGCTACTGCCAAACATATATAGCAGGAAAAATGCGACGACAGCTAAGGCTATTATACCATTAGAAAATGCCAATCTATCTCCGAGATTTGCAAAGCTAGTTGGTATATACTTTTCCTGTGCTAACACACTAGCCAATCGTGGAAAACCTGCGAATGATGTATTTGCGGCGAGGAATAAAATACATGCCGTCATAAATTGCAATCCATAATACGCGATCCCATCTCCGAAGACCTGATGCGCGATCTGAGATAATACTGTTTCTGTATTGCTGGGTAAGATACTGAATTTCTTTGCTAAAAATGTAATCCCCCCGAACAATGTAGACAATATAATGCCCATTAACAGCAATGTAATACGAGCATTTCGATACTGAGGATTTTGGAATGCAGTCACTCCGCTTGCAATAGCTTCTATTCCGGTGAGTGCAGAACATCCCGAAGCAAAAGCTCGCATCAACAGCAGTGGAGCTACTGTTTGAGCGATCATATTATCTGATATTGGATTTTCACTGACTGGAACGAAAAATCCGCTAACAATAAGAGCCAACAATATTCCTATAAAGCAGTATGTTGGAATTGAAAGCAAAGTTGCTGATTCACGTGTTCCTCGCAGATTTGTGATAGTGATTGCAGATAAACCGATCCAACAAATTGCCATATTCCAATTTGATAGTGACGGACAAGCAGAGGTTATTGCTCGTGCTCCTGCCGACAAGCTAACAGCAACTGTAAGAGCATAAGCTATCAACAAAGATGCAGCAGCGATCAATCCGCACACTTCTCCAAGATTTTTGTGCGCTACGGCGAATGCTCCTCCACCATTGGGATACTCTTTAATTGTCTGCCAATAGGAACTGATCAAAGCAAAAAGCAGCATTATGATAGCGCCGGCAATTGGAAGAGACCATTCTGTGGCATACACAACAGTCAGTGTTATAAGAATAGACTCTGTAGCATAGGCGACTGATGACAATACATCCGACGCAAATATTGCGAGAGCACGCCCTTTATTCAGCTTCTGAGCGGCAATATTATCGGTTTTTAGCGGATCCCCTAAGACGAATTTACCTATTTTCATGCAAATACTACGTTCATTCGTCTAACTCTACTATCTGCTTTTGGATATTTCAACAGCTAATATGGAGCAGGGGAGATATCTTCTACACCCGCTCCATCTACAAAACTATCAAGCAAGTTTTAATATGCTTGTAGTCCAATATTAGGAGTGCGGAATATTCCACTGGAGCTATCTCGCAGCAAGTTGCACAGATAAAACATATTGTGTCCAAGCTGCTGAGATATTTCTGCAAACACTTGAGGATTCACTGAATAGTTCGCTAGTAATGCGAAGTTATTCATTATTTTGCGCATCTTAGCTACCTGATCAAAGTACTGACATTTACTTTTATCTGGATCAATAAGAGTATTTAAGTTCTCTATAATAACCTTACGAGCATAATCAATATAATTTTGTTGCTCTTGGTCGATTCCTGCAGGAATTTGCTGCAGCAATGATACTATCCCATTAGCACATTCACATACTTCTGTTGTGTTAGGAACCATCGCATGTATGGGGCATGTTGAGCTCATCAACATAATTGCAATAATGATATTTTTCACTTTCAATCTCCTCAACTATCAATTTTACACTTAATACCACAAAGACACTTATCACTATATGCTAGAGATTTTACGCAACCACTCTTGCTTAAAACTCAAGCAGGAGGAAAGATTAATACGAGACGCACAAAAAACATTTTTTACAACAACTAATGTCTCTACTATCATTTCCGTGCGGGATCCTAGCATAAATCATTTATAAAAGCTAATATGAATTGTACAGAAATGAGACGATTAGCATCAAAATTATGCTGATGAATATACTTCATAGGAGTTGATCCTTTCAAGCCTGCATGCGGCTGGTATTTATTGTATTTGTGCAATGCATTTTTTATGCAGTTCCTATTTATCCGATGAAATTGGTCTAAAGTGTCGTACTGGAGTACAAATCCTTTTGCATGATTTTGTTGCATGCTCAACACTACTGTTGTGTTTCAGCCTGGTTTGAAGCGTGCAAACAGTGATATTACAAAGCTTTCGCACGCTTGCTTAAATTATCTTATAAATTCAGAAATGCCGTCTACTTGGATCGATTTGATTGGGTATTGTGCTAATGAAACAAATGCTTGCAGAAATTTTATACTATCTAAACTTCGTGCACAGCTATAAATTTGAGAAAACAAAAATTTACGGTCCTAAGCTTGAAAACGCTTAAATTTTAAGATGTTTTTGTTTATTTAGTAAAAAAAATCCCGAACTGCCACGATAAAAAACAAAACACGATAATTTTTTTACAACTTTTTCTATTCACAAACGAGTTTAGAATACTTATTTCGCAATTCGTTCAGCACATTTTTTCTGGGCGAGTAGTCAAAATTGCTTCGGAAAGAATAATGCTTGCATATAGTTTCCTTTGATTAACCATTTGAGGCGACATTTGCTATTAAAATTATGTTCATTATTCCACGACTTTTACTTTATTTGTTTCGTTTCTTGCTGACCCTGGACCTTGTGATGATTAAAACATGGAAAAGAGCTATGTGAAGTAACAAGATATAGAAGACACGTCTTATTTGTAGAATTTTTGTTAAGAATAAAACTCTTTAAGCGCATTTTAACTCTTATATTTTTATTAACAAATTAATATAATTTGTATTGGTTTTAGGGATGGAACAGCGTTATGAAAAAATTCATGTACAATTGTATGTTAGTGACTTTTACAATCTGTGGAGGTGCTAATTGCCTTTTAGAGAGGGATATGCAACCACTTCGCATGTTATATGGAGGTGGAATAGAAGATGTTTCTATATCGTTCGAACGAGATAGCTCAGAATCGGAAATATTGATGCAATCTGAATCAGATTACAGTTATGAACTGACTTCGTCATCTTCCAGTCAGTATATGTCTGTTAACTGTATGCCTAGTGATGTGTATAAATCCTGGACAATTATATCTGAAATGTTACTGCAAAATGCTCCTTGTACTTCTTTGTTAGAAAAATTAAAAACATTACCGCAAGATCAAAAGGCTCAATTGGGAATACAAAAAGATAGGGAAAACGATTATATAGCTCGTTTAATGCATCCTGCGATTGCCAGATCTGATATATCTCATGTACAACGCTTGTTAGACGAAATGAAAGGATTGAGCATGGCTTATGCGAGATTCTATAAACAAGAGCATCGGGATATTATAAGAATATTGTTTGATCAGTCATTGCATGATTTGCAAAGGCATTTTTTCAATAGATTAAGTGCTAATGAAATCCGGGAATTAGGTTGTTTGGAAAAAGACCTACAGCATAGCGATCTTATAAGAGGATATGGTCCCAATGGTGATTTAGCATTGAATGATTGGATAAATGTTGTACAGAAAATAGCTAATGGAATGAGAGAGCTATTGGAGAATGATATTTATGACATCGCACATATTATAGGCAGAATGAATCTATTAGAACGCAGATCTTTAATATTTGTTATTGATAGACAGTCTATTGAAAGACATTTTGATTGTGAATGGTTTAATTTAGATCTCTCCACAAATGAAAACATTGCAAAAATGTTAATGCCCAATATATACGATTCACTAAGGCATTTTCCAACATTGCAGCATTGTTTAATGAAATCTCAGATAGGAGGAATGCTGCATACAGCGTTATTCGTTCAATTAGCAGCATTGCAAGCAAGGCGTGTGTTACATATTTCATTTGATGAGCCAGATTTTGTGAGTTGTAGTGCATGCTTGTTATTGGATTGTGATAGCCCAATGAAAGGGGTAGAGTTGTCCAAATTTATTCGAGAGATGCATGACAAGGATGTTATACAGGTCAATGATTCGCCGTATTTTTCATTTAGTGTTAACAAGCAAAATATGACTCAACAATGCAGGTTATATGACGATAAACTTTGTGCTTATGCAGATCTTATGGATATATTAAATACGATATCAGATCTTGATAAAAACTTAATAGTTTTAAAAAGCGATTTGCAAAATTATGTTCCGACTAATTTGACAGGCTTACGTATATATCATCGTATTGCACAAATGACTGGATATGCTGTTACTGCACAACCCGCAGAGTTTGATATGTTAGCATGGCTCGGAGATTTGGCGAAAAATCATATGAGATTTTTTAAGAAGAGGTGGAGAAGCAGAATAAAACAAGATAAAACTCTAAGAGGTATAATATTAGAGCATTTGCAGAATTTGTATGGTGTTGGTGTTGCTCATTTAAATATCAATAGACTTGTATCAAGTGCACTTGAAAGTTATTGTAAAGAACTGGGTAGCGTGAAAAAGCTTTCTCATAAGATGTATCAAGTGGAGCAAGATATGCTTGCACAACGTGCAATAGGCGATCTGATTTTTGCTTCATTAACTGATGAAGAGCAAAGTGAAATCATACAAACTACGTCTGCAAAGCAGTGTCTGTTAATGCTATGCGAACGTATTGAGCAAATTCAAGATTTTAGCCGCGCAGTGAGATCTAACATACAGCAGATGGTAACTACCGATTACACAAAGGATGTTTTTTCGCATATGACAGCAGAAGAATTAGAAGAAGCATGGATAGGAGAATTAGGAGATGGTTTAATCTTTGCTCAAGGTGCAAATTCAATTTTCAATGGATGTGATTCATCTGGCTTTTTTCCAGATATAATATCACGAGATTATTTTGCGCAACGATTTAGTGCTTTATTGGATACAGCTCCTATTGGAGAAATCCCTATGTTTCGAGCACCCATTTTTTATGAAGAGCCTTATATGCCTTTTTGTTCAATACACGAAGGAACAGTATTAAAACACATAAAACAAGAGAGAGAACGAGATCATTTACTCTATTCTATCTACAATATTAACTTTTATCGTTTTGCATGTTTTGATAAGCAAGATAGTGCAGATTCTATGTGGCATTCACATATTAAATGGCTTAAGCTTAGAGCTGAAAAAATGCGCAACTATCAACCTATTATATCAAGATGTGAATGGAGAGATTATAGTGTATTATCAGATAACAAATATTATGCATTAGATGCGCTAAATTCTTTGTGTTCTTCTACTACTCGGGATGTGAGTTCAACAAAAAAATTTCACTCATATGTTGCTATTAATTTAAAAACCGGTTTGTTAAGGTTGCTATATGCCATAATACGCTGCGATGAAGTTGATAGTCCTATGCAAATTTATGAAGGTATTGTGTCTGACAAATTGGATGTAATGACGCGTTTGGTAAAAGATAAGTTAAAAATGACAAGTACTCGAGGCACAGCGGAACATTACAGTTGCTTATCGACCTTGGCATTTTATAACGGAGATATTAAGCGTAACTCATCATGGAGAGATTTGGTTGAGTGTATACATAGTGATCTTTTGAGCAGTATGTCTAATATCGATCATGATAGGGGAAGATTGGGAAAACAAGGTATATTTTTAGAACCCAATATTGTTGCATTTGCGGCTGATGAATTAAATCGTCTAGCTGATAGCATTGGACGTTTTGAAACTAAACAAGATGTGGCTTACTGTGAAATGATATCTGAGGCATGTGAAAAAGTCGGATGTTTGCTTAATCGTTTTGCTCATTGTAATGATGGTAGATATCAGGGGATTTTCTATATATTTAGCAGTTTTATTCATGGATATCTCAATAATTCAAGATGCGATATAGATATTAAATTTCATGATATCGCAGCTATATTATCTAATCTTTTGGCTCGTCAGCTAATTACTGATGGTGTAACTTTTTATCAATCGGGTGTATTTTCTGATTTGCAAAAAGCATTAGAAAGCGAAGATGGGGTTAACCTTTCTTTAGAACAACAAAAATTTTATCACAGTTTAGGAGATATGTCTGAGCAAATGAGAGATATAGCAATTCTTGTTGCGGATAATGCGAATAAATTAGCAACTAATAGTGAAGAAGCGACATTTTTTGGTGGATATATTGCTCTTTTGGGAGATCATTATGGCATCAAGCAACATAGTTCTGAAAATGCATGGTTTAGTGTAAAAAAACTAGCCTGTAGCGTGATTGATCATATTTATAGATTATATCCGATGGATCTAGAAACTTTAATCAGTATTGCAAAACATTTCCTGTCCGATACGGACGAAGATAGCGCACTTGACGATATACTAGATAATCTGGGGAGAGTTGCTTTTGTATCTGATATGACAGATTACAATAAAGCTTTAGTTAATGGATTGTTTAATATATTAAGACGGATAAATAGAGATTGCTCTGATAAAACAACAACAGCATGTGATATTGCAGGGTGTATGATGGATATTCCATTGATTGTTGCAAAGCTGAGCAATGATGAAACTCTAACGCCATTGTTATCATTACTTCAGCGCTTATATATTGAGTGGCAATGCGAACAACCAAATCGAGGTACTCCTCAAAATGTGCGTTTTGATTTGCTGGATAGTGACTCTAAAAAAGCTGTCGTATTTGATATGTTAGCAGCTAGTGGTTTATTGGCAAAAACTGGAACGGCAATCAGAGGATCGCTATAGCTGATTTTAGGGCATCCACTTGGCAATTTCATTTGGATGCCCGTAGCTATCAGGTTAATTAATTTTTTGCGTGAAAAACTTTGTTATTTCATCGCTAATTTCTGCCTCTGCAATTCCTTTTTCTGATACGATTTTGTTGAATTCTTGGACAGCTGTACTCAGGCTTTGTTCCCTACTTGCAGGAGATGCATTCCGATTGCGAACAGCCATTCGAGCCTTTTCTAATGTTTTATACGCAGCACTTGTTCTTGTATAACCAAGAATTTCTATGTATCTTTGTAGGCTTTCTACTAGATCAATTGGTGCTGTTATATCTTTTTTCATATCTCTTACATCTACAAAATCGATAGCTTTTTTGTTTTGTATTTTTTGCAGCGAGTTATAGTGTTTGAACACTTCATCGAGAGCAGTGCTAATTGCAGCAGATTTGGCCTCTTTGTCGTTCAAAATCTTCATCGCATTTTCGATAGCATCTTTTACATTTTTTACATAGCTTTTCAATTTTGGATTGCTAGTCGAATTAACAGAATGCTCTAATATTTTTAAGCAACTGACCTTAGGGCCATGGGCAGGATCACCCGTAAAAGCAGGTTGCGATACATCAGCTTCTTTGTCTGTTGCTGAATCAGTGTCGCTAGCAGGTTTGTCAGGAGCAACATCGCCTGGCTCGCTAGGAGCAACATCACCCGGTCCATTAGGCGCAATATCGCCTGGTCCATTAGGAGCAACATCGCCTGGCTCGCTAGGAGCAATATCGCCTGGTCCATTAGGAACAACATCGCCCGGTCCATTAGGAACAACATCGCCTGGTCCATTAGGGGCAACATTATAAGGCAGTTCCGGAACAACATTGTCGGGAGTGCTTATATCAATTGGTATGTTGATTCCGCTACTATCTTGCGAGCCACGATGTCTAGGATGAATATCTAGTTGATTTAGCACCATCATGCTATTTTGCAGATCAACGAGAGCTTTTTGTAGCTGTGCGGCGTAATGTTTTACAAATCTTACAGCATGAGTAACCTTTACATCATCTACCAATGCTGCGCCTTTGGAATGGGGGGTGTGTTGTGCTCCAATTGAATCAAATGCTATACAAGTGGTACTCAATACTATCAAGCTTAGAATTTTTTTCATGTTTTTTTCCTCCAATGAATCATATAAATTCTAAGCGCTATAGATTAACAGCAAGTTAACATATTTCAATTTTTGGATGGCCGTTCAAAAAAGCGCTCGCAGACATTGCTTTTTTACCAGGAGGTTGCAACGATATAATTTGCAAGGTGCCATCTCCGCATTTCACTGCAAGACCATTTGAACATGCAGGTACAACTTGTGCCTCTAAAATTTTAGTACGTTGTCCATTAATATAGCACCATGCTCCGGGGGTTGGAGAAAACGCTCGGATTTTGCACCAAATTTCATGTGCACTTTTTGACCAATCGATTTGCAATTCCTGATTTGAGATTTTCCCTGCATATGTTGCTCCTTCATCTGGTTGTTTACGTCGTTCCAGATTTCCTTCCAGCAATTTGTATAGGGTGGATACTATCATATTTGCACCGATATCTCCCAACTTATCAGTTAGCATTTCGGCATTTACGATATCTGCCAGAGGAATAGGTTGCATATCTATTATATCTCCGGTATCGATGCCTGGATCCATTTGCATAATTGTTACACCGCTATACTCATCGCCGTGCAATAGAGCTGCTTGAATAGGGGAGGCACCTCTCCAGCGTGGCAGAAGAGATGCGTGCACGTTGATACAGCCATATTGAGGGATATTTAGTACATTTTCAGGAATGATAAGTCCATATGCAGCGACGATGACGACAGCTGCTCCGAGTTGTCGTAGTTTTTCTTGTTCTTCGGGATTTCGCAGCGTTTTAGGAGTGAATAATGGCAAGCCATGATTTTCTGCGAATTGATGAACAACCGTTTGTTGTAATTTATGTCCTCTTCCTGCGGGTTTTGGAGCACGTGTATACACACCTACTATCGGAAAATTTTCCAGATATATCGCTTGCAAAATCTTAAGAGATAACTCTGTTGTTCCCATGAATATTACTGGTAATTCTGTTTTTAATTTCATAATGTTTTTCCAATTTTATAACACGATAGCTGATAAATTTCTGCCACAACATTGCTTGCTATATTCGTTGTTATAGCGAAAACTAAAAAAATGCTCTGGATCGGAATAGGTATCCAGTGGACATATTTCTACATTGGTAACGCCAATTTTATGGAGCTGCTGTGAGCAATACTTTGGTAAATTAAGATGCAATTGATTATTTTGTTTCCAGAAGCAATCTTCTGGAAAGACATCCAGCATTTCCTCAGTTACTTTATAGCTTGACATTTGTATGCTAGGTCCGAGGAGTGCAGAAATATTATTTGCGCCCAATGCATGCATGGAATGCACTACAGACTCCAGTACATTATTACAAGCTCCTCGCCATCCGGCATGAGCTGCGCCTATGACCTGTTGCTGCGTATCATATAATAGGACTGGAACGCAATCTGCAGTTAATATTCCAAGAGCGATTTTAGCATTGCATGTTACCAATGCATCTGCTTCGAATATAGCATTTTCATCTATTGATGAATCTACAGTGACACAACGATTTCCATGGACCTGACGCAAAATAATCAGCTTATCTGCTCCTATTTCTTGTCGAGCTATGTTCAAATTTTGCTGCACCGATTGAGGATCATCATTAACAAATGGGCTGCAATTCAGGGAAGCGAAGTTACCTACGCTTGTTCCTCCATTGCGCCCGAAAAAACGCATTTTTGCTGCGGCTCTTACGATTATATTGTTCCACACGTTACTGCTCTGATTCTCTTTCGAAGCTAGGAATTAATCCCAAAGCGGCCATATAGGTATCTAGGAGTAGATCTTCACTTTCTCTATCTTCTGTTTTCATTTTTTTCAATCTCAGGACTTTTTTCATTACTTTAGGATCGAAACCATCATTTTTAGCCTGTTTATATGTATCGGAAATATTATCTTGGACTTCTGCTTTTTCTGCTTCAAGATTTTCAATTCTCTCCATATATTGTCTTAATTTATTTACATCGCTACTGTGCATACTAACCCCCTTTATCATCACACACTAATATAATAAATGTTGATAAAAATCAATAATGACACTAGAATGGCGTCATATCAAAGAGGATAGTTACTATGCAGCAGGCAACAATTTCTGCTGAATTTACACTTGAGGGCGTAGGGACTCATAGTGGGGATTTATGTCGCATTAGGGTGAAACCGGCGGACATAAACAATGGTATAGGCTTTCAGGTACAAGATACATATATTGCGGCTAATTATCACAATGTTGTGAACACTGAAATGTGTACGCAGCTTGCCTGTGATGGAGTATCGATTGCGACAGTTGAGCATCTGATGGCGGCTTTTTTTGGAACAGGTGTTACGAATGCTGTTGTATATGTTGAGGGCAAAGAAATACCTATTATGGATGGCAGTGCGCGTCCATTTGTCGATGCTATTAAGCGAGTTGGGATAGAGCAGCAAAATTCTCACAGGTCATGCATAAGAGTTATGCAAGAAGTTGCTGTTGTTGAGGAGGGCAGATGGATTATGCTGGCGCCATCTGACGATTTTAATATTCATGTTGTGTGTGATTTTTCCAAGAGGCAGCTTCATACAGAGCCGAAATTATTTCAATTTTCCTGTGAGAAGTTTGCGGATGAAATTGCGCCTGCGAGAACGTTTGGTTTTCAATCTGATGTAGAGGAGATGAGGCGTCGAGGTTTGGGGCGAGGATCTTCTCTTGAGAATGTTGTAGTTTTTGATGATAGTGGCGGAGTGATTAATTCGGAAGGCTTACGTTTTCCTCAAGAGCCTGTGCATCATAAAATACTTGATTTGATTGGCGATTTATCTTTGAGTGGATATTACATTTTGGGGAAATGTTCTGCATATTGTCCGGGGCATAGGATGAACCACAGGTTATTGCAGGAATTATTTTCAGATGCTTCTAATTATGCGGTTATTATCTAATGTTAATTTTAGGCATTGAGACCAGCTGTGATGAAACAGCGGCGGCGGTAGTATCTGATAAAAAAGAGATTTTATCTAATGTGATTTATTCGCAAATTGACGAGCATCGTGTATACAATGGGGTTGTTCCGGAGGTTGCAGCGCGTGCTCATTTAGAAAAAATAGAAGTGATTGTCGACAATGCTTTGAGTGATGCTGGCGTAGGCTTGAACGACATTGATGCTATTGCTGGCACTTGTGGACCAGGTTTAATTGGCGGGCTAATAGTTGGAGCAACTTTTGCAAAAAGCATGGCTATGGCCTTACAGTTACCGTTTATAGCGGTAAATCATATTGCGGCTCATGCTCTATCGATAAGATTAGTTGAGGAGATACAGTTTCCCTATTTATTATTATTAGTATCTGGAGGGCACTGTATTTTTTGTTGTGTACGCAGTTTTTCTGAGTATGAAATTTTGGGTCAAACTGTGGATGATTCTGCAGGAGAAGCTTTTGATAAAGTTTCGAAATTATTAGGGTTTGGCTATCCGGGAGGTCCACAAATTGAAAAATTTGCTCGTTTAGGTGATCCTAAAAGATTTCTTTTACCTCGACCTTTATGTCATGGTAATTCGTATGATTTTTCATTTTCTGGATTGAAAACAGCGGTATTATTAGCTTCCAAAGATTGTGTAGATGAGCAGGATAAATTTGATTTATGTGCATCTTTTCAGCAAGCTGTTACGGATGTATTTGTTTATAAAGCGCGGAAGTATTTGCAGCATTGTGATGTATCGGCCTATTCTGCATTAGTGATGGCGGGAGGTGTTGCGGCTAACCGATATATCAGATCTGCTTTAGAGTCGGTATGTTGTGATTATCGTTTGAAATTTTGTGCTCCTCCTTTATCTCTTTGTACAGATAATGGAGCGATGATTGCATGGCTTGGAGTGGAAAAATTGAAGACATCTCAAGCTGATAGTTTATATTTTCGTCCTAATCCTCGATGGAGATTAGTTTAGGCACATTGCTTCTTGAGAGTTATGTTGGATGGATAGCAAAATTATGTATTAACCTATTGATTTCCAACATAAAAAAATAAAAGTGTTGCGTGATAAAAAAGTGCGTGATATATTATAAACATAATCTAGATTAGTCTTTTTTTCTTAGTCTTTTTTCCAATCAACAAAGGAGAACCATTATGAAACGAAGAATTTACCCATCGAATTTATGTCAGTTTTTGATAGCAAAATATGCATTAACCCATTGATTTACAACGTAAAAAAATAAAAGTGTTGCGCGACAAAAAAGCGTGTGATATATTATAAATACAATCTAGATTAGTCTTTTTTTATTAGTCTTTTTTCAAATCAACAAAGGAGAATTATTATGAAACAGAAAAATCGTTCACACATTTTATTTAGGCTTCATAAAAGTTTCTTGCAATTTAAGCAGCAAGTTTTGGAGCCGGTTTCGAAGCAAATTTCAAAGCATATCTTGAGCAATTTAAAATTAAGCGAGTTATTATTTCAAGCATACGATGAACTTCTGCAATTATGTCTTGTTTCTTATCGAAGAACAGGGCCTCCACATTTATCCAAGTTTAGCAGAAAGTGAAACGGAATGAATTATATAAAAGGTATGTAATTTTGACTCTAAACGTCTTATTTCTGTGGAATGTATAACTCAATCATCAATAATAGCTTGCAA
>CALXQQ010000019.1 GCA_944390775.1 uncultured Alphaproteobacteria bacterium
CAAGTGATCAGTTATGATACGTCAGCTGCATTGAAAAATCTGACAAAATCAGCGTGTCAGAAGCTGAAAAATGATTGGGCGCCCAGAGTATATTTGATCAAATATCGGAAACAAACAACTTATAAGCATAAAATTAATGGGGGAACTGTTTCGTTTGATTATAACTACCTCGATTCATGCGCAGATAAAGTATACGACGTATCGAATGAAGCTGATCTTGCGAGCAGACTCAAAGATATCGCAGAAGATATCAAAATTTGGGCAGGATACGAACCTGCAAAAAACGTAGAGTAGACTTGGAAGATATCTCCTCTGCTTCTATATTAGCTGTTGAAATAACAGATAATTGCAAACGACTTGTTAAAGTTCAGCAGGTAGCCGAATGAAGTAAAAGTCATGGAATAAGTATCATAATTTTGCTGGAAGTTATATCTCAAATAGTTAATAAAAAGATGCTATATGCAATCATTGTGTTTTTCGAAGCAATTTTACGAAATATATGACTATGTGTTCAGTAAAAATGTGCTGTACGAATTGAGTTATAAGTATTCAAAACTCGTTAGCGAATGGGAAAATTTGCGAAAGAATTATCCTGTTTCGTTTGAATATTTATCACGGTAATTTGGGTTGCTCGCGTGAAATTTGATCTAAAATATAAGTTTTTAAAAGCGTTATAGTGTGGAGTTGTGCATTTTTGCAAGGCGTTGATCATTAATTAACAATAATGTGGTAGTGTAGAACTTACGTATTGGATGAGACAAAATTTCTGCAAGAATTTGTTGTGGTAGCGCAATGCTACGTCAAAACGATTCAAGTTAGCAGCAGATCAAAGTTTATGAAAGAGTTCAAACAAGTGTGCGAAGGAGTTGGAATAGCACTGTTTGCATTACTTCAAGCAAGCCCAAATACCAGGGCTACTGAGCGTGCGAACAGTGCTAATCCAACTCTTTGGGCAAATTCAATAGGACAAATGAGAGCTGAATTGCAAAAAGCATTTCATAAATAAAAAAGCATTGTATAAACGCAATGAATACTAACTATATAGTGCTTGAAAGGAGCACACCATAGGGGCACTATTCGAACAATACACAGTAGTAATTAGGTGAAATTTGTGATACCATACGCAACGGTAGTCTTTTAAGGATAATGACATGGAGTTGTATGTCGGAATGAGCATGCTGATTTCAATAGGGGTTTCTTTATTAATCGGCCTATATTTTAGAAATAGAAAATTGCGTGCGGCGGCTGGTGCTGTAGAGATGGATGTCTTACATCATCTAGAGTCGGTACATTCTTCTGCTGATGTGTCAGGTATTGTTACTTTTGAGGAGGACAAGGGTGCTCATCAATTTGGGTACTATCAGATATCCAACGATGATGCAAATGATCCTGTATGTGAGGCAACTCCGTTACAGGATGTAGATCCCAAAGATTTAGCTTAGTTTTGATTAAGGTCGGATATGTTAGATATAAAATGGATCAGGGAAAATCCTGATGAGTTAGATATTGTGCTGCGGAAACGCAATGCTTCCCCATGTGCTGCGCAAGTGATTGATTTGGACAAGCGGCATCGTGCTGTCAAGCAGGAGATGCAGGAATTGCAAGCGCGTCGGAACAGTCTTGCTGAGCAGATTGCTGCGCAACGTGGCAACAGGGAATTGGAGGAAGAAGCTGTTTCGGTAAAAAACACCATACAGCAATTGAAAATCAGCGAGGAGCAGTTAGAGCAGCAGTTACGTGATATTTTGGTGACCTTACCGAATATTCCGTTAGCTGATGTTCCTGTTGGGGCGGATGAATCAGCGAACAAGTGTGTTAGGGTTGTTGGAGACACACCTAAGTTTGATTTTAAGCCGCTTGAGCATTGGGACATAGGCAAAAAGCTAGGGATTATGGATTTTGAAATAGCTACTAAGATAAGTGGCTCACGTTTTTCTCTTTTGAGGCGTGCTGGCGCGCTTTTGGAGAGGGCGTTGAAGAATTTCATGATTGAATCTCATGTTCAGCAACATGGTTATGAAGAGGTATCGGTTCCATTTTTGGTGAAGAGCGACTGTATGTTAGGCACTGGTCAGCTTCCCAAGTTTGCGGAGGATTCGTTTCGTACTACGGATGACAGGTGGTTAATTCCAACGGCGGAAGTTCCACTGACGAATATTGTCCGAGATGAGGTAATTCCTGTAAGCATGTTGCCGATGCGTTTTACGGCCTATTCTGCTTGTTTTCGGTCGGAAGCTGGAGCGGCTGGGCGTGATACTCGTGGTATGATAAGGAATCATCAGTTTAGCAAGGTAGAGATGGTGAGCATAGTTCATCCTGACAATGGAGAGGCTGAACTAGAGCGCATGACTGCGGCTGCTGAAGATATTCTCAAGAAGTTAGGTTTATCCTACAGGGTGATGTTACTTTCCAGTGGAGACATGGGTTTTTCGGCGAGGAAGACCTATGATTTGGAGGTATGGTTGCCGAGTTGCAATAGTTATCGAGAGATTTCCAGTTGTTCTTTATGTGGTGATTTTCAGGCGCGTCGGATGAATGCGCGTTACAGTGGTGGAGGTCAGAAGGGGTATGTTGCTACTCTCAATGGCTCAGGGCTTGCTATTGGCAGAACCATTGTAGCCATATTAGAGAATTATCAGAGAGAGGATGGTTCGGTAAAGGTACCGTCAGCACTTATTCCTTATATGAATGGATTGGAGGAGATTACTAATGGCGAATAATGAGTTATCTAAGCTAAGGATTCTTGTTACGAATGACGATGGCATTAATTCGACGGGCATAAAGGCTTTGGAACGCATTGCTAATTCCATTACGCCGGATGTTTGGACGGTAGCGCCTTCGGTCAATCACAGTGGCAGAGCTTTTTCTCTGACATTTGAGTCTATATTACGTGTAGACGAGTTATCTCCTCGTCGTTTTGCGGTGAGTGGTACGCCTGCGGATTGTACTTACATTGCGCTGGGAGAGATTTTGAAAGATCGTCCACCTGATTTAGTTTTATCTGGGATAAACAATGGTTCCAATATTGGGGACTATGTAAGTTTTTCTGGGACTGTTGGAGCGACATTTGCGGCGGCATCGGCGGGAATCAAGGCGATTGCCGTGAGTCAGGATGTAGGGCCCAATGAGCAAATGACCAAGTGTCCTTTGATTGAGCATTATCTACCCAATATTATCAAGAAGTTATTGGGATTTGACTGGCCGCAAGATGTATGTATGAACATCAATTTTCCCAGAGGTGCTGTTGGGGATGTATGTGGTGTTCGTATAGCCAGGCAAGGGCGTATGCAGTTGAAGTGGCATGTTGACAGGCGTCTTGATCCGTCGGGATCGCCTTATTTTTGGCTACATTCTGACTTTACCAACAGGTCTGAATTTGATAATTCTGATATTCAGTTGTTGGAGGAGAAAAAAATGATTACAATTACTCCGCTATTATGTAGGCATGAGTATTTGGATTGTATGCAGGATTTAGAGGAGTTGTTCTCGGCCAATGTTTAGGATTTATTTTTGTATTGCGTGTGTTTTGGTATCTGCGTGTGAGCGTGATGGTCCCGCGCCTGTCCGTATGGGGATAGATGATGATTTTGGTGGAATGGCTGTAACGTCTTCTGCGAGGGGTGATTCGCAATCTTATCGGGTGAAGGAAGGAGAAACTCTCTTTGACATAGCCTATAAGTTTAGCATTGATCCGATGAATTTGGCTCAAATTAATCACATAAAGCCGCCTTATGATGTTGATACAGGGCAAGTTTTGAGGTTACCTCGACAGAATGTCGGTCAGGATTTTTCTCAGCAAGAGCCGGAGCGAAAAAAGCCTGATCAGCAATTAGATAGCGAATTTGCTGGCATGTTGGCTGCGTCTGCGCCAGCTACATCTGCAGCTACATCTAAGGGTACTGTGGCGGTTTCGGAGAAAGCTGTCACTACAGGTAAGCCCAAAGATGGTACTGCTGTGAAATCCAAGCCGTCTGAAGCTAAATCAGCAGCTACTGATGGCAAATCGGCTACGAGTGCGTCGAAGGCCAGTAGTGCGGAGAAAGCATCTGCCACGAGCGGCAATTCTGAAGCATCAGGCAAGAGCAAAGATGCGTCTAAGGCAGTTGTGAAAGAACCGAGCCTGTCGGGCAGATGGATAACACCTGTACAGGGCAAAATTGTGTCTAGGTTTGGTGAGATGACAGATGGCGTTGCTAATGATGGAATTGACATTGCTGCGCCGTTAGGCACTCCGGTGAAAGCTGTTGCGGGCGGAAAGGTGATTTATGCGGGCAATGGTTTATCTGACGAATACAAAAATGTTGTGTTGATAGATCATGGTGTTCACAAGGATGCGCGTCTAATTTCTTCATCGGCCTTACTGAAGGATATAAAAGTGAAGAAAGGCATGCAGGTTAAAGCGGGTGATATTATTGGTACTGTTGGAAAAGGTGATCATGGATCTCAGCTGCATTTTGAGATTATGAAGCAGACGGGTCATGATGCGGTACCTCTCAATCCCAGTACTTATATAGGTTTTTAATTGGATAGGGTTTTATGAGTAATACTACGACAACTACTGTTGCAAATGGAGCGGCTGTTCCTGCGACGGGCACATTATCGGATGGTTTAGGATCTTTTATCCCTTTTATAATGATCATACTGTGTTTTTATTTTCTTATTATGAGGCCACAGCAGAAGAGGGAAAACAAGCGTCAAGAGATGGTAAAAGCGGCCAAAAAAGGCGATCATGTTGTTACTGCATCTGGTATTCTTGGTGTTGTGCACAATATTATCAATGAGAATGAAATCAGTATAGAAGTTGCTGATGGAGTTTGTATTAGAGTTCTGAAGAATTCGATTATAGAAGTTTCGAAAGGTACGGCCAAGCGTGTATCGACCAAGTCGGAATCGGCTAAGTCTGACAAGGCGAGCGGGGGTCATCATAGTAAGAAAAAGGGAGACAGCCAATGAATTTTCCGAAGTGGAAGGAATACTTAGTTATTGCCGTGTGTGCATTGGGTGTGTTATTTGCACTTCCAAACATTTTACCAAATTCTGTTATAGAGCGTCTGCCGAGCTGGATGCCGACCAATCGCGTGAATTTAGGATTAGATTTGCGAGGTGGTGCGCATCTTTTATTGGAGGTAGATCTTGATACTGTGGAGAATGACTATTTGAACCAGATTTTGGATGGTGCGCGTATTGCTCTTCGCAAAGAGCGTATACCGTATGGTGAGAATTTTCCTCGCAGTGTGTTGAAGGGGCAGAAATCCGTAGAATTTGATTTGAAGGACACTTCAGCGGTAGGAAAGGCCAAGACGGTTTTGACGTCATTGGATCAAGGATGTGTTGTGGAGATCACGGGGAATCACGTCAAAATCACTCCGACGGAAGCAGTTATGCTGCAGCGCAAATCTGATGCAGTCAATCGTTCTGTAGAAATTGTGAAGCGTCGAGTTGACGAATCTGGCACGAGAGAAGTGAACGTACAGCGTCAAGGTGATGATCGAGTGTTGTTGCAAATTCCTGGTTTACAGGATCCTTCTCACGTGAAAGAGCTTTTGGGGCGCACTGCGAAAATGACCTTTAGACTAGTTGATGAATCTGCGGAAGAGCTTAGCGATAAGAAAGGTGTGACTGCTCCTGTGGGTAGCATCTACATGGAATGTCCTGAAACTGGCAAATACATTGCGGTGAAGAAGCAAGTATTGGTAGGTGGAGAGACCTTACTTGATGCTAATCTTGATTATGATGAATATAATCGTCCTCAGGTATCGTTCAAGTTCAACAAGTTAGGAGCAAAAAAGTTTGCTGATGCTACGAAGGCCAATGTTGGAAAAAGGTTTGCTATTGTGCTGGACAATGAAATTATCAGTGCACCGGTGATACAGACACCGATAACTGGGGGTAGTGGCAGAATTACGGGTGATTTTACAGCAGAACGAGCCAAAGATTTATCTCTTTTGCTCAGGGCTGGTGCTTTGCCTGCTCCATTGAATGTTATCGAAGAAAGAACGGTTGGTCCTGATTTAGGAGCTGATTCGATTCGATATGGAATTGTTGCTACGATAGCGTCTGGAGCGTTTGTATTACTACTTATGTACATGTGGTATTCATCTTTTGGAATGTTGGCGAACTTTGCAGTGATCGTAAATTTGATTTTGCTGATTGCTGGATTATCTTGTTTGCAGGCGACTCTCACACTGCCGGGTATTGCTGGTATTGCATTGACGGTTGGTACGGCAGTTGATGCGAACGTGCTGATCAATGAGAGGATAAAAGAGTATTTGCGAAAAGGTGAAAAATGGGCAAAAGCTGTAGAAAAGGGATATGACCTTGCTATGACATCGATCGTTGATACAAACCTCAATACGATTATTGGTATGATGTGTTTATATCAGTTTGGAACAGGACCTGTTAAGGGCTTTGCCATTACGACCATGCTTGGTACGATCATATCGTTTTTCACATCTACGACATTGACGCGATACATCATATCGCTTCTGATGAAGAATCGCCGTATGATATCAATTCCCATGTAAAGGAGAGATTATATGCAACTTTATAAACTTATACCTCATGATACGAAGATAAACTTTGTAAAGAATAGAAAGTTTACCTACGCATTTTCCATTTGTGTTACCTTGATTAGTCTTTTAGGATTTTTCCTGAATGGTTTGAATTTTGGCATTGATTTTCGCGGTGGTTTTCTCATGGAGATAAAGACCGAACAGAAGATGAATGTTGAGGATCTCAGAAGCAAACTTTCTTCACTGAATATTGGAGAAGTGACAATTCAGGAATTTGGTTCAGACAAAGAATTGCTCATAAGAATTCCAAGTAGTACTGATCTAAAGGAATCACATGCGCAATTGCAGGAGAAAATTAAGCGTACTTTAGGTGATGGAGTTGAGTATCGTAAGATAGAAACAATTGGCCCCAAAGTAGGAGCTGATCTCGTGGATAATGCGATTCTTGCAGTCTTGATATCTCTTGGTATGATCTTGCTATATATTTGGGTGAGATTTGAATGGCAATTTGCGATATGTGGTGTGACTGCACTTGCTCATGACTGTATAGTATTGATGGGACTTTATTCATTAGTGCACTATTTTGAATTCAACATTAACGCGATTGTTGCGTTACTCATGACGGCATCTTATTCCATTCATGACACTGTTGTTGTTTTTGATAGGGTTCGAGAAGATATGTTGGCCTACAGAAATTTAACAGTTGCCGAGCTACTTAATAAGGCTATGAATGAGACTCTATCTCGTACTGTTCTGACTTCTGTAACTACATTGCTGTCATTATTGGCTCTTTGTATGTTTGGAGGCAAGGTGATATTTGACTTCTGCTTCCCGATTATGTTTGGTTTGATGTTTGGTACTTTCTCTTCGATTTGTCTTTCAGCGCCACTCCTGTTGATAACAGGTATTCGCGTGGATGGGAAAGACTTAGAGCTTGGGCTCGAAAAAGTCGCATGAGCAAAGTCGTAGCAATAGACGGCACATCCGGTAGTGGCAAGGGCACATTGGCGCGCCGGGTGGCCGAGTATTTTTCATTTTCTTCGCTAGATACTGGTTTGATTTACAGGATGATGGCTTATCTTGACGTGCAAGGTGAGTCTTATCGTGATTTTTCATTAGAACGATTTTCCACAATGCGTGATACGATTGAAGAAGCGGTATTTCGTTCAGATGATGTTAGTATCAGAAGTTCATTATTAGCTCGGGATGCAGATGTTCGTAATATTGCAACCGAATTGCAGAGAAATTTTGTAAAAGACTCGTTGGAAAAGGGCAGGGGAGTTGTGCTCGATGGGCGAGATATTGGCACTACCGTCGTTCCAGACGCGTTCTGTAAGTTTTTTCTAACAGCAGATGTTGAGATTCGCGCGAAAAGACGCTGGATGGATTTACGCAAAGTGAATCCCAATGTCAGTTACACAGATGTGTTGGAAAATTTGCGAAAAAGGGATAAATGTGATCAGGAGAGGGACAACTCTCCCTTGACCTTTACCAGTGATTATACTATTATTGACACATCCAGTGGATCTGCGGAAGATGTTTTTGCAAAAGTGAGAGATGTCGTAACGGAGAGACTTTCCTCCTACGGCTAAGATTATCAGTAGGATTGGGAAATTGTCAGAACGTTCGAGCAATATTATTACTTTGAGTCGCACAGAATCTCGTAAGCTTTTGGCACTTGTGCTGCTGTTTTTGAATGTCACGACTTCTGCGGCTGTCAGCATTTATATTCCCTGTATGCGTCAGATGGTAGCGGATTTAGGTACGACAAATGCGCTTATTCAAATGACAATTGTTGCTCATCTGATGGGTGAGTTTGTTGGTCGAGTATGTTTGGGACCACTGGTTGATTTTCATAACAATCGCAGCATTATTTTAACAGCTTTGTCTGTATCTGCTTTTGGACATCTCGGATGCATGCTAGCACCCTCATTGATTGTACTGATGATCATGAGATTTATCCAAGCCTTAGGTGCGAGTACTATATATATAGTGTCGTTAAGCATAATCAATAATAAATTTAGTGGACAAGAGAAAGCCAGTATCGTGGGCATCTTAGAACTATATCAACCGATTGCATGGCTGGTATCGCCTTTGGCGGGCGCTTTGCTATCGGAATTGGGCAATTGGCGTTTATCGTTTGGTTTGCTTATGTTAACTCATTTGCTCGGAGTAGTTTTCTTTTGGTACTACAAAGAATCTTTGAAAAAGCACAAATCGTCAGGTCTATCTGTTTGCGGATTGCTGAAAGACTATCGTTCTCTCATGAAGAATTCTCTATTCGTGTTGTATGCTTTGGTGCCGGGATTTTTCGCTGGTGGATACATGATTTTCATGACGAACTGTCCGTTTATATGTTCGAAGTTTTTGTGTAATAACTCCGCGAATATTGCGATGTTTTCAGCGATTCCTCTTATATTTTATATAATTTCCACATTTGCTTATGGCTTAACTATCAAAAAATGTGGAACACGAACAGCCAGAAGAATTGGCACGGGTGTTTACATAGTTTTTGGTATATATGCGGCTTATCTCATATTTAGCCAGGAACATCATTGGGCGTTGAGTGAATTACAAATCTTGATGTGTTTGCAATGTATTGGAAGTGCTTTTTTGGTGCCTGTTTCAGTGTTTAAGGCGTTGAAAACAGCGAGTAATTCAGCGAGTGTAGGAGCTTCTACAGTTGTTGTGTTTCGAAATATCATAATGTCTATTTGTATTTCTATTAGCGCTAAATTTGGTGGAAATATTAGCACAATTTCCGCTTGTGTGTTTATGACAGTAGCGTCGATATTGACCTTAACTGCAGCAAGAAAGATTATTAAAGTTAAGCGTCGTCGTTTGGAAGCTATCGGCCGCAGGTAGCGCACTTTGAATTAAAGTATTTTACTTTATTAGTGTGTTTTGTTGTGGTTTGGGTAGGGTTTTGAATTGTGTTTCTGGTCGAAACTTGCACATTATTTTTCTTAGGTTTAGGCACAGTTGGCTTTTTCCTGTTTTTGTAGGGTAAATAGCTATTACGATATCCCGCAGGAATTTTGATGTTTTTTACCGTGAAGATCGTATGTTTATTTCCTCGGCATTTCAAGCGACCTCTACGAGTTCTTCGAGCTTTTGAAGTCTGCGGTTTTTTAGCTGGAGGTGCAGCTTTTCCGTCATCTTTAAAATCATGTCCTAAAAATTTTTCGAGAGCTAAATGAATATCTCGCTGGAATGCTTTTGCTCGGCTATCTTCAGCAGATGTTTCTTTTGAAAATTGTTGAAGACTTTTTTGCAGACTATCTATTTCTTTGTATAGTTTATCGATACGATCTCCAATATAGCCTGCTGTATGAGCTTTACGATTGCTTGCACCTCCACCGATATGCATTCCACCTAGCAATTCATCTACCAAAGTGCGTACGTGCTGTTGCGATTCTCTTTTTTCTTCTTTTGCTTTTTCGATTAGCTTTTGTCTTGCTTCATGTTCTTTTTTAGATGACTTTTTCTTAGAATGAGATGATTCTTCTTCCTCTTGAGAGTTTTCTTCATCGTTAGAATCTTCTGATTCTTCAACGACTTCATCTGTAGACTCGGCCTCTTCTGAGCCTTCAGATTCATCATCTGAATCTTCGGATTGCTCTTGTTGGGCATGCTTTCCCCCTTTTGCGAAGAGAGAATCCGTCGCAGAAATCATGAATATAGCTAATAAAAAACGCCAAAATATCATTTTCATATGTAAATGATAGGAAAAAAATGCTACCATTTGGTTAATTTGGCGTTTGTTATTGAGAAAGGTGGGTTGTTATGAAAAAAACGCTATTGATGGTGATGGGTGTTGTTACTTTGCTGATGGGGGGATGTGTTAGAAATATCTCATCGTCTTCTTATGAAGCTTCAACTGTGGGATCTACAGGAATTACTTATCCTTGCACAGTTGTCAGTGTAAGGAAAGTATTGGTTGAGGAAGAAAACCTGTCAGGCGGCACTCTTGCTGGAGGAGCAGCAGGTATGGCGATCGGACAAACAATAGGGCAGGGATCAGGTCAAGTATTGGCGACTGTTGCCGGAGGATTAATTGGTGCTGCTGCAGGTGCTGCTGCGCAAAAATCCATGTCGTCTCAAGAAGGCTTTGAATATACAGTCAAGTTAGAGAATGGTGAAATGAGAACAATAGTGCAAGGAGCAGATTCTCCGTTAGTCCCAGGTCAAGCGGCTTATTTGATAGTTTATCCAACTGAGGGACGTGCACAAGCTCGTTCTAGATTAATTGCGCGGTGATTTCTCGTTGCAGGATGTAAAAAATGTCCTGCAAGCTGATGGTGTTGCAGTGCTTCCCACCGAGACCGTATATGGTCTCGGAGCGAATGCCTATAGTGAAAGGGCTGTACTCGAGTTGTTTAGACGCAAGGGGCGCTCTTTTGCTAATCCTATTAGTGTTTGTTATGCAAATTTGGATGCTGCGTCTCAGGATGTCGAAATCGACGATATCGCGAGGCGGTTGGCGGGTGTTTATATGCCGGGTCCATTGACCTTGGTATTGCCAATTAAAACGGCTACGAAAATCGCGAAAAGTTGTTCAGCAGGCTTTCATACAATTGGACTACGTATACCAGACAATTATTGCATGTTACAGCTATTAAAAGAGGTGTCATTCCCGATTGCACTTACAAGTGCCAACAAATCTGGAGAACAGCCGGCTACTACAGCAGAGGCTGCGTTTCGAGCCGTTGGTCTAGAGGGAGATGCTGTGCTAGATGACGGAGAAAGCACCATAGGCGTAGCATCTACAGTTGTCGATCTAACCAATGGTGTCAAAATTCTGCGAGAAGGCGCTATAGAGTCAAGCGCGATTTTTTCTACGCTATCTGCTCTATAATTTTGATAAAAATTCTTCAGCCTCTGATAGTATGGTATTTACGATTTCTTCTATACTGCGCTCTTCGCGAATAATCTCTACGATTTGTCCAGACATCAGAGATCCTCTATCGACGTCGCCTTCTTGTACTGCGCGACGCAAAGCACCAGCCCAAAAATGCTCTAGAGATAACTTTCCGTTGACTAGCTCGACTTCTCCATTTTCAAATTTGCGCAATACCTCTCGTTGTCTTTCTACAAATTCGTCGGTGGCGCGATTTTCAAGTGCACGCACAGGAGCAATTTGGAATTTTTTATCTAGCTGTACAGGTACGACAGCATTACGGCCATTCGCCTTGAAATAGGCTTTTTTACATTCCGGATGCATTTGAGATTCGCGACAGCACGCAAAAACCGTTCCTAGCTGACATCCGACCGCTCCAAGCTGTAGCAAGGAAGCAATGATTTCTCCACGGAGAATTCCTCCTGCAACAAAAATAGGATATTCTTTCAAATTCAATAGAATATCTTGAATAAGAATCATAGTAGAGAGAGTGCCAACATGTCCACCAGCTTCACTGCCTTCCAGAATGAGAGCATCTATTCCTTGCTTAAAAAGTCTGCGAGCAATAGCCAAAGTGGGCGCAAATGCCATGACCTGAATGCCATACGAGTGAATTTTATCAATTGTGGCTTTGTCCGGAAGACCACCAGCCAACACAACATGAGATACTTTGTGTTCTCCACAGACATCGATCAAATCCTGCAATGCCGGGTTCATCACGATGATATTGACGCCAAAATTATGAGAAGTTTTACTTTGAGTGGCCTCTATTTCATTCTTTAATAGATCACCATTCATCGCTCCAGAAGCTAATACGCCAAAAACTCCATTATTTGCAAGTGCTGCAACAAGATTAGACTCGGATACCCAAGTCATAGCACCACCCATAATTGCGTATTTAGAGCCTAAAATTTCAGAGCCTCGCTTCATTAATTGTTGAATCTTCGTCATTGTTCAAATCCACACCACTTATGTAATAAACCAACTATTTCCTGCAAACTATCACTAGGTACAACCAAATTTACCTGCCGATTGGCTGGTATACATTCAAAAACACGAACATTAGGTTGTAAAAATTGAGCAATGTTTGCACACTTTTCCTCAACAGGATCAGAGCACACTATTGTAATACGCGATAGATGCTCCCTAACCAATTCCTGTCGCACAGATTGTACATATTCTTGTCGCTCGAGTAAATCAGTTATGAGAGGTAATCGTTGCTTATCAATAATAATTGTAATTTCATTCGAAATATCACGTATCAAAGTGCTCTTTATGAAATTTTGATTTAGTAACTGCGCTATTTGATTAGAATTTCCACGATAAGCAATTTTTAGTTGTGCAACGTTATAACCTATTGCCATACCTGTATATTCTCTGTCCTGCGCATCGGCGGAAATCACAGTGCCATGTCCATCAACAAAACTGGATGCAACTCTAATGGCAGTATTGTGCCTCATACCGTAAAGTACGGCTCCTTCTTGCAGTACCTTAGCACCTTGAGCAGCCATTTCCAGCATGTCTTCATAATTAATCGTTTCTAAACGTTTTGCGTTGGAATATATATTGGGATCTACAGTATAGACACCATCTACATCTGAATATATTTCGCAAATGGAGGCTTTGAGAGCAGATGCAATAGCAACAGCACTAAGATCAGATCCGCCTCGTCCCAATGTCGTGATTCGTTGATTTTCTGTGATGCCCTGAAAGCCACTAATCACGGGTGTTATTCCATTATTCATATCAGCAATTAATGAATCAACATTCACTTGTTTTATTATCGCTTGACCAAAATGATCATCGGTAATTATCGGTAATTGCCATGCACGATATGATCTTGACGGAATACCTCGCTTGTTTAAAGCAATCGCTAGTAACCCAGATGTGACTGATTCCCCAGATGAAACTACACTGTCATATTCTGCATCTCCTTCGCCAGATCCCATACTATGAACATAGTCTACCAATCTGTTTGTGACTCCTGCCATCGCCGAGACAACTACAGCTATATTATGGCCAGCACGACGCGTTTGCTCTACTAAAGAGGCAACATGTAAAATTCTATCCAGTGTAGCAACAGATGTTCCTCCAAATTTTTGGACTATACAAGCCAACGGTTTTCTCCTAAAAAATCACATGCCTGGTAAATGCATAAAATTTATTAAATCTCTTAATTCTTGCCTCGCTGCAACATGAGACAAACTTAACTGAACATTTGCACGTTCTAGGTCTAATAATGTCATGCCAGATACAAATAGTTCTTTAAAAATCACTCTTTCACAGAATCCTGTTCCTAGACGAAATCCTATCCGCTTCGAAAGTGCTTCTAATACAACGCCAATATCTTTGCGATTTTTATTATATAGGGTCGTAATCCTGTTGCGAATGACAATCCAATCAATTGGTTTCTGTCTTCTAATAGCGCGATTTTTTCTCTGATTCCACACCATTTCGGCATAAACACTAGGACGCATCGTGCGCATATCTCCACCGGTAACCCTTACCAGTACGTCCATGTCAACAAAACTTTCATTTAAAGGCGTGATGAGAGTGTCAGCATAGGAATGGGCTAGTTGAGATAAATAAGTATCATTGCCGGGAGTGTCAATAATGATAAAATCACGATCCGACAATTGCTGCATGGCTTCTTCAAATTTGTTTTTCTCTTCTTGCTGCGCTTGTACTCGATTGTCATTTTCACTTTTGAATACCGCTTTATGTATTGGCATCGGTAAAGATGCATTATGTTGCCTTTGCTCCAAATATCGTGTCAGCGTTCCTTGTCTGGCGTCGATATCTATGGTGCCAACCTTCATCCCTTCGTATAAAAGACAGACGGTAACATGTAAAGCAACCGTAGATTTTCCCGTTCCACCTTTTTCATTACCGAATACAATTACATATGGTCTCATCAGTTTCCATCCTGTGGTTTTCTATTGTACATGACAATCGCTGCCGATATGACTCCTACTGTTAATACAGTCATAAGAATAGTCGCCAAAGCATTAATTTGTGGTGAGATGCCAAAACGTAGACTGGAAAATACTATCATTGGTAGGGTTGTCGAGCCTGGTCCAGCAACAAATCCAGCAATAACAACATCATCCAGAGAGAGAGCAAATGCTAATAACCATCCGAGTATTATCGCTGGAAATATCATCGGTAATGTAATAACAAAAAATACTTTTATTGGTGAAGCCCCTAAGTCTAATGCAGCTTCTTCTACAGAATGATCCAGATAATGTAAACGTGATTGTACGATCATAGTGACATATGCAATTGTCAGAGTTATATGGGCTATGACAACTGTCGTATTGCCTATCCTGTTGGGCCATCCAAACAATTTCTCCATCCCAACAAATAGCATGAGTAAGGATAAGCCAATGATCACTTCTGGAATGACTAAAGGTGCTGCAATTGCGCTCACGAAAAAGGTTTTTCCTCGAAATCTGCCAAAGCGATTCATTATTATTGCTGCGATTGTTCCAATACATACAGACATTGTCGCCGCCATTGTCGCTATTTTTATGCTTGTCCATGTGGCTTGCAATATGATCGGATCAGATAAAAGACTGATGTACCACTTAAATGAAAATCCTGTCCAACTGCTCACAAAACGAGATTCATTGAAAGAATATACAGCAATACAAATCAAAGGCGCGTATAAGAATAAATAGCCTAATCCCAATACCAGCAAAGAAACACGAACTCTACTCATTAATCACCTGCTAACGCTTTTATCTGCTTGCGCTCCTGTAAAAAAGTTATGGGAAGTACAACAAACAGCAATAGAACAATCGATAGGGCTGCAGCCGTTGGCCATGACATGTTGCTGAAAAACTCGTTCCATACCAATCGACCGATTGTTAATGTTTGTGCGCCACCTAACAATTCGGGAATAACAAATTCTCCTAATGCCGGCACAAATACTAATGCTGAACCCGCGATAATTCCGGGTAACGCTAATGGCATTATAACGGAGAAAAACGCTGTCATCGGAGAGCTACCTAAATCATATGCAGCTTCTATGAGAGATTGATCTATTTTTTCTATCGAGCTGTAAAGCGGAAAAATCATGAAAGGCAGATATGTGTATATTATGCCGATACATGCTGCGTATGAATTGTTCATCAAGGGCAATGGCATATCAATTATATGTAGTTTCATCAGCAAACTGTTGATTACTCCGCAGGGACTAAGAAGCATAATCCAAGCATACACTCGGATTAACGAAGAAGTCCAAAATGGTAATATCACGAGCATTAGCAAAATATCTCGTATTTTTTCATTGGATCGTGCGATGGCATATGCCATAGGAAATCCAAGCAGCAAACAGCATCCGGTTGAGGTAATTGCAATCAGCATGGATGTCGCAAAGCCATGGATATACATATCATCTGTGAACAGAGTGACATAATTTCCAAGATTTATGCGAAGTTGCAACATGTGTCCAGATAGCCATTCGATTAGTTCACTATAAGGTGGAGATGCAACTTGTGATTCTGCAAAACTAATCTTGAAAAGGATCAGACACGGACATACAACAAAAATCAACACCCACATAAAAGGGAGCCAGATCAAAAGTCGTCTGCCGGAAAAATTTCTCAACAACTGAGCAAGCCCTTCTATGATTCTTTCTGCGATACTGTACATACACTCCCCCGAAGGAACACGCATGGAATCTAACACATGTAAGTGCAACTATCAACTTTATGAATACATAACTTTACGTGCAAATTTTATATAGTGTGCACTAAGAATCGTTTTGAACATATTCGTTGTAGGTTTTGGTGTCACGTTCTATTAATTTTTCGATTTCTTTTTCTGAGGGCACATAGAGGCCGTTTCCAAATCGAAAATCCCATTCCACTGGCTCTAGAATAGCCACGCCACCATTGGAATCTTCGGTGATCTCTCCAACAAGCACACGATCTCCAATTTGGTAAAAATCAATACGAACCAGAGGAAAATCTCTAGACAGTTTTCGAGCAACTTCTAGCATGGTATTAAGATGTCGAGGCTTTTGCACATCAATGGCAGGGTGATTATTCGATACGATTGGTAATCTTTCCCAATCCGGTAACGAATAGAACGAGCATGTTTTTAGCGATACATCGCAGTCATCCTGATCCTGTGGCATGCCAAGACAGTAGGCTACCAGAGGTCTTCCATGAGCGCAGTAAATTTTGTAGTCAATCAAAGGTTCGCCGTTTTTAGGCGTTAGTAGTTCTTCTGCTATGATGCGTTTTTTGTGAATATGTTTCATGTATGGCAAGTCGCAAAAATCGCGTAATTTCCGTATTGTGTTTTCGATATCGAGTTTCGATTTGTCTCGTACGAGAATCACCTGTCGACCATAATGTCCTTTTACGGTTTTTAGTACGAAAGCAGATGGTAATTTGTCCCATTCGATGTCTTCAGGATTATCCCAAACGCCTAGTAATTCGACGCAATGCTGTTTTCCTGCGCGCTCAGTTATATATTTTTTAGCATAATATTTAGTCCCAATTACTGTCGTAATTGGAGAGCGCATGAAATACTTTTCGAAAACATAGACGATTTTTTCATTTAGAGAACGAGGGTTCTCATAGTCAGGTAGATATTCTCCGCCTTTGGAAATGAATTTCGCTTTTCTAGGATTCTTGAGACAGTCTGCAAATTTAGAATTTTGTTGTAACTCAGATAGAACATCTAGCTGCTTTTGCTTTTCCAAGATGCTTAGCTCTAAGTTGTGATACTGATATCCAAGCGCTGCTATTCCCAACACTAGCAAAAACACACTCCATCGGAGCAACGTCAATGACATTGTTTTTCTCACAGAGGATACTCCCTAAACAACACAACTATTACAAGCATAGAGAATACAAACTTGTAAATCAACAGTATAAATCAAGCGCATTTAGTGATTTGTAATCGTCTAGTTTTACGGTTAAAGCATGAATAAGCTATCTTTCTGAATGTCAAGTGTCGATATTATGTGATTTTAACCTTGCGTATCAGTTGTTTTTTGTGTAAAAAGATATAAGTGAAATGATCTGTAGAATTTTGGAGAATTATTATGGCTGTGCCTAAGAAAAAGACGTCTAAATCACGGAGAGATATGAGACGCTCACATTTGAGTTTGAAGCCTGTGAATGTAATCAGTTGTCCGAACTGCAAGGCTCCTAAGTTGCCGCATCATGTATGTGATAATTGTGGCACTTATAATGGGCATCAAATTTTGAAAGATTGTCGCCTGGGCGCATAGTGTTCTCATGGCGAATGATACAAGAGTCATAGCTATCGATGCCATGGGCGGGGATTTGGCTCCGGCTGCGGTTTGCGATAGTTTGTCTTTGCTGACTGATCTGAAGTGTCATTTTTTGGTTTTTGGCGATCAGAAACGTTTGCAAGATTTTCGTTTTGATTCTCGTCTTTCGTATGAGATTAGACATACTGAGATTGTTGTTTCACCTGATATGGGTGTGTCTGAGCTGCGTTCTGCTCGTAAATCCAGCATAGGGTTAGCGCTTAGTGCTGTGCAGAGTGGGGAGGCGCATGCGGTAGTTTCTTCTGGAAATACAGGGGTTTATTTGGCATTGGCGAAGATAATGCTGAAGACCATAGATGGCATTGATCGTCCTGCTTTAGCGACAAAGATTCCCGGTAGGGAAGGTAGTACATTCTGTTTGGATTTGGGAGCCAATGCGGAGTGTACCGTAAAAAATTTGGTCGATTTTGCGATTTTGGGCGAAGCTTTGGCTCATGCTGCTCTAGGAAAGGACGATATAAAAGTAGCTCTTTTGAACGTTGGTACTGAAGAAATGAAAGGTAATGTACTTGTTAAAGAGACTGCGAAAATTCTCAAGCGAATATTGCCCAACTATTATGGTTTTGTAGAGGGTAACGATATTTGCAAAGGGAATGTAGATGTTATTGTCACAGATGGTTTTACAGGCAATGTTGCTCTTAAAGCTATCGAAGGAACTGCGAAATTTATAGTTGAAGAAGTGAAGAGCGCTGTGAAAAATAGTGCGGTGGCGATTATGGGGGCTTTAATGGCGAAACCAGCCTTGAGTAAATTGAAAAGTCGTTTTGATCCGAGACTGCACAATGGAGCTATATTTGCAGGCTTAAATGGTCTTGTGGTAAAAAGTCATGGTAACAGTGATGCCATTGGCTTTGCGAATGCGGTGCGATTTACTTACGATCTTTTGAATAGCAACATGTTGGAACGCATTCGTGAAAATGCTTTAAAATCTCAGCAGCATTATCAGCAATTTTATGGGGAAATGATGCCATGAATTCTGTTTTGGTGAGTGTCGGGGCTGCTTTGCCCAAAAAGTGCGTGCTGAATAGTGAATTGCCTGCGCACTTGGATACATCAGATGAGTGGATTGTTCAGCGCACGGGAATTCATCAGCGTTATATAGCGGGTGAAGATGAGACGACTGTTTCGTTGGCAACTGCAGCAGCGGAGAATGCCTTATCCAAAGGAAATATTCCACCTAGGGAAGTCGATCTTATTATTGTGTGCACTGCTACAGGTGACTATACATTTCCCGCAAGTGCTACTCTTGTGCAGCGAAATTTGGGCATAACCAGTGGTGTTGCCTTCGATATAAGTGCTGCGTGTAGTGGGTTTATATATGGGTTAAAAACAGCAGACTGTTTTATTCGTACTGGTCAAGCTAGATGTGCATTAGTTATCGGGGCAGAAACTTTTTCTCGTATAGTTGATTGGAATGATCGTTCTACATGCGTTTTATTCGGAGATGGCGCTGGTGCGGTGGTGCTAAAGGCATCTGAATGTGATGACAAAGGGTTGGTTTATTGCAAAATACACGCAGATGGTAGTTTAGCAAATTTGCTTACTACGACTGGCGGAGTGTCTATTTCGCAGAATTCTGGCTTTGTGAAAATGAACGGTCGTGAAGTTTTTCGTAATGCTGTAGAAAAAATGCATTGTTCACTGTGCGATTTACTGAAAGCTAATAATATGACTGTGAATGATGTAGACTTGTTGGTGCCTCACCAAGCAAACAAGCGTATTATAGATAATATTGTCGAGATGAGTGGTTTGAATCCTGAAAAAGTAGTGATTACATTGGATAAACATGCTAACACTTCAGCAGCATCTATTCCGCTAGCTTTAAACGAAGTTTCGCTTGATTCGTGTAAAAATGTGGTATTATTGTCTATGGGCGCTGGTTTTACCTGGGGTGAAGCGCTGTTAAAATTGTAAGAAAAGGGGATATTGTGATGAGCAAAACAGTAACCAGAGCGGATTTGGTGGACGCTATTACTAGCGAGTATCGTATTTCTCAAGCAGATGCAGCCGAGATTATCGAGGATATTCTAGATGAGATCAATGTTGCATTAATGCGCGGAGAGGATGTGAAATTGAGCGGATTTGGTACGTTCAAATTGCGTAGCAAGAAAGAGCGCATGGGACGTAATCCGAAAACCGGAGAGTCTGCAGTTGTAACGGCTCGTAGAGTTGTGTCGTTTCGTCCTTCTGCTCAATTGCGTGATGCTGTAAATAACAAGTAGTTTTATAGGGAAGGGTGAGTCTAATGTCGCTGATGAAAAACAAAAAAGGCTTAGTCATGGGGGTCGCAAATGAAAGATCTCTCGCATGGGGTATTGCTAAGTCTCTTGCTGAAAACGGTGCTGAAATGGCGTTCAGTTATCAGTCAGAAGCTTTGCGTAGACGAGTTGAGCCATTGGTGAATTCTTTGGGCGATATGCCTATGATCGAATGCGATGTTACTGACGATGCTAGTTTAGCAGCTTTGTTCAAAGAGATTGGTCAGCGTTTTGGAAAGTTGGATTTTATCGTTCATGCTATAGCTTTTTCCGATAGAAATGAGTTAAGTGGAAGTTATGTGAATACCAGTCGCAGCAATTTTCTCATGACAATGGACATTTCTTGTTATTCTTTGACTGCTGTGTGTCAGCATGCTCTGCCTTATTTATCAGATGATGCCTCGATTTTGACTCTTACTTATCTGGGCTCTGAGCGTGTTATGCCAAATTACAATGTCATGGGTGTTGCGAAGGCTGCATTGGAAGCTAGTGTTCGTTATTTAGCCATGGATTTGGGATCACGTGGTATAAGAGTGAATGCTTTGTCTGCAGGACCAGTCAGAACATTGGCATCCGCAGGAATCGATGATTTTAAATATATTTTGAAGTGGAATCAGTACAATTCTCCTTTAAAACGCAATACTACGTTAGAGGACGTCGGAGGGAGCGCATTGTATTTGCTTAGTCATCTAGCTAGCGGCGTGACTGGTGAAGTTGTGCATACAGATTCCGGCTATCATATTGTGGGAATGAAAGCGGCAGACGCTCCGGACATCTCCGCTGTTTAGAGTAAGTTATATAGCTTATATAGCGTAAAATTTAAAAAATCCCCGATTAACCGGGGATTTGTTGAGATTTGTTGTTACATACGTTCCAGTGCCAGCGCGACACCTTCTCCTCCACCAACACACAAGGTCGCTAGGCCTTTTTTCGCATTTCTGTATTGCATTGCGTTTAGCAAGCTTACAACGATACGGGCACCACTAGCTCCAATTGGATGTCCAAGGGCACAGGCTCCACCGAATATATTTACCTTATCTGGATCGAGAGAAAATTCTTTAATCGCTGCCATTGCGACTACAGCAAAAGCCTCATTTATTTCGAAAACATCAATGTCATCAATTCTCCAGCCGGTTTTTGATAACAATTTCTTTATTGCGCCAACCGGAGCAATTGCAAAGTTTTTAGGCGCCTGAGAAAAACTACTTTGTGCAACGATACGAGCCAGAGGTTCCATGCCTAATTGCTTTGCCTTGGATTCTGTCATAAGGAGTACTGCAGCAGATCCATCTGAGATCGAACTTGCAGATGCCGCGGTGATTGTGCCATTTTCTCGAAATACTGGTCGTAACTTCGGCATTTTTTCCAGATCAACAGAGTAGGGGATTTCATCTTTTTCAACAGTTGTTTCCCCAGAACGACTTTTCACGTTTATAGGAACAATTTCCGGAGAAGATAATCCTGTATCAAGCGCAGCACGTGCCTTTTTGAATGAATTAACAGTGTATTGATCTTGCTCTTCGCGACTAAAACCATATTGTGCTGCAGTATCATCAGCATACTCCCCCATGTGACATTTTTCATAAGCATCGGTTAATCCATCAAATACCATATGATCAATAATTTGCGAGTCACCTAAACGATAGCCAAATCGCGCTTTTTGTAGGAGATAAGGCGCATTAGACATACTTTCCATGCCTCCAGCGACTACTATATCATTTTCTCCTGCTAAAATGGCATTGCGTGCACATATAATAGAAATCATGCCGGATCCACAAATTTTATTCAGATTAACGCAGTTGACGTCTTCAGGTAATCCTGCTTTTAAGGCAGCTTGGCGAGCAGGAGATTGTCCTAATCCAGCTGACAAAACACATCCCATATATACGCTGTCTATATGTTCCGGACATTTTTCAATAACTTTTTTTATTACGGCTTGCCCTAACTGTGGTGCTGTGAGAGTTTTAAATTGTCCCCCAAAAGCTCCTAAAGCACTTCTACATGCTGCAACAATAACGATTGATTCCATTGTTCCCTCTTGCTATATAATAAGTATTAAACAAAAAGAGTATTAAGTAAATATTAATTTTTATGCGAGTTTTTAAAAATTTATCAATCGTTTTCACGATAAAAAACACGTCGAAATTAAGTATTTCTTGGAATCTTTGTAAGAATATAGTACATATGTTGTTTTGATGAGGATTTTAGATATGGCCAAAAGTGTCGGTAGTGAGAAAACTTTTCATTGTTCTTTTTGTGGTAAGACGCAACATGAGGTTCGTAAATTAATTGTTGGGCCTACTGTATATATATGTGATGAGTGTATAGAGCTGTGTGCAGGTATAATCGCAGAAACGCCGGAGAAAGCATCTAAGAAAAATGGAGATAAATTGCCTACACCAAGCGAAATTTATCAGGTTTTGAATGAGCATATTGTAGGACAAAATAGCGCAAAAAAGATATTATCGGTCGCTATATATAATCATTATAAAAGATTGGCACATGCGTCATCCTCATCTGATGTTGAACTAGCTAAGTCGAACATTTTGCTGGTAGGACCAACAGGAACTGGTAAGACGCTGTTGGCTCAAACTTTGGCAAAGATCATAGATGTACCCTTTACAATCGCTGATGCTACAACATTGACAGAAGCTGGATATGTCGGAGAGGATGTGGAAAATATCATCGTTAAGCTCTTGCAAGCTGCTGATTACAACGTTGAAAAAACTCAGCGTGGCATCGTCTATATAGATGAAATCGATAAAATTTCTAAAAAGTCCGATAATCCTTCAATTACGAGAGATGTTTCCGGCGAAGGCGTTCAACAAGCATTGTTAAAATTGATGGAAGGAACAGTTGCCTCTGTGCCACCTCAAGGAGGACGTAAGCATCCTCAGCAGGAATTCTTACACGTAGATACAACGAATATACTGTTTATTTGTGGCGGAGCATTTTCCGGCTTGGATAAGATTATCGCATCGCGCGGAGATACATCATCTATTGGATTTGGCGCGGATATCAAAGACAAGGATCAAGGATCTGTTGGCGAATTATTCGCAAAGGTCGAACCTGAAGATTTGCTAAAATATGGATTAATCCCTGAATTTATAGGTCGTGTTCCCATTATTGCTACATTGCAGGATTTGGATAAAGACGCATTGGTATCAATTTTGAAAGAACCGAAAAATGCTTTGGTGAAGCAATATCAAAAGCTGTTTCATATGGAGGATGTATCTTTAGTATTTGAAGATGATGCTATAGAGGCTATCGCTCAACAAGCGCTAGAGCGAAAAACAGGTGCACGTGGATTGAGATCTACTATGGAAGCCATTTTACTCGATACTATGTTTGAGCTGCCATCTTGCAAAGATGTAGAAGAAGTCATAATTACCAAAGAAATAGTTGAAGGAAAGACCAAACCTATACTAAAATACAGGCAACTGCAGGATAGTATAGCGTAGGAGATCTGTTTTGGTAGATAAGGTTTGTCCAATTCTTCCCGTGAGGGATATTGTTATTTTCCCTCATGTGGTTGTGCCTTTATTTGTTGGTCGGGAGCATTCTATTAATGCACTAGAATCTGCGATGAAGGAAGATAAGCAAATCGTTCTTTTGACACAACAAAATGTTCAAAATGATGAGCCGTTATTTGAAGAGTTATATCACACTGGAGTATTGAGCAATATTTTGCAAATGTTGCGTCTACCTGATGGGACAGTGAAGATTCTCATAGAGGGTATAAGGCGAGTCAAGGTCGTAGAAGGCATCAGCGAGGGTGGATTTTTTACTGCTAGATACGAGCTGTTAGAAGTTGTTAACAGTGACACCAAAGAAGTAGAAGCATATAAGCGTGCAGCGATAGATCAGTTCGATGTTTATTCTAAGACCAACAGGCGAGTATCAAGTGATACTGCTTATGCTGTTAAAAACATTGATGATCCGAATGATTTAATTGATATAATAGCAGCGCATCTTTCGTTAAAAATACAAGATAAACAGGATTTGTTGAGCGAAACAGATACTATTAAGCGCTTTGAAAAACTTCTGACTCTTATGGAAAACGAAATCGATGTTATTAACGTAGAGCGTAAAATTCGCAATCGCGTTAAAAAACAAATGGATAAGAGTCAGCGAGAATATTATTTAAATGAACAAATCAAAGCCATTCAGAAGGAATTAGGTGGAGATCCAAAGAGTATTGGCGATGAGATTCTTGAATTTGAAGAGCGTGCTAAAAAGGTTAAATTATCCAAGGAGGCAGCGGAGAAATTTAAGAATGAGCTGAAGAAGTTGCGCAATACGCCGAGTATGTCTCCTGAAGCAACAGTAATCAGGAACTATCTGGATTGGTTGCTCGATATTCCGTGGAACGTAAAAACCAAGGTGTGCACTGATATCAATGAAGCAAAAGCGATTCTTGATAAAGATCATTTTGGATTGGATGAGGTAAAAGAGAGAATTTTGGAATTCCTAGCAGTACAAGGGCGTATAGGCAAAGTAAAGGGTTCAATTCTCTGTCTTATGGGGCCTCCGGGTGTAGGTAAAACATCGATGGCCAAATCTATTGCTCGAGCTACAGGGCGGAATTATGTGAAGATTTCTCTTGGCGGTGTGCATGATGAGTCAGAAATTCGTGGACATAGACGCACTTACATCGGTTCTATGCCGGGAAAAATTATCAGTGGGATGAAAAAGGCTAAGTCTTCTAATCCACTATTTTTGCTTGATGAGATTGATAAAATCGGTTCTGATTGGAAAGGGGATCCTGCTAGTGCTTTGCTTGAAGTTTTGGATCCGGAGCAAAATAGCACTTTCAATGATCATTATTTGGAAGTTGACTATGATTTATCAGAAGTGATGTTTATAACAACGGCAAATAGTTATAACATGCCAGCTCCATTGTTGGATCGTTTGGAAATTATCAACATTTCCGGATATACAGAAGTTGAGAAGGTTGAAATAGCCAAGCAGCATTTGATACCTAAGCAAAAAGAAGAAAATGGTTTGAAAGACGAGGAGTTTTCAATTTCTGATGACGCTTTGCTCGGGCTTATTCGTGACTATACACGAGAGACAGGGGTGCGTAGTTTGGAGCGCAGAATAGCTCGTTTGGCACGTAAAGCTGTAAAAGAGCTGACTCAAAATGAGGAGATCAAATCAGTTGCGATCACTGCGGACAATTTGGAGAAATATGCTGGCAGTGAGAAATTTAGACGCCTTGGTTTAGAGGACAAAAATTTAGTTGGAGTTGTGACAGGTCTTGCATGGACAGAAGTTGGTGGAGAGCTGCTATCGATTGAGGCGATGTGTTTCCCTGGCAAGGGTAAGACCACTTTGACAGGTAAATTGGGCGATGTGATGCAGGAGTCTATTCAAGCAGCTATTAGTTATGTACGTGCGAGAGCAGCATCTTTTGGTATAGATGATAAAGTGTTTGAAAATACGGATTTTCACGTACATGTACCAGAAGGAGCAACACCCAAAGATGGTCCATCTGCAGGTATAGCTATGGTTACGAGTATTGTGTCGGCTTTGACCGGGATTCCGATTCGTAAAGATGTCGCTATGACTGGCGAAGTAACTCTAAGGGGGAGGGTATTGCCTATAGGTGGCTTGAAAGAGAAGTTGTTGGCGGCACATCGTGGTGGTATAAAGACCGTAATTATTCCCAAAGATAATGAGAGTGATTTGCAAAAAATTCCTGAGGCGATTTTCGTTGATATGGCGTTGATAAAAGCTGAGACTGTTGATGATGTGTTAGCTGTGTCTTTCGAAAAAGATCCCCGCATATAGTTAGAGCAGTTATCTCGCGTAGCCAGATTAAGCTGTGACATTTTCTATATGTTGGGGAAGATGCCAATTAGCAATGAGGATTACATCATAGCGAGTAAATTTCGTGCTGTAGTTAGGATGATTCTTCAGGAAGATCATCGATGCACGTTGTAGACGCTGCATTTGATGATAGTTAATCGCGATGAAACATTTTTCTATAGTTTTGCGTGCTTTTACTTCAATGAAGACAATAGTATCTTGTTTGTAGGCTATGATATCTATTTCGCCACATTTGGTTTTGTATCTTTTCGCGATTATCCTATAACCTTTGAGGCGTAGTATGATTGTCGCAGCAAACTCGCCCCATCTTCCTTTTAGCTCAGTTAAATTCATTGTCTTGCTCTTGCTGTAGCTTAAGTGCGTAGCTGTATAGCTGTTTTTTGGGGAACAGTGTTTCTTCAGAGAGAGTAGAAACCGCGTCTTTTAGTGAGCAAGTTTTCAATAACTCTTTGAGGCGAGGAATGACATCTGTTATTTCTTCTTGAGTTTTGCTGCTATCATTTCCAGCTAACACAATAACAAATTCTCCTTTTGGTTCATTATGAGAGAAATGATCAATTGCTTCAATTAAACTTCCTCTGAAAACTTCTTCATGTATTTTTGTTAATTCTCGACATATACATACTTGTCTGTTGTCGAGTAATTCTAATGCGTCTTTTAAAAAATTCAGAAGCCTACGAGGCGATTCTAAGAAAATAGCAGTCTCAGAACGAGCTCTTAGTTGTTTTATTAGTATTCTGCGCCCATTGGATTTCGAATCGCTGAAACCATAAAAAGTAAAGTGATTGGTCGGTAAACCTGCGGTGCAAATAGCTGCAATCGGAGCACATGGACCAGGAATAGGAATGACTTCAATTCCTTTATTTACACAGTATTGTACCAATCTGTATCCAGGATCAGAAATAGTAGGAGTTCCCGCATCTGATACAAAAGCGTAAATTTTACCGTGTTCTATAGTAGATGCTATCGTTTGCTCATTGTATTCATGACACGAAATAACGCGCTGGTCAATCTCATAAAAGCTGAGTAGTTTTTTTGTTTGACGCGTATCTTCTGCTAATACGCATGCTGCTGAACCTAATATATCTATGGCACGTAGTGTAATATCCATTAAATTGCCTATAGGTGTTGCAACTAAGTACAAACCTGGTTTATGCTGCTGTTCGGATAACTTTGAGCTAATTTTGTGCCACAGTAAAGGTTTGAGAAATGTGTCTGCCAATTAACCTTCTCCTTATGTTGTTTGCGGTAGCTTGTACGCCCAAGCATACATCTTCTATCGTGACAAAACCAGTGGAAATAGATAATCTGGATTATCTTAGAAAAGAACAGCCATCATGTGGTACTGTGTTGATTGCAGCACCTGTGTCAGGAGCTAATGCAGAAGCTGGCGCAGAGGTTATACATGCTTGTATGCTGGCGACTGAAAATATCAGAAATATTAACTTTCAGGTGTTAAATACAGCATCACATTATATGGATTCTAAGCATTTTCCTAAGCTGAAAGGCGTGATAGGTCCGATTTTTAGTTCTGAAGCACGACGCTATGGCACGCTTTTTGCGCATGTTCCAGTGTTGGCGCTCTCCAATGATCGTGCTCTGGACGACGGACATCTATACGCATGTGGATTATCGCCGCAAGACGAGATTCGTACAATTATTGAATATGGAAAATCGCGCAAAATAGAGAGTTTTTTGGTGATTTTGCCAGAAGGTGATTTTCCAGACAAGATCCTCAATATGTTTCAAAATGAATTGCAACATTATGATTACGATATTACAGATAATATAGAAGTAATTCGTTATACGAACTTATCAGAGACAGAGGCAATGACATTGGTTCGAAATTCAGGTAAGCAAGCTGTTTTTCTGCTGCAGCCTATTTTATCAATCAATTCATTGAGTGATATTCCAGTATTTACGCTCAGTTCTTGTGCTTTGCTTAATAAAGAAGCATGGGATGGTGCTATATTTGCATTTACAGATAATGCGGAATTGTCTGATTTTACATATCGTTATCAGCAGACAGCGGGAACAGCACCTTCTACGCTTGCCATAGTTGCTTATGATATGATGAAAGCATTGTGCAATCATATTGAGAGTGGGTCATCTCTTTCTGATGAACAAGAAGGCTGTCTTGGTAAATTTAAGCTTAATGGGAAAAAAGGGGTAGAGAGATCATTGAGCATATTACAGTTGGTTAATGGTACAAAGATTCAACTGGACAACGACGAAAATGATGAAGTTTTAGTGGACACTATTCTCCGCAAACATAGCCGTGATTAGTCCGGTTAGTAAATAAAACTAGGCGCAGATTTTTACGGTATTCCCACCACATTGTTTTGCAAGATACATGAACTTGTCTGCCATTGCCATTGCGTCGTGTCGTTGCATGCTTTCTCCCCAACAGAGACCGATGCTTACAGTGATTTGTACGCCACCTATTGCGGTGTTTTCGACCTGTTTTCTAATACGCTCGGCAATACTAATTGCGCTGTCTCTATCTACATTATTCATGACTATTACAAACTCATCACCTCCGTAGCGTGCTACGATGTCATAAGATCTTATTAACTGTTTAATAATTTTTGAGGTGTGTTTGAGAGCGTAGTCTGCAAATGTATGTCCGAATTCATCATTGACGTTTTTAAATTTGTCGATATCGACCATGAACATCGCTATGTTTTTCATGTATGACTGTTGTTGTAAGTATTCATCAAGAAATGACCTGTTGAATACTTCAGTTGTTGCATCTATTGTAGAACGCCGTAAACAGTCTTGTAGCTTGTCGGAAAAATCCTTGTACAACAAATAGTATTTAAGATAGGATTTTATGCGGAATTCAATCGAAATTGGATCGTCATTGCGTTTTATAGCGACAGTATATCTGCTGCTGTATATGAAATGTGAAGGCAATGATTCGTCATATATGAACAAAATCGGTACATTTTTATAACGTGTTCTTAACTGATTGTAATAACTTGTGCTGCGCTTATCATTATGATTCAGAATAAAGAGATCTATAGACTGCAGATCTGTCGTATGCATGTTATACCGTCTGACTATTTTTTCCATAGCTGTAGGTAAAAAATCTAATCGTTGAAATCCAAATGACATAATGCTTGTTGATGTTTTTTGATGCAAATACATCCAGTTCACTATGTCTGAGTTAAGATTTTCCGTCAGCCTCTTTAGTTGATACAATCTCAGTCTTAAATCTGTTGAATCAGTACAGGGATGAACAATATCGTCAAGTGCTAATTCGGTAAATTTGCTAAACCCTTCAGAAGTTACGCCTATTATCGGAGTGATATTGCAGATAGAGCGAATTAATGCAAAATAATTATGAAATAATTGAGATTTCTCAGAAGGTAGAAATAGAAAAACAACATCAATTTCGTCTTTTCCTAGCATGGACAAAGCGTCATTAGGCGTTGTTTCCATGATCGTACCATTGATGGTCTGAGATAATAATTTTCGAAAATCTTTACTTACTGATGAATTTTCTCTAACTAATAATATCCTCGAAAAAACTAGTTCATTACTAATCACGATACTACTCTACTTTGCCACATCTGTGCTCTAAACACTTAAATATCTTTTCTATAAATGTATCAGTAGAAACAGGTTTTGTTAAGATAGAATCTAGGTAGTTTTTTATACGTGTTTTTTGATCGCATGAGTAGAGCGATAGGCCAATAATAGGCATGGTATCATTGGCCTGATCACTGCGCACCTTTAGGAGAAATTTTTCGAGAAAAGTCTCTCCTGCAACTTCGGTATTTATTATGAAGATATCTGTTTTGGATGCTTTAAGTTGCAGCAGACTTTCCATCGGAGATTTGGTGGAAAAAACGTCAAATCCATTAGCAGCTAGAACGTCCCGGTAAAGTAGCTCTTGTCTAGCATGATTTTCTACTAATAACGCTGACCTACGAAACAAACTGGTCTGCATAACGCAATCTCCATACTTCCCATGGTAAAGGTAAACAGAAAAGGTTAAAAAAAGGTTACTCGATTTTTTATGGGAATAAGCTGTGTTTATGAGGTGTAAATAGTTGCTTACTGCTGAATGAATTTGAGAAAAACCAATCGAATCAGTGTATTATGTGAGATATTGATTGTATTTGATTGTCATTGTAATTATTGGCCCGATTATTATTTGTTGGTATAAAATTATTTTTCAGAATTAACTTATTTTTAACTTTGGTAGTGATAGCATGGTTATAGGCTGTAGTATGTATGGACCAGGTAGGTTATATATGCTCGGTTAGGTGAGAACATTGGCTTGTTTTCTTGTAAAAGTTAGAAGAAAGCTAGCGTGTTGTTGCTGCTAAGCATAGCTTATATAGGATGAGATATATAATGAAAGGTTGGTGCGGATGATGTCGATTTAAGTAGCATCTATCACTTATTTGGCAGAGACATACTGTTACAATAGTGTAAGTTGTTAATCTGATGAAACGTTGATGCACTGCGCTTTGTCAAATCTGCATGCAAATGGTGAAATTGCGGCTGTACGGTGATGGAAAGATACTACTTGCATTCTAGAATCTGCTGATTGTGCTGATTGGATTAAGAGGGTGGCTATTGCTGTAATCCTCTCTATTAGTGAGATATTCAAGGAAAGGCAATTTTAGATTGTAAAGGGACAAAAAAATGAGTAGAGGTTACGTATAAACAGTAAAAATTTTCTTAAGCTGTTAGTGATAATCTCTAGAGGCTGGGATGCGAAGAGTGTTTTATGGTGTGTTGGTTCAAATGATGCTGATGACTTAACTAGTTTGGACATACAGCATGCTGTTCTACTCGGTTCGGCTTGTTTTTTTTCCATGCGGATGTTGATGAGACTGAGAACGACATTATGTAGTATTTCATATATAGAGGCTTTAGTTAAGTCATTGCAAGGAGGTGGTTACGGGATCCATCAAAGGATACTACCCACCTCCATTTTCTTTATGTAATAGAAATAGGTTTTTCTGTTATTCTGTATTTTCCATGTATTTTTATAACTGTTGTTGTCTGTTTCTTTATAAGTATTTTTTGATGTTTGAATTTGGAGATGTATAGATGACGAGTATACTTAATATTGTTTCGCTATTATTTAAAATTGTGGCGAAAATAGGCCATGTGAGGTTATTGGCATCTATGGCTTTCGGAAATATATGTGTGATTTGTCAGGCTATTATTAATGTTATTGTTAAGGCGCATAGGAGTTTTTTCGCAAGGAGGGAAGAGTTTAGCTGTGCTCACAATTACTCTGTTGCCAGAGCTGTAAAACCTATGAAGCCTATAGATCAAAAGTTTGCTCCTAGATGTCATAGAACTGGACATTACTGGTATGATAGACAATTGTGATACGCGTATGTAATCAAACAGTTTTAACACCAAAGTAGAATAAATGCTTGTTGTTCATAATCGTGGTTCTAGTAGGTGATTTATTGCAAGATCACCATATAGTTTTGACTTGAATGGGAGGTATGAACATGAATTTACATAAATACAGTATTAGGGTCGGCGGCATTCTCTGCATGACTATTTGTTTATATGTGTATGGTATGCAAGGTCAACAAATTTCACCTGATCAACAATCTAATCGTCATTCATTGCGTGTTGAGGATATTAGTCCGCCAGATGATGCTCCAAAGCAAATGCCACCAACTCTATTTAGTATACAAGAAGAGGAGAATTCTGCTGAAAATATTCATCAGCCAGATGATGCCTCAAAGGAAATG
>CALXQQ010000020.1 GCA_944390775.1 uncultured Alphaproteobacteria bacterium
GAATATGCAAATATATGCGATTTAGGTGCGGATATAATTCAAAGTCAGGCGATGGAACGCTACCTGACCACGCAATATAAAGGCAACAACACATGGCACGATCAAAGGCATTTTGATGTTAGTTGGAGGCAACAGAAGCATTATTTTGGGATTATTCATTAACTGCCATTAGCGCAGAAGATGTGAAAAAATCGTATCTTTTGCACTCGCATTTATGGTATAGTGTCAATTGTTTTAGCATGAACCGAGGGATTATGTTGATTAGTTTGACGATTGGGAATTGGCTGTCATTTGGAGAGAAAGCAGAATTCTCTTTAGTAGCGACCAGAGAGCAGCAGCATCGTAATGGTTTATTTGTATCACCGAAGTTTCGTACTACGATACTGCCAATTAGTGTAATTTATGGAGCAAACTCAGCAGGAAAAAGCAATTTTATAAAAATATTGAGTACGGTAAAGTGGCTAGTTATTGCAGGTACTACCCCGGATAATATGCTGCCTATTGAACCATATCTGTTGCAAGAACAGTATAGGAAGAAACCTTCATTTTTCAGTATTGAGTTGTTGTGGAATGGCAACCTGTATGAGTATTCGTTTTCAGCAACTCGAGAAAAAATCATTAGTGAAAAATTAGTAAAAGCTACGTCGGCTAATAAAGAAAAAGTATTATTTGAGCGTAGTGATGCTGATATTTTTTTTGCAAATGAACTTCCAGATAAGGAGTTTTTGTATTTTATATACAAGGGCACTCGAAACAATCAATTGTTTTTAACCAATTCTCTCTATCAAAATTGCGATTACTTTAGAGATATTTATGATTTTTTTCATAGTTTAGAGATTATCATTCCTAGTTCGCAATTTCAACCATTTGAACGATTTTTCGATAGAAGAGACACATTGCTGGATAAAACTAATGAATATTTGAAGCATTGTGGGGTAGATATGAATAAGATAACCTGTGAAAAAATTGATTTAAACACATTGCATATCAAAATCGATACAAACAATATCAAAGAAGGCCAAACGGTTCGTCTGGAACGAAACGGTGAAAAGTTGCTAATTACCAAATTGCAAGGACAGTTAATAGCAGAAAAAATGGTTGCAGTGTATAACAATAATTTAGGCAAAGAGATTGTCTTTGATCTGGCCTGTGAATCAGAAGGAACTCGTCGAGTTATAGATTTATTGCCAGCTATTGTGACACTTTGTGATGGAAGCCAGAAAACCTATGTGATAGATGAATTAGATCGAAGTTTACATCCTGGATTAACACGCAATATGATTGCTCTGTTTTTAGAGTCGCTCAGTGGCACTCAACAAGGACAGTTAATTTTTACTACACACAACACCGATCTGATTGATCAAAAGCTATTTCGTCGAGATGAAATGTGGATAATTGACAGACTCAATAAGCAGTCAAAATTTGTTTCATTTAGTGATTATAGGAAATCGCGTCATGATAGAGATTTGCGGAAGAGTTACTTACAGGGACGGTTGGGAGGAGTCCCACCGTTATGCAGGGTTTAAAATTTATGATGAAGCGTTATCATAAAAATAGAAATATCGATTATAAGCCGGTTATATTTTTAGTATCAGAGGGACGAAAAACTGAGCCACAATATATTAGTGGTGTTTTTAAAGAATTCGGTTTTTGTGGAAGATATGCAATAAATTACTGTGGTACAAAAGAAAATCAAAACACACCTGTCGGTCTGCTTAAGAGAGCAAAATCATTGATTCCTGAAATAAAAAGCTCGCTCGATCAAATTTGGATATTGGTCGACAAGGATAATAATTCAAATGAATCACTAGAGGCATTAACTCGTGAAGTACAAAAGATCAAACAGTGTTATTGCGCTATAAGCAATCCATGCTTTGAGTATTGGTTATTATCTCATTTTCAAAATGTTACAGTAAATAACGTACACGATTGTTTTAAACAGTTGAGTAAGTATTTGCCTGAGTATGACAAAAGTATTAAGATTCGTTATTTTACGCAAGATAAAGTTCTTGTAGCAATAAAGAGAAATAAAGAAAGAGCTAATGCCTGCGGTGGAGATTTCATAAACTATCGTGGTTCAAGTATATACATATTGCTTGAATCGTTATTGAATTCAAGTTCATCATAAACCGTGTACACATGTGTTATAATTTCGTAGAATGGAGAATGCAACGTTACCTCTGTGCAATTGTGTAGTTGCTAAATAATATATTATCGATCGGCAATATATTATCGATCGGCATTCATATGTTTATCACTTTAACTTTTTTTTACAATTCCATCATAAAAAAGCAAAAACATAAATACATTAAATATAAATAGGAGGACACATGGCGATATTGACGGCGTCTGGGCGCGTAGGAATTGCGGCGAGTGTGAAGCAACAAACGATGTATTTGGCCTGGGGAACTGGTGACGAAAGTTGGGGCAACACTCCGCCCACTGATGGCATGTTGGAATCGACTGAGCTTGTAAATGAAATTGGGCGACGTGTTTGTAAATCGGTTCAATTTTGCAAGGCGGATGATAATGGTGAAATAATTACGCCGACGGGACGTTTTACTGCGAGCGCGGAGCCGACAAATATGCTGCATATTAATGTGGCTTTTGATTTTACAGATGGCGAAGGATACACGATTCGAGAGTTTGGAATTTTTACAGGCACAGTTTTGAACGATGGATTACCGATTGGCCAAGAATATTTGTTGCCGACGGACATTTCTGATGTTGGACAGTTATTAGCATTGGAACGTGTGGCACCAATTTTTCGTCAGGCCATGACGCGCGAGATCGAAAATTTTGTAATTACATTTTAGAGGTTTCAAATGGCAATTGATAAGTATTACAACCGATTTAATTCGGCACAGAAATATGTGAAGACACGATTTTTGGCGAGTCGAGGTTTGCAGTCGGCGGAATTGAATGAAATTCAAGAATATTCTAGTCACGCATTGAAAGAATTTGGCGACGCATTGTTTGCCGACGGCGATGTCGTAAGTGGTTGCACTTGTGTTGTCGATAATTTGAACGGAAATACGACAGTTGAATCAGGAAAAGTATATTTGAAAGGACTTGTGCGAGATGTTGATGCGGGAGCCTTTACAATTCCGATCGATGTTTCCGTTAGAATTGGCGTGTATTACAAAGAAAAAATCATAACAGAACTTGAAGATCCGAACTTGCGTGATCCAGCGGTTGGCACTCGCAATTTTCAAGAAGTCGGCTCGACACGTTTGCAATATAGTTTGACCTGGGGATACGAAGCGCCCGGAGTGACAGAAATCGATTCAGACAAAGGCGAATTCTATACAATATATAATGTAGAAAACGGAGTATTGGTACAAAAAGCATTGGCGCCACAAATGGAATCGGTGA
>CALXQQ010000021.1 GCA_944390775.1 uncultured Alphaproteobacteria bacterium
AGCACGTATCGGCGACGCTGCATTCTGGAATACGAGCATTGAATCGTTGAGCATTCCTGATAGTGTAGTCGAATTATGCTCGCGTTGTTTTGCGAATTGCAAAAGCCTGAGACACGTTATATTTGGAACAAACTCTCAATTAGAACGCATCGGAAATAAGACATTCATAGGGACGAATGTTGAAGAAGTGAGCATCCCTGATAGTGTTGTAGAATTAGGCGATGGCTGTTTCTATGAGTGCAAAAACCTGAGACGTGTTACATTTGGATCAAAGTCTAGCTTAGAACGCATCTGTGAAGATGCATTCGCATATACAGCTATTGAATGGTTGAGCATTCCTGATGGCGTGGTCGAATTAGGCGGTGAGTGTTTCGCGTGGTGCGAAAGCCTGAGCAGTGTTACATTTGGACCAAACCCTAGCTTGGCACGCATCGGCAAATGGGCATTCGCATATGCGGGTCTTGAATCGATAAGCATTCCTGATGGCGTGGTCGAATTGTGCGATAGGTGTTTCGCATGCTGCAAAAAACTGAGAAGTGTTACATTTGGACCAAACCCTAGCTTACAACGTATCGGTGTAGAGGCATTCGCATGTGCGGGTCTTGAATCGATAAGCATTCCTGATGGCGTGGTCGAATTGTGCTATAGGTGTTTCGAGGGGTGCAAAAGCCTGAGAAGTGTTACATTTGGACCAAACCCTAGCTTGGCACGCATCTGTGAAGAGGCATTCGCATATACAGCTATTGAATCGTTGAGCATTCCTGATGGCGTGGTCGAATTGTGCTATAGGTGTTTCGCGCGGTGCGAAAGCCTGAGCAGTGTTACATTTGGACCAAACCCTAGCTTGGCACGCATCGGCAAATGGGCATTCTCATCTACAGCTATTGTATCGTTGATCATCCCTGATAATGTAAGAGAATTAGGCGATTGGTGTTTCTTTGGGTGCAAAAACCTGAGACATGTTATATTTGGACCAAACCCTAGCTTGGCACGCATCGGCAAATGGGCATTCTCATCTACAGCTATTGAATCGTTGATCATCCCTGATAATGTAAGAGAATTAGGCGATAGGTGTTTTTATAACTGCAGAAGCCTGAGACATGTCATATTTGGAGCTGACTCTAAATTAGCACTTATTGGTAAAGATGTATTCTGCGACGGTAGCGAAATTGATGCACCTGAGTCTGTGCAAGCAATAATACGTGGTTTTACAGTAGAAACAACGCAGGAATCACATATTGCTCCTATAAACTTGTCTAATCAGTATTTGCACACAATATTTGGCTATCTAAAAAACATAATATCCAAAATTAAATACTGTATTAGTAGCATATGGAATAGTGTAATATAGCATCTAAGGCGGATGAGCGGTGTCACATACAATAATGAAGCAGATGTGTAAAAAGCATCTGCTTTGTTTAGTGTTAGTGGTTATAAAATTGCGTCCCATATGGCAGAGCATCTTGTAGTGCCTGTGTATGGATATCAGGTGGCTTCTAGCGCCACTGTAGCTTCTTATAAATGACAATAAAAAGCGTCTTCTAGCGAGTCTTATAGCGAGACTATGATGATGGTTAAAATGGTGTGATGGTTTTTTTATAATTTTTCTATTCATAATGAAATCTCCTGATTGATTGTTTATTGATACTATTATGTGTAACACATGTTTTTTATCTGTGCAACATTTTTATTTTTTAGCCTGCAGTACCAGGGGTTTCTAGCGATTTTTTTGCCCTAAACTCAGCGACTATCACCAAATCACGGCTGCGGGTTATCCGCGGTCGTGGTGTTTTGTGTATTGCAGGTAAAAATAAAAATTTATATCCCGTACAAAAAATACTTGAAAAATAAAAAATCAAACATTATATTTATAATATGTACAAGTCGGAGCAAAATCATGAAAAAAATGTTGTTTAGTTTAGGCGTAATGGGACTATTTGCAAATGCGGATGCGATGCAGCCAGATCAGCAAACGCATTCCAGTCCTTTTTCACAGCAGGACGCTCTATCGGTAGGGCATATTGGCACGGTGCAGGCAAATACCGATATCGATGAGTTTAAAAATTCTGATAAGCCTATAATGTCTCACAATCGCTCTAGTAAGAAGAAAGATTATACCTACATAGCAGGTAAGACCCTATTTATCGGTAAGGATGTTGTAGTATTGACTAAGAGCTGTTTAGACCAATATGACAACATTGGCGAAGTTGAAAGAGTTATATTTGAACCAGACTCTCAATTAGAACGTATTGACGATGAAGCGTTCGCCGGAATGAACATTAAAGAAGTGAGCATTCCTGATAGTGTGCGAGAATTGTGCGATGAATGTTTCAAGGGGTGCAAAAGCCTGAGACGTGTTATGTTTGGACCGTCCTCTAGCTTAGAACGCATCGGCAAGATGGCATTCTCAAATACGCAACTTGAAGAGGTGAGCATTCCTGATAGTGTGCGAGAATTGTGCGATGAATGTTTCAAGGCTTGCAAAAGCTTGAGACGTGTTATGTTTGGAACGAACTCTAAATTAGAACGAATCGGCAAGATGGCATTCTCAAATACGTCACTTGAAGCGGTGAGCATTCCTGATAGTGTTGTAAAATTAGCTGCTGGATGTTTCTGTCAGTGCGAAAGCCTGAGACATGTTATATTTGGACCATCCTCTAAATTAGAACGAATCAGCTATGGAGCATTCACAGAGACGAATGTTGAAAGAGTAAGCATTCCTGATAGTGTTGTAGCATTAGCTGCTGGATGTTTCTGTAAGTGCAAAAACCTGAGAAGTGTTACATTTGGACCTGCCTCTAAATTAGAACGCATCGATGCAGGGGCATTCTGGAAGACGAGCATTGAATCATTGAGAATTCCTGATAGTGTTATAGAATTAGGCTGGGGATGTTTCAGGCGCTGCGAAAGCCTGAGAAGTGTTACATTTGGACCTGCCTCTAAATTAGAATGCATCGGCGTATTTGCATTCCGGAAGACGAGCATTGAATCATTGAGAATTCCTGATAGTGTTATAGGATTAGCTGGTGGATGTTTCTATAAGTGCACAAACCTGAGACATGTTATATTTGGACCATTCTCTAACTTACAATGCATCGGTGGCTTGGCATTCGGTTGTACGAGCATTGAATCGTTGATCATTCCTGATGGCGTGGTCAAATTAGGCGATTGGTGTTTCTGTAGGTGCAAAAACCTGAGACAAGTTACATTTGGACCAAACCCTAGCTTAGCACGCATCGGTGAAGGGGCATTCTCAGATACGTCACTTGAATCGTTGAGCATTCCTGATAGTGTAGTAGAATTAGGCGATTGGTGTTTCTATAAGTGCAAAAGCCTGAGACGTGTTACATTTGGACCAAACCCTAGCTTAGCACGCATCGGTAAGCATGCATTCTATGGATCAGATATTGAATCGTTGAACATTCCTGATAGTGTTGTCGAATTAGGCAATTGGTGTTTCGAGGATTGCAAAAGCCTGAGACGTGTTACATTTGGAACAAACTCTAGATTAGAACGATTTGGCAAAAGAATATTCGGCTGGATGTCTAAAGTACAAGTTAACGCGCCTAAGAATGTGCTAGCACTATTAAGGAATCAATTATGGCTATAAGATAGCACGATATAGCATCTAAGATGGATGAGTAGCGGCTATCACCAAATCACGGCTGCGGGTTATCTGCGGTCGTGATTATTTATTGATACTATTATATGTAACACATGTTTTTTATCTGTGCAACATTTTTATTTTTTAGCCTGCAGTACCAGGGGGTTCTAGCGATTTTTTGCCCTAAACTCAGCGGCGATTTATCCCCATCAAGGTGTTGCCATTTTCATCAAATAGATAGCTTTTATCTATGCCAAAGCCCATCCTGATGGTTTTTCCAACCTTATCTGACACAATCCTCTTGGTCTTGAGTCTTAGTTGTTGCCCATTGCTCAGAGCAATGTGAGCAATACCATCGCCTCCAAGATTCTCCAAGAGAGATAGCTCTCCCTCAAACATGTTTCCATAGAAAATTGCATCTTTCGAAACAACGTCTATATCTTCAGGACGAATTCCCAGATAATAACGCTTGTCAGGAGAATACTGCACGTCCTTCTTTAAGCGAAACGATATTGGCGCCCCATTGCTAAGTCGGAAAATAGATAGCTTCTCCTCATTGCATACGAATGAAATCGGCAAAATATTCATCTCTGTCGCACCTATAAATTTCGCAACAAACATGTTGGTCGGTGTGTCATATAACTCCAAAGGCGTGCCAATCTGCTCAATACGACCATCACGCATGACTACAATCTTGTCAGCCAAAGTCATCGCTTCCGACTGATCATGCGTAACATATATCATGGTGGTCTTTAGCTGAGCCTTTAATCGAGCTAATTCATAACGCATCTGACAGCGTAAAGCACTATCCAGATTGGATAATGGCTCGTCAAATAAAAATGCATAGGGATTGCGAACAATAGCTCGCCCTATCGCTACACGCTGCCGCTGCCCACCCGATAGCTCTTTCGGCTTGCGCTGCAATAAATGATCTATTTTCAAAATTTGCGCAGCTTTTAATACTCGACCTTCAATCTCCGCACTCTTTAATTTCCTCACTTTGAGCGCAAATGCCATGTTTTCAAAAACAGTCATATGCGGATAAAGAGCATAACTCTGAAATACCATCGCAAGACCTCGCCCAGCAGGAGGAATGTCGTTTACATAGTTGTCACCTATGTATATTTCCCCAGAATCAGGCGTTTCTAATCCACAAATTAATCGCAAAACCGTAGATTTGCCGCATCCAGACGGACCAACCAATACCGTACATTCACCATCCTCTATAGCTAAATCTACATTCTTGATAATGCTGCTATCCCTGTAAGATTTGCAAATGTTTTTCAAAACAATAGAAGCCATAAAGCTCTGCCCTTACCCATTATCAGCTAACCGCGCCGCAGATGTCACTTTCTCACCCTTGCCTACGCGGAACAAAATTACACCTTGCGTTACCCTACCACAAATCCGAATGTCTTTCACCGGACAACGAATCAATTTACCACCATCCGTAACTAACATAATGTCATCTTCTTCCTCAACCGGAAATACAGATACTACATTGCCATTCTTGGAGTTGATTTCCATGTTGCGTACACCCTGAATCGCACGACTGCTCGTCCTGTACTCAAAAGAAGACGTCCTCTTCGCAAATCCGTTCTCCGTAACCGTAAGGAAAAATTGCTCAACCGCTCTCATCTCTTCGTATTTCTCCGGCGGAGTCATAGACTGATCGCTAATCATCTCCTCCCCACTCCTGCGTAACCAATTGGAATAACGTAAATACTCTTCGCGCTCTTCCACAGTAAATGGAGCGTTGTTCAAAATCGCCATCGAAATAACTTCATCGTCCCCCAATAGCTTTATCGCACGTACCCCCATGGAACTGCGACTGTTAAATACACGTACGTCAGAAACAGGAAAACGTACACACTTGCCATACCTCGTGGATATCAAAACATCCTGATCTTCACGACATAACATAACAGCAATTAAACGATCTCCCTCCTCCAACTTCATGGCAATCTTGCCCTTGGAATTAATATAAGAAAAATCACTCAGTTTATTGCGCCGAATCGTCCCACAAGATGTCGCAAAAATTACATCATAATTCTCCCACGTCGACTCATCCTCCGGAAGAGCTAACACAGTCGAAAGAGCTTCACTGTCCTGAATCGATAGCAAATTCACCAGCGCCTTCCCTCGTGATTGTGGCGTGGCTAGAGGTAATTTGTAGACTTTCGTCATGTATACTATGCCAGCCGTCGAGAAAAAGAGCATAGTAGTGTGAGTGTTGGCAATAAATACGTCATGTACGAAATCTTCGTCTTTCGTCGTCATGCCCGTCTTGCCCTTTCCTCCTCGTTTCTGCGCCCTGTAGCTGTTCAAAGGTACTCGCTTGATGTAACCACTGTTGCTAACCGTCACAACCATGTCCTCGCGCTGAATGAAATCTTCATCATTCAATTCTTCAGCATTTTCAATGAAATCTGTTAGACGAGGCGATGCAAAATTCTCCTTTACCTCCAGTAATTCATTGCGAATAATTTCTATAACGCGAGCTTTGGACGCTAATATCGCGAGTAAATCATTGATCTTGTCCGATAAAGCCGCTAATTCATCAGATAACTTCGTCCGCTCCAGCCCAGTTAGACGATGCAACTTTAAATCCAAAATCGCTTGAGCTTGGATATCCGTAAGAAAACATTTCCCTTCCGAATAAATGCTATTTGGATCATCTACAAGCCTAATCAGCGGTTCAATGTCTTCAGCCGGCCATGCCATGCGCATCAATTCCGCTTTCGCCGTAGCAGGACTGTCCGATGACTTGATTATCGCTATAACTGTGTCAATATTGGCTACCGCAATGGAAAGACCTATGAGAATATGAGCCCTGTCTCGAGCCTTGGCTAGCTCATAACGTACCCTGCGAACCACAACTTCACTGCGAAATTCTAAAAATGCCTTCAGAACATCTAGCAAATTCATCAGCTTGGGGCGACCATTGTGCAAAGCTAACATGTTCACACCAAACGATACCTGTAGCTGGCAGTTCCTGTATAATTGATTGAGAACAACATCCGGATTGGCATCTTTTTTCAGCTCAATGACTATTCGAACACCTTCACGATCCGATTCATCTCGCAAATCAGAAATGCCTTCCACAACTTTTTCATTTACAAGATCCGCTATCTTTTCAACCAATTTCGCCTTGTTTACTTGAAACGGTAGCTCCGTAACAATAATCGCTTCACGCTCTTTCTTAAAAGACTCAACCTTGGTTTTCGCCCTAATCATGATCGATCCACGACCAGTGCGGAACGCATTCAATATGCCCGCTCTGCCAATAATCAATCCGCCCGTCGGAAAGTCAGGACCTCTCAAAACCGGTAAAATATCTTCTATAGACGCATCCGGATTGTCTAACAATATCACACATGCATCCACAACTTCGCCTAAATTGTGCGGAGGAACATTTGTCGCCATTCCAACCGCAATTCCGTTCGCTCCATTAACTAGAAAATTCGGAAAACGCGCAGGTAATAAACACGGCTCCTCTAGGGATTCATCGTAGTTCGTTTGAAAATCAACAGTGTCACTGTACAAATCTTCCATCAAAGTATGGGCGATTTTGGATAAACGTGCCTCCGTATAACGCATCGCCGCCGGAGGATCGCCGTCAATGGATCCAAAGTTTCCTTGCCCATCAATCATAACCTCGCGCATGGCAAATACTTGCGCCATTCGTACCATGGCGTCATAAACAGCCGCATCTCCATGAGGGTGATACTTTCCTATCACATCTCCAACAATGCGCGCCGATTTGCGAAATGGTTTGTTATAATCACAGCCACACTCTATCATACTATAAAGAATGCGCCTGTGTACCGGCTTTAACCCATCCCTCACATCAGGTAGAGCTCGAGATACAATGACGCTCATTGCATAATCTAAATAAGATCCCTCCATCTCTTCCTTAAGAGATATCGGCATTACACCATCATCTATTGTCACTGCAAAATCTCCACCGATTAATCACTACGAGTAAACTAAAACGGAATATCGTCATCCAAAATATTGGACATCCCACCAGATGCGCCCGCGTCTAGAGAAGGCTCATCTCCTCCGCCCTCGCCTCGACTGTCTAACAATACAAGCTCACCTCGAAAACGCGGCAAAACTACCTCTGTCGTATAACGCTCTAATCCATTCTGATCCTGCCATTTGCGCGTCTGTAGCTGCCCCTCAAGATAAACACGCGAACCCTTATGCAGATATTTCTCCGCAAGCTCAGCAAGCGCCGGATTGAAAATCACAATGCGATGCCATTCAGTACGCTCTTTGCGCTCGCCTGATACCTTGTCTTTCCAGTACTCAGACGTCGCTATCGAAAACGATACCACCTTGGATCCATCTTGCATGGTGCGAACTTCCGGATCTCTCCCAATATTTCCCACCAGCACTACTTTATTTACGCTTCCAGCCATACGATTTCCCACAAGCCAACCGATCTAGCCTATACGTTTTTTTAACAATTTTCAAGTTGTTGGTAATTATAGTTGTAATGTTGCTGTAATATTGCGACGCAGAGTTTGTGGATACCCAGAGATATGGAAACAGCTCCCGTAGATAGCAGCAGACACGGATGGCATCCCAATAGCCACATACGACAACATCCAGGAGAAATAACTATACACGGGGAGGTATCCTTGTAAAACAACTTCTATGAAAAAATATACGCAACTCTTGACAAATCAATCTTCAAACAATATGATGTATTTATACAAGTTGTTGATATGGCTGCACAACTATGAAATAAAAAGGAGAAGATAATGAAAAAAATTCTATTTTTAAGCATGATATCTGCTTGCATTTGCATCAATGAAACAGATGCTATGACTGAGCTACAGAACACACAAGATGTCAGCTTGGCATCGCGCGGTATCCCCACAGCAGATGCACAAGATGTTAACGATGCCCCTGAAACACAGCCTGGATCATTCGCAATACTACCACTGCGCGTCGCCCATACCAATGCAGTCGAATCACAAACCACAGATAATATCACAATTATTTCTGTCGACCTTAATCATGCGAATAATCCTGCTGATTTACCAAATAGATTGAAAGATGCTACATCAATCAATCTCGTTATAGAGCCGGGAATTACACAATTGTCACCTGAACTATTTGAGCAGTTTTTTGGTGAAGACAATGTGGCTGTGCTAAAATCCAAGGTGAAAAGTATAGCTATCCCTAATAACGTAACAGAGATAGCTGATAACTGTTTCAAGGAATGGAAAAATCTTTCTAGAGTCTCTTTTGGCTCTAGCTCCAAATTAGAACGTATTGGTAAAGAGGCATTCCTCGCAAGTGGCTTGACAGAAATCTCTATTCCTGATTCTGTAACAGAGATAGGTGATTGGTGCTTCCATCACTGCCATAAGTTAGCTAGAGTAAGTTTTGGCATGAGCTCCAAATTAGAACGTATCGGTGAAGGGGCATTCGCTGACAGCAGCTTGCCAGAAATCTCTGTTCCTG
>CALXQQ010000022.1 GCA_944390775.1 uncultured Alphaproteobacteria bacterium
ATGTGTCATGCGTGTTATTTCAACTTTATCAAGCGCGGACATATGAAAGATTTTCCTGCGATTGTCGAGAGATATCGACCAAAATTTCTTCCTACCGATAGCATTCAAGCATGGGCGAGAGGGTACAAAACTCTTGAGATAATGTGTGCTCAATCTCCATATGGGGGGGAAATGGTTAAATTCAGCGCTGACACCGTAGGAGTAAAAAACAATTCACGTGGAGGTCGAGGAGATATTCTAAATGATGAAGGCGCATCTTGTATAAATGCAACTGGCACATTTTACTTAAATATAGATACTCCCAATAACTCAGGAGAGGCATTTGTTCTAACATTCGTTTGTAACTACCCTTTTTCAAACTCCTTCACTCGTATGTTATTTCACGGTGGTGTAAATACAATTCCTGATGCTGGTGGATTCGACGGAAGCGGAAAAGCATCAACATTTTTGCTATGGTCAAGAGCCACTGGTATCATAGACACATCTGCCTCAAATACATAAGGTCTATCTCAGCTTTTTCATCACTCCAATAAAAAATTATATTTTATTTGACATATCTTTTAAAAAAATGTATAATGATCTTGGATAGTGTAAGGATATCAAACGATGAGAATAATTATATGTTTGGCCTTATATATTGGATATATGGCCTGCGCGAAGGAAGTGATAAACAATCTACCACCCCAAAACGCACCTCAAAATGCTGCAGCCCTGGTTAGTATGGGTCTTAATAACGTAAAAACGACTGTGAAAAAAGCCAAAAAAACACCATCTGTCCTCGGCAGTGGCGTTAAACTTACAAAAGCATGGCTCAAAAAATACTTGAATATCAACACAAAAACCCTAACAATCCCTAATAACATAACTGCGATTGCTCCAAATTGCTTCGCAAATTTTGACGGCATTCGTACGGTGATTTTTGAAAATAATTCCAATGTGAGCCGCATAGGACAAGGTGCTTTTAGAAATAGCTCAATTGAAACTATTACATTCCCAGCGTCGCTAAACCTTATCGGTGAACAGGCTTTTGCTGAATGCCGTAATCTGAAAGAAGTGCACTTTGAACAAAATTCTCAACTGCAAATAATAGAAAAAAATGCCTTCGCAGACTCTACATTGGGCACAATACATATACCCGCATCTGTGACAATAATCGGAGATGGCGCATTCCAAGGTTGCTCTGAACTGGTATCGGTGTTTTTTGCTCCTGGAGCCGCACTGCAGACAATTGGTAAAAAAGCCTTCTATCGTTCGGGGATAACAAAAGTTTCTTTGCCAAAATCATTGCAGCTAATATCAGAAAATGCATTTGCCGATAGCAGATTATCATTTTTAGGTTTCGAAAAAGGATCGCAACTAAACGAAATCGGCTCTAACGCGTTTTCAGCAACACAAATACCTTGCGTAACTTTACCTGCTAATCTCATGCTAATCGATAATAACGCATTCGCTAATTGCAATAGTTTGAGTATGGTCGTCATAGAAACACCGTCCAAACTTCAAAAAATTAGTAATGGCGCATTCAAAGGAAGCGTAATGAAAAATATCACAATTCCTCAGCATACAGAAGTCGCTAATTATGTCTTCCCTGACGGATGCCAAATGATTAGACAAAACTAGTTAATACCTCTCACGGAAGATATTTGCTCGAATATCTTCCTGTGATACTCATTCAGCCAGTTCACTTCAAAAGAAGTTAACATGTCCGTTAGTATGAATTTGTAATCAAATGGTACTAGCGATATCGTCTCAAATTCTAATAAACCATCTCTGGCTTTGCGAGTTAACATCATGTTTTCTAGCCGAATGCCAAAAACATTGTCCTCGTAAAAACCAGGCTCGTTGGACAAAATCATCCCTTCCTCAATAACTCCTTCACACTTGGACGAAATAGATACACGCCCTTCATGCACCTCAGAAAGATACCCAATACCATGCCCCGTGCCATGCTTGTAATCCATGCCGTGCTTGGTCAATACTTCTCGCGCAATGCGATCTAGCTGCGCACCCGTAGTCCCCTCGGGAAATCGCGCCGACGCAAGCGCTATGTGACTCTTCAATACCAAAGTGTAGGCAAATTTCTCGCGATCAGATGGATCATGAAACGCTACGGTTCTGGTAATGTCTGTCGTGCCGTTTTTATACTGCCCACCAGCATCAAGTAACAGTAAATTGCGGATAATCGTGTTGCGTGTCGGAGAATAGTGAATAATCGACGCATTCGCATCCGCTGCAGCAATGGTGCTGAAACTTTTCCCAATATATCTGTCGTTTTCTCGCCGAAATAATTCCAGTTGCTCAACAATGTCAAGCTCGCCAATCGATGGTCCATGTTCGTAAAACCAATCTATCAGCTTGATAAAAGCGATAGAATCCCATAAAGCTGCTCGCCGAATGTCCTCTATCTCTTCCTTCGACTTGATCGAACGCATCGCAACAATCGGATCTTCCAAAATTACCGTCGATTCGCTCATGAATTTGCACGGCGTAATCGCTGAATCCATGCCTACACGATTCGCCCCTATGCTGCGTAAATCTGCCTCCGAAATCCTCGGATGGCCAATATCACACGCGTAGCCTTCCGGCATGTGTAAGCCTATTTCTCCTCCCCTCGTTAAAAGTAAATAACTCAAAAGTACCGGAGTATAACGCACGGAAAGATCCCGCACATTCAATAGCCAGCTAATCGAACACGGATCACAAAAAAGATACGCATCTAAATCATGATCTGCCATAAAACCTAATGTGAAACCTATCTTGTCTCGATCGTCAGCTAGCTCATATAGACTAGGATTCGCTAAGCCTCTTCCCTTGCCCAAAAAAGTTAACGGCCGTAGCGGCTTTTTTAAACAATCCGAATAAAATCGAAAATCCGCTATGGAAAAATAAGACGAATCATAATAAAGATATTCATCCTTCGCCATGTTTTCCTTCAACCACTCAATAACCGCTTTGCTGCTCCTGTCAACAATGTCAAATTTGTCTAGGTCAACCGTACTGCGAGCAGCATGAATATAACGCCCATCAACAAAAATCGCTCCCTTCGATCGAGATCCTAAACGATCGTCGGGAATGGCAATAATTCCCGCTGAACACCTCAACCCTGTTAAGTCAAATATTATATCAGACGCTAGATGCCAGAAAATGTTATCCTTTTTCTCAAATAAAATCACGATAACCCCTCCGCTAACTACCTAAGCCAGTAGTTTAAGTAAACCAAAGCCTAAGGCTACAACAATAAGAATAAAAAACATCGTCGCACCCTTGTGCTTCTCCATAAAATTTAGTACGTGGTCTCCATAGCGCTTGCATACAAACGACAGCAACAAAAATCGAAAACTGCGAGCAATAATCGATGCTATCGCAAATATATACAAATTGACATGCGCAAATCCACTCGCAATCGTCACAATCTTAAAGGGAATAGGTGTGAGCCCTTTTAAACAAATAATCCAAAACGCCCACATGTCGCGACCCATCTCTTGCACCATCTCCGTAAATTTGTCCGGAGTTATGTTGAAAAAATGTAAAATGGGTTGCCCTAACATTTCAAAACATGCATACCCAATGTAATATCCTAAAAATCCACCCAATACAGATGCTAAAGTACATAATAACGCATACTGTATCGTGCGATGTTTGTTCTTCGCAACAACAACCGCTAAAATCGGATCAGGAGGAAATGGAAAAAATGAACTCTCAATAAACGAAATGATAAATAAAATCAATGTCGCATTTTTCCCTTCCGCTTGACGCATCATCCAATCATATATCTTGCTCATGTCACTCTTTCTCCGTTTCTTTTACGTTTTGAACTCCAACAATATTCCTTATGTCCAGAATGTCATACTGTCCAAGCGAATATTTATCTTCCAAAATAACTTTTTCAGGGAAATATAACACTATCGTATATAAACCGCCCCTTCTGAAGTCTTTCTCCAATCTACCAAATTTTTCTAGCTCCTCTTCGGTAGAAATAATCACGCTTAACACTTTTTCCTTGGGAGGAGATGGTCGCTGCGGAACAAAATCCGCCGAATAACTGTACACATTAACGTTGTTCATGACCCTCACGTTTTTAGGATCAAATTCTGTTACTCTGTCCGTGTTTAACCTCACATTATCTTCACTTTTATAGCTCGATATGTTAAGCAAAACTATTTTTCCTACCTCAAGTAAATCGCGATAGCTTTCTAAGGCCTCCGCAAATAACGATACCTCTGCCGTGCCAGATAAATCAGATACAGATAAAATGCAAAATTTGCGCTGACTTCTGCTGCTTTTAATCGCCATATCATTTATTATCACAAGCACTTGAGATCTGTCTGTCTCGCGAGCTTCTTGTAAATTGGAATAGCCCATCTTCTGACGAAATTCTTCGTACTGTTCCAAAGGATGCGCAGATAAATAAAAACCTATCGCGCTGAATTCGTGTTGCAATTTTTCAAGTTCCGGCCATTCATCACATTGCACCAATTCCGGATGACGCGTTTCAAATAAAAATTCTTGTGACATGTCTTGTTGACGCAAAGCAAGAATCTTGTCCAACGACATAAATAATTGATGCCGATTCGGATGCAATTTATCAAATACACCCGCCTTAATAAAATGCTCTAATAAACGTCGATTAAATACTTTCGTGGATGAAAGACGCTCAGCAAAATCAAATATTGAGAGAAATGGCCCTCTTGCCGTGCGTTCCTCTACAATGGTTTCAATCGCCGCTACACCACTCCCCTTTATTGCCGACAGACTGTAGATAATAGCTCCGCTGTCCTCGTCAATCGCAAATTCCGCGTAAGAAGAATTGATATCTGGCGGAAGAACCGTTAGCCCGTTGCGTTTCGCATCCTGAAAAAACACATATAACTTGTCTGTGTGAGTCATGTTCAGACTCATAATCGCAGCCATGTACTCCACAGGATAATTCGCCTTAAGATAGGCCGTTTGATAAGTGATAATACCGTATGATGTCGCGTGTGATTTGTTAAATCCATAGCTGGCAAACTTGCTCATTTGATCGAACAATGTTTTTGCTACCGATTCTTTAACTCCATTAGCAACAGCTCCATCGATGAAAATTTTGCATTGAGCCTCCATCTCCTCATGGTTCTTTTTTCCCATGGCTCGACGCAAAATATCTGCTTGTCCCAATGAATAGCTACTGATCACCTGCGCAATCTCCATGACCTGTTCCTGATAGACCATGACACCATAGGTTTCAGATAAAATCGGCTCCAACTTCTCATGCAAATATGTGATTTTTTCATGGCCATGCTTGCAAGCAATATATCGAGGAATATCTGCCATAGGTCCGGGCCTATACAAGGCAATTAACGCCATAATATCTTCTAGCCGATCCGGTTGCATTTTATGTAATACATCCTTCATCCCAGCACTTTCCATCTGGAATATGCCGACACAATTTAATGCCTTAAACAGCTCAAATGTTTTTTGGTCGTCTACAGGAATATCCTGCGTTGTTAAATTAATATTGTATCTGCTATTGATAAGATCCAGCGCTTTCTGAATAACTGTTAAGGTGGTCAACCCTAAAAAGTCAAATTTTATCAAACCTGCTGATTCTATATATTTCATAGAAAATTGTGTAACAGGCATTGTGGATCTATCATCCTTATACATTGGAACTATGTCTCGCAAGTCCTTATCGGAGATAACCACACCTGCAGCATGTACTCCCGTCTGTCGATATAACCCTTCCAGATTCATGGCTATATCCATCAGCTTTTTGACTTGAGGATCATTGAATATTGCTTGCTGTAGCTCAGGCTCAGAATCAATTGCCTCTTTCAAACTAATAGGATTCGTTGGTGTAAACGGTATAAGTTTCGCTAATTTATCAACAAAACCATAAGGCAAAGCAAGCACTCGACCAACATCGCGCACAACCATCTTCGCCTGCAATTTACCAAAAGTTATAATCTGAGATACAGAATAATAACCATACTTGTTCTGCACATAGTTAATCACTTTATCTCGATTAGTCTGGCAAAAATCGATATCAAAATCTGGCATGGATACACGATCAGGATTAAGAAATCGTTCGAATAGCAAACTGAAACGAATAGGATCAACCTCCGTAATATCAATAGCCCAAGCCGTAATTGATCCCGCACCAGATCCACGCCCAGGCCCTACCGGAACACCATTGTTTTTGGCCCAACGAACATAATCAGCAACTATCAAGAAATATCCGCTGAATCCCATTTTTTGAATAACACCAAGCTCATATGTGAGTCTTGCGAAATATCGTTCTTTTATTTCGTTGAAGTCATTCTGACTTCTGAAATGCTGCAACTTTTTCTCCAGACCGCTAGTTGCAAGATCAGATAATTCTTGATCTTGTGTTTTACCATCCTGAGTCTCGTAAATAGGCATTATTGGTTTTATAAAACGCAAACCAAAAGCACATCTTTGCGCCAAATATTCCGTATTTTGAATCGCTTCCGGCAAATCTTCAAATAGCGCTATCATTTCTTCTGGCGATTTGAAATAATATTCTGGCGAAGAAGTAATACGCTCGGTATCGTATACTGTTTTACCTTGCTGAATACACAATAGAGCATCATGTGCTTCAAAATCATCCGCCGACGCATAACAAACATTGTTCGTTGCTATTATGGGAAGATCCATATCATAGGCCATAGATAATAATGGCTCTTCCATCTTTTGCTCTTCTAGATTGTTGTGACGAGAAAGTTCTATATATAGACGTTTTTCAAAGTGTTTGTTGAAAAATTGCAGCTCTTCTCTTGCCGCATCCAGTTTATTTGCCAGCAGCAGCTTTCCCACATAGCTGTGAATTCCTCCTGTGGCTAACAGTAAATCGTCCGAATATTTTGCAAGCGTATCTCGACTAATTTCCGGAAACAATTCTGACGAAGAACTAAGATGACTACTCGAAACTAACTGTATGAGATTTTGATAACCATTCTTATTTTTTGCGTACAAAAGAACATGGGTTGGTGTTGCACTATCTTGTTCTGCTTGAATATTGAGCTGAACAGCAATAATTGGTTGAATCCCTGCCTTCATACATTTTGTTGAAAACTCCATGGCTCCAAACAAATTATTAGTATCTGTCACCGCGACCGCAGGCATCCGATGCTTTGTACAAAGATCAACTAAAGATTCTATGCGAATAGCGCCTTCCGCCAAAGAGTATGACGAATGAAGGCGAAGGTGAACAAATCTCATAATTTCACATAAGACCCTTCACTAATATTAAACACACTGTTCATTTGCGATGCAAAATGATAATTATGCGTCGCAATAACTGCAGCCATTTTTGTATGCTCCATTATATTTAGTAAATCTTCAAACACAGATTTAGCCGTATCAGGATCCAAATTGCCGGTAGGTTCATCTGCCAACAACAAAACCGGATCATTTGCTAAGGCTCTCGCGACCGCAACTCGTTGTTTTTGGCCGCCAGATAACTCCGATGAATATGCTGAAAATTTGTGCTCCAATCCACAAATCGCCAACAAATCCTTTGCTTTTTCCATCGCGTATTTTTTCTGCTTTCCCGCGATCAATTGCGGAAGCATGACATTTTCCAGGGCTGTAAATTCGTGTAATAAATGATGATATTGATACACAAAACCAATTTTTCGCAGCCTAATAGATGTTTTTACATGATCTGACGCCATATCCAAATCGTTGTCGCATATCGATATAGCACCATGCGTGGCATTATCAAGCAAACCCGCTATGTGTAGCAATGTAGATTTCCCAGAACCAGAAGGACCAACTAAAGCAACAAACTCTGATTCTCTCACCGTTAAAGAAATATCGTGCAGAACAAAATCTTCTGTTGATCTATACCTTTTATATATATTTTTTAAAGTGAGTACATTATGCATAGCGCAAAATTTCCACAGGATTAAGTTTCCCCGCCTTGCGAGCTGGAAAAAACGTCGCAATAGACGATAGAACTAGCGAAAAAATTACAGTCACCAACACATCGCTCATACATAATAAGGATGGCAAATGGGTCAGGAAATACACCTCTGGAGAAAATAGTTGCGCCTGAAAAATCCCCTCTATTAGCTGTTGAATCTTTTTTATATTCACAGCAAATAGCAGACCTAACACCGTTCCAATCAAAGTTCCACATATTCCTATAGAGGCGCCTACCACGAAAAATATGCGAGAAATAGCTGCGCGAGCAAGACCAATTGTTCGCAAAATCGCGATATCGTGTTCTTTGTCGCGAACCAACATCGTCATACATGAAATAATATTGAAACTTGCAACCAGTGTAATAAGAGTAAGGATTAAAAACATCACATTTCTCTCTATCTCTACTGCCTTCATAAATGAGCTGTTACTGGCCTGCCAGTCATTTATCATTGCAACATTTCCGTACTGTTTTTTCAAACCATCCTTTATATGAGAAATATCCATAGGATTATCTACAAATATCGAAATACATGTGATTTTTTCTTTTAGATTAAATAAGATTTGGGACATCTGTAACGGCATGAACAAAACATTGTTATCATACTCATGCATCCCCGAATTAAAAGTGGCAACTAAGCGAAACGTTTTTTTTCGAGGCATGATACCAAATCCCGTAGTACTCATCTCCGGCACCATTATAACAACAGGATCACCTATTGATAAATGCGCTTTGCGAGCCAGAGTTTCCCCCAAAATAATTGCATTTTCTTCCTGAAAATTGCGAATATCTCCTCGAATAATATTTTTGGATATCAGCTCTTTTCGACATATATCACTATATGGAATCCCATATGTGACAATGCCTCGCACAGCGCGATTTATCAACAATAACGCATGTCGCTCTGTTAGCAATTCTACATGTTGCACGCCCGCACTCTTGGATATATCTTCCGAAACCTTATCGTAATCTATGCTTACACTAGGATATAGAGCAAGGTGCCCATTAAAACCAATGACCTTGTCAGTAAACTCCTTGCGAAATCCATTCATAACAGACGTCACAATAATCAGAGTTGCAACGCCTAACACAATCCCAATTAACGAAAATCCAGCAATCAATGAGACAACTTTCTGCCTTTGCTTAGATCTTATATAACGCCACGCTATCAACAACTCGATCTTACTCATTATTCACCATTCGAAGTAAATCTTTTAATAACCTCCTCCGGACTAAGCAATTCAACGTTGGAAGTTTTTCTGTTCTTCAGTTCGACTTTCCCTTCGCGAATTTTCTTTTGTCCGACAATTATTTGATAAGGAATACCAATCAAATCTGCATCTGCCAATTTTTCCCCCACACTAATAGAACGATCATCGTACAATACTTCGCGCTTCGAAGAAATTGCCTGATACAATTTTAAAGCTATATCTCGACACTCTTCATCCTGCTGATGCAAATTGAGAATAGTTACATCAAATGGCGCCACCGCTTCCGGCCAGATAATTCCTCGATTGTCATGCGAAGATTCAATAATAGCCGCAATAAGACGAGAAATACCAATTCCATACGATCCCATTTCCGGATATAGCTTGTTTCCGTTTTCATCCAAGACATATGCATCCAACGGTTTGCTATACTTCGTGCCAAAATAAAAAATATGCCCAACTTCAATACCTTTAGATACCATAAGCTCTTCCTTCGGAATAGGAGCCGTTTGACTATCATAACGATCATCTGTAACCGCATAAATTGATAGTTGTTCTTCCGCAGACGCATTGAGCAAACGCCCATCGTAAAATAATGTGCTCTCACCAGTCTCAGCTAAAATTTGAAATTCGTGACTCATGTTGCCACCAATAGCTCCCGGATCCGCTTGCACAGGAATCGCAATTAATCCCATCCTGCGAAAAGTATTGATGTATGAGTGAAATACTCGCTGATAAATTTCTTGCGCTTCAGCAAAATTGCGAGCAAAAGAATAACCATCTTTCATCAAAAACTCACGTCCGCGCATTACACCAAATCGAGGCCTGATTTCATCTCGAAATTTCCAGTGAATTTGATACAACATCAGTGGTAAATATTTATAGCTATGTACATATTTGCGAAATATGTCTGTCGCTTGTTCTTCATTGGTCGGACTATAGAGGAATTCTCCATCTTTACGATCTCGAATTCGCAACATTTCTTTTCCGTAACTATCATATCGACCACTTTCTTTCCATAACTCCGCTGGTTGAATGGTACTAAACAATACACGCTGACTGCCGATTTTGCTCTGCTCATCCGCAACTATAGCTATGATCTTCTCCATTACTCGCATCGCTAATGGCAGCCAACAATATATTCCAGATGCAGTTTTAGAAATCATGCCCGCTCTTATCATAAGTTGATGAGAAATAACAACCGCTTCAGATGGAACATCTCGTGAAGTCGGCGCAAAAAATTGTGAAAATAGCATAGAATTACCTCCTAATTAGGTTGAAAAAATTATAACAAAATATATCTCTCCCTGCTACATAAAGACATATAGAATACGAAAGCATTAAATAGGTATTTAAATTTGGGCGAGATATTAATAAAGATAAATTACATCACTACTAGAGCGCCAAAATAATACCATTCGCAGGATTCCAACGTAAAAATACTTCATCATCCCACTGAATAGGTCTCTCCGCAGCTCTTACATAATTGATTACAGTAGCCAGTACAACTACCCCAGAACGTAATTGCACGTGATAAATTGAAACATCTCCCAAATATTCAATATCACGAACAACACCACTGGTCCAATTGTATTCGCCTGTAGGCTTTTCCGTGGTAAGAATAATTTTCTCAGGACGAATCGCAACGCTAATCTGCGCACCCACGGGCATAGACGCAGAATGCGATATGTATAAATTGTTCTCAATTAACGGCGCTTTTATCACAACATGATCCGCCCGCTCTTCAACAATCATTCCATCAAATAAATTGATAGAACCTATAAAATTTGCAACATATCGTGAATTGGGATATTCGTAAATCTCCGTCGGTTCTCCAACCTGCAAAATCCTTCCTTCATTCATGATGCCAATACGAGAGGACATGGTCATTGCTTCTTCCTGATCATGCGACACCATGATAAATGTCACTCCGACCTTCTCCTGAATATTAACCAACTCAAGTTGAGTGCGCTCTCTCAATTTTTTGTCCAAAGCAGCTAACGGCTCGTCTAACAAAACCAATTTCGGCTGCTTGACCAGACTGCGAGCCAAAGCAACTCGCTGCCTCTCTCCTCCCGAAAGTTGATGCGGCTTTCTCTCTTCATATCCGCTCATTTGCACCAACTCAAGATAGGCATTAACCCTCTCTCTAATTTCATTTTTATTTATACCTTCCTGAATAAGTCCAAACGCCACATTTTGGCGTACAGTCATATGGGGAAACAAAGCATAGGATTGAAAAACCATACTTACCGGACGCTTATATGGAGGAGTATCTGTCATATCGATACCGTCAATGTAAATCCTGCCGGATGTACAAGTCTCAAAACCAGCCAACATGCGCAATAAGGTCGTTTTTCCACAACCAGAACGCCCAAGCAACGAAAACAATTCTCCACGATAAATAGAGAGAGATACGTCGTTTACAACAACGCGTCCGCCAAAAGTTTTCGTTAAGTTCTTTATTGAAACATAAGGATGCTTCTTGGGATCTTGCCAGGGCTCCAAATTGCTTAAACGTTTAGATTGAATAGTCATAGATTTTCCTACAATGCTCGTACAACTTCTTCTGTATTTTTCTTCGCATCTCCGAGAAGCATAATCGTGTTTTCAGCATAGAACAGCGAGTTGTCTACGCCAGCATAGCCAACTCCCATGGAACGCTTCAAAAACACCACAGCCTTGGCTCGACTCACCTCCAAAATCGGCATGCCATATATGGGACTGCCCGGATCTGTCTTCGCTGCCGGATTGGTAATGTCATTTGCACCAATCACATATGCAACATCACAAGAAGAAAATTCTCCATTTATCTCATCCAGTTCAAATACCTCATCGTATGGTACATCAGCCTCTGCTAATAATACATTCATATGACCAGGCATACGTCCAGCAACAGGATGAATTGCATATCGAACGCTTACTCCGCGTTTTTTCAATGTGTCTCCCAGTTCTTTCAAAGCATGCTGCGCTTTGGAAGTCGCCATCCCATACCCAGGAACAATAATCACTGACTGTGCACTCGCCAACATGCATGCGATATCTTCTGGCATTCCCTGATGAAAATTTGAAACAACATTTTGAGATTTTGTCGCTCCTCCACCAAAAGATGTAGAAAAAATCACATCCAACAGAGAACGATTCATGCCCTTACACATGATATAACTGAGAATCGCACCACTCGCTCCTACAAGAGCTCCAGTAATTATGAGCAAATCATTGTGCAGCGTAAAACCTATCCCAGAAGCCGCCCATCCAGAGTAGGAATTCAACAAAGATACAACAACTGGCATATCCGCTCCACCAATCGGAATAACCAATGTCGCACCCAAAACCATAGATGCACATGCAAGCAACACAAAGGCAATTAAACTTTTCGCATATATGAAGTAAATCAATAAACAAATGACACCACTTCCAAATGCAAAATTAAACGCTCTCGATATGTTGTGACCTTTGTATAATCCTTGCAGCTTTAAAAATGCAATCAAAGATCCTGTAAATGTAATAGCGCCAATCGCAACCCCTAATCCCATCTCAACAAGACCAGATATGCAAATGTTGCCATTCTCCAATATCCCAAAAGAATGAGGCGAGCAAAAAACAGCACATGCAACCAAAACCGCACTCAAACCAACCAAACTGTGAAAGCCAGCAACCATCTGAGGTAGAGAAACCATCGATACACGAAGCGCAATAATATTGCCAATCGCAGCACCTGCACCTATCGTCCCGAACAACAGAGCAAAATCGTTCCTCCCAGCCTTTATACACACCCCGACAATCGCTATCAGCATGCCAAATATGGCGATCCAATTTCCCAAACGAGAAGTTTGAGCAGATGCTAATCCCCTCAGGGCTCCAATAAAACATAAAGCAGAAATCAGGTACATTACATTAGTCATAGGCCATCAACGCTTTCGAAACATACTCAACATACGCCGAGTCAACATAAATCCACCAAAAATATTAACAGACAACAATAACACAGCTATCAAAGCTACACATTTTGCAACATCAGATTCGGCACGCAAAAAACCAAAAATCGCCCCGATAATGATCACGCTTGAAATAGCATTTGTCACAGCCATCAGAGGGGCATGCAGAGCCGGAGTAACCTTCCACACCACATAATACCCTACACAACACGCCAACAAAAATACCGTAGTAGCATGTGTATCTACATTTATAGATAACAGATCCGACAGAAGCCCATGACAAAACTGCAGCACAATCCTCCTCCTATGAAGTCGCGCCAGTGTACCAAAAAAACTCGATATACTCTAGTGACATATCTTCAACGACCTAATCTCCACTTAACTCTTGCAATTTTGTGCACTTTATGCTAAATATGTTCTTCACATGGAGGATTCATTATGAATACGCTTGAGAATTTTGAGAAGAATGAAATTGCCCGTTTAACGGCAGAAAAAAAGATTCCTGATTTTCGCCCGGGTGATACTGTAAAAGTTATGGTGAAAGTTGTTGAAGGTGAGAAAGAGCGTCTGCAGTCGTTTGAAGGAGTCTGTATTGCTCGTCGCAACCGAGGAATCGGTTCGTCCTTTACTGTGCGAAAGATGTCCTTTGGAGAAGGTGTGGAGCGAGTGTTCCCTCTGTTTTCCCCGAACATTCGAGTAGAGTTGGTGCGTCAGGGCGTAGTTCGTCGTGCAAAGTTGTACTATCTGCGTTCTCGTACAGGTAAGGCCGCTCGTATCGCTGAAAAGAACGTTTTCGCAAAGCAGGCGAAGGTCGTAGCCGAAGATATCGCACAGGCTTAATCTTAGCCGAGTAGGGTTGCTACTTGTTAAATGTAGCGACCTACCTTTCTGTTTCATTAAAATCGCCAGAGTCTTATTTTGGCGGTGTTTCATCGAACATTCCGTCGTGCGGTGTAAAAATCGCGACTTCAATGAAAAAACTATGCCAGATACCGTTTATCGTTGTTGGGCGAGGGTTATGCATTAAAAACCCAAAAACATTTCGAGCATTGCCGCAAAGACGCCCATCTGCAAAATGATAACTCGAACTATATCTCAAATGACATTCCAGAATAATTTTACACTCGCCTTCACGTATAGTTAAAGTCGGATATATTGCTGATGGAGAAACATTTGTTCTGTACCTCACAACGCAGGTGGGGCTATCAGAATATGCAAGTCCGTGCAAATATTGTGTGGTTGAATAATCTCCTTGTACTCTCCATTTAACACTCGCTCGACCGTTTGCTTCGCCTTTAACATAGTACCAATAACATTCAGGATAAAATCCTTTTACATAATAATGATCTTTTGGCGGTTTCATACTTATTCCAGGATAAACAGTTAAATAAGCAGAACAAGCTGCATACTTCAGATCATTCAGAGATATTCGTTTATTGCTTCTATTGGCAGACGCAGCTTGAACAATCTGAACCATTTGATTCGCTATAAATTTCACCTGCCGTTTATAACGCTGCATCTTGGGAATATCGTACATGTAATAAATTAGAGAAAGAAAAACAGGAATGCTAAAAGCTAATTCTATTAGAATCGCGCCTTTTGATTTAAAATAACGACCGGCAAAAAAATTGCTATATTTGCCTAAAAGGGCTTGCCCCCCCCCCCTTGTTGACCAATTTTTTTAACATAAAATTCCTTTCTTTATTGCTCGAGTCTTTTAATTACTCGTTCTAAATCCTCTGCTTTTTTTCGCGCAGCAGATTCGCGCTTGGCATCCAATAATCTCAAACTTTCAGAAATAAATTCACGAGCTAATGGATAGTTTTGCAACAATAATTGCTCCCGAGCCAGCATATAACTCGCCATCCCTCGACGATTTTTCTGCCCGTAAGCCTTTGCTAACAAACGAAAAATTTCACCCGTAATCAACTGATTATCCATCATGTTTTCTAAAATACGAATGGCCGTGTCTAGTTGCTGATTCGTTTCAATCAATATGCCAGCATACTCTATACCAATAAGATCATGATTGAGATAAATATCCTTATAAATATTAATAGCATCATTTATTCTGCCTGAATCATGAAATAATTGAGCCAATAGTTCTTTGTAAAATATATCATGCTTGTTTTGTTCAACTATTCTCTCGATAAGAGAAATCGCTCCTTTTATATCTCCGTTTCGCCTCAGAAGCAAAGCCTTTTCATAATCGCTCTTCGGAAGAGAATAATTATTCTGCTTTTGCAGTAAACTTCTGATTTTCGCCAAGACTCTATCATAGTTTTCACGCAATTTATCATCCGGATTATAACGAATGTTCATCCGTTTGGGCTGCAGCGCCGCTATACGATAGTCAGTTTTCGGATGTGTGCTAACATAGGCAGGTATACGATTAAATCCACTGAGAATATCCATTCGCCGAAATACTTCAAAAGCATCAACCAAAACATCCGCACCATAGCCTAACTTTTGTAAATAATCCGCCGCTAATGCATCTGCAGCCATTTCTTCATCTCTGGAAAATCGTAAATATAGCCCCATCTCGGCCGCAGAACTTCCTAATAATAAAGCGAGCGCTGCTTCAGATCCTCCAAACACCGCTCCTAAAATACTCGCTAGCGCCGCAAGACCAAAATTGCGCTGACTATTCTGCATTGCAGCGATCTTTCGCGTAATATGTCCCGCCGCTAAGTGCCCTGTTTCATGACATAATATCGCAATCAAATGTAACGGATTCGGATAGGCTAAAATTAATCCCGAATTCACAAAAACATAGCCATTCCCAATTGTAAACGCGTTGAAATCATTGGAGATGACTACAAAAACTTTTGCAGAATCCGGTCTTAAACCCGCAACTTTAAAAATTTTCTGAACCATGTCTGTCAGTATCGTCTCTACCTCAGCATCTCGCAAAATTTGTAGCGAGGAAACCGCGAAAAATTGTAAAAATACTAGTAAAGTCGCCAGCTTTCTCATAGACAGACATCATTAATTATGCGCAAAATCTCTTCTACAGCTACACTTAAATCTGCATTAATTACCTGATACTCAAATTCAGACGCATGTGTCATGTCATCCTCCGCTTCCGATAAACGCTTCTGTATCACTAATTCAGAATCTTGAGAACGACCCCTAATTCGCTTTTCTAAATCCTCTAAAGCTGGAGGAAGAAGAAAAATTCCACATGTGCTGTCCGGAAATACTTTTTTGATTTTGCGATAGCCTTCCCAATTGACCAATAACAATGGTATTTTCCCCTCCTCGACTATATCAATAATCGTTTGCCGCAAAATACCATAATAGTTACCATATACCGTGGAATGTTCTACAAAATCACCCGCGTGAAGCCTCTCCTCAAATGACTCACGATTCAAAAATATGTAATCAATCCCATCACGCTCCCCAGGGCGTATTGGACGCGTAGTACACGTTACAACTCGGCTAACCCTAGAATCATTTTTCAGTAGCTCATTCGCAATAGATGTCTTTCCAACCGCAGATGGCCCAGAAAGAACAAGCACCGCACCTTGCATAATTCGCCTCCTTACCCCGCTCCTTATTATAAAAGGTCAGTCGCCTGAAATCATTATCTCTTTTTTTTGCGACGTCTATGAGAACTGTCACTCATAACTGTGTAAGAAGCCATTGCCCGAAATACAATCCGCTGAGCACTTATCTTGTGGTCAGAATATATGGTATAAAGATCCTGTCTAGCAGATACTCTTGAGCTTTTAGCGCGATTTAAGCTGAAAGACATCTCAATAATCGCCCCCCAAGTTTTATTGAACTTTCTTTCCGCTCCGAAAGCAACAAAGGGCACTATGATGCTTGCTGACACAATGTCTATTGGCTCTCGTCCATCCGGAGGATATTGAGCCAAATGTTGAACAGAATTGTGCTGATCATAATATCGACAAGTGCCTTTTACAATGGATAGTCCAACTTTTCCAAATAATAATGACTGATACTTCTTTAAAGGAAATCCCAGCTTAAAAGCAATATTTGGTATGATCGCAGATGTCTCAAACTGCCCAACAGGATGATCAATATTATTCCCAATAAAATGATGCGTGCGTTTGAAACTATCATACGCTGCATTAATATCTGTCCATGCACCTTCTTTCTTTTTGGAAGAACAAATATCCGCGGTCATCTCTACCCCCCACAGCATTCCGCTTTTTGTGTAGGCCGCATATTCCGCTCCCAGTGTCAAACCAACAGGGCTAAAACTGTGTTTATTCTCAGCGCTGTGAATCATCGAAGCTTTATATTGGTCTGTGCCAAACTTTATCCCTGCCAATATGCGTGTTCCGCCCATTGACACCGATTCATTTTGTGATTTTTCACTAACATCCGCATAAACTTTAGGCTCAAATAGATCATCCTCTGCCAACAAAGTTTGACTGCCAAAGACCAAAATGCTAAACAATAAATACCTTTTCATAATCATCCACTCACTCCTACTTAAAAATCGCACAAAATCATAAAAAATTCAATATATTTTAACTACTTTTTAGTGAGTTGCTTTTTACAATCTCAGACGGGTCAGAAGGATATTTAGTAATGCAATGGCTGAGAAAACATAGCGTAGAAATCTTGTTAATCCTGCTCACAGGGCTAATTGTTAATGTTTGCACATATCTGATGATGCATGGTTGTGTTATGACATTTAACGATACCGATGATTATATGCGTCTTGTGCGCATGAAAGAATTGTTTCTGACTCGAGATTGGAACAACAACGTAATTGCCCGATGCAATTATCCATTAGGAGGTGAATTACACTGGTCTCGTCTGTACGACATGTGTTGGTTTCCTCTAATGTGGCTAGTTCGAGCTTTCTGTTCGGATCAAGCCCGCGCTTTGGCAATAACAGGTTTCATTATTACTCCGATAATAGGCGCGATTGCTAGCATAGTATTCTTCAAAATTATGCATTATATTTTCGAAGAGCGTTCTGCGTTCATTGGAGCCGTACTATTTGCCGCACATCCCATTTTAAGAGCTTCGATAGCATTTGGCCATCCTGATTATCACGGATTCATAATATTTGTCATGCTGATGTTTGCTTTAAGCGTGTGCCATATAATCGCGACACGTTTCCAAAGCAGAGAGGCCTATATATTTATGGGATTTGCCTCTGCTGTTTGTATCTGGACTTCGCCGGAAACGCTTATCCCACTATTAGCTGTTGAGCTAGTTCTAATTGGAGTTGGTTTGGTGAAAAAAGCACAAATCCTAAACGGACTCTATGCGAAAAATATGATCGCAACCATTTGTATGATCACCCTAATTGCAAATGATATTTCACCAAAACTACTCGCGTTGCTTATAGCTTTAATGTTGCTGATGCTGCCTTACAGCACATTCTCATTAAAATATCTAAACGATTCCCTGATGAAAAATTGGCACATGGGAATTTTGCTTGTTACCGTCTTAGCACTACCTTTGTTAAATCACAACATAGCATATGACAAAATTTCAATAGTGCACGTTGCTCTATATATGTACGGAGCACTTTTCTGTTCTATCAGTCGAATATACGAAACTCAATCGCAAAAAACTCGAGTTTTGAGCATGCTTGCCTGGGGTATGTTAATTGCTCTCATTTATATTTCAATGTATCCCAAGTTTTTATATGGTATGGCTGCAGATATTGATGATTTCATAAAAACAATATGGTTAGATCACGTTTCAGAAATGAAATCACCATATGATTCTGATTTACATCTTTTCTTCTATGGATTTGCAGCTTTAAATATCGCGGCAATCTATGCGAAAATATCTGAAATGATGAAATCACCTCTTCATGCAAAAGGTGTTATATGGTTGTGTTTTATTGCATGCACTATCGTTTACACAATATGCAGCAATTTCTCAGTACGAATGTTGCCATATGCTGTAGTGTTTTCCCTGCCTCTGCTGGTAAACATGGGCATGAGCGATTTTACCATGCAAAAATTCAATTCGCTTGTAAGAATTTCAATCACGGCGTTAATCACTGTTTTGTTGCCGATAATCGCATCTGGATCCAGTAATGATAACGAAGAAAACGAAAACAAAATTTCTAATAGACTGTATGAGGTCATAGATAATTTAAGTCCTACGCCAGTTGTAATTATGGCACATACTAATGATGGTCCAGAGCTACTGTATCGCACGAAACATTGTGTTGTAGGCTGTCCGTATCACAGACAAACTGAAGGAATCGCTCGCTCTTACATCGCGTTGAATGGAACTTTTGATGAAAAACGCATCACTCACATACTAAAACAGACGCGAACATCTTATATCTTCGTGCGCAAAGCACAATTTACAGCAACGAATAAATATTGTCTTGGAAAGATCTTGGCTATGCATACCATCGATCCGCAAAACTATCCTCTTCCTACATGGATAGAATTAGTTAAGTTGCCCGATGATCTGCAAGACTTTGTAATTGCTCGCTACAAGCCCTAAGCCAAACTGCGCTGGTAGAAAAACATATATTGTTGAACAACACCAGCGTAGTCTTTCAAACTATCCTGTAGAGAAAAACTACCATTGTAATATGTGTCTATTGCTCGTTTTATCCACACATCTACGGGAAAAGCATCCAAATGATGAAGAGCAAACAAAGCAACACAAGATGCTACCTTTATTCCAACTCCGGGTAATTGTTGTAAATGTGTCATCGCTGTTGCTTTATCATAGAGTGCTTGCAAATCAAACTCTCTGTTCACAACTTTTTGTACCAATTCATACAGATACTTCGCTCTATAGCCTAATCCTAAACTACGAAAATCCTCTACAGAGTGATTTTTCAATTCATCTGGTGTGGGAAAATGTGCACCATTACATAAAGCAAGCACGGTTTTGCGTATCCTAGGAATGTTATTGCGTTGAGATATGAGAAAAGTCACCAACGTCTCCCATAAATCTTGTCGCAAAATACGCAACCCCCAACCAAATTTCACAGCTTCTGTTAAAAATGGATCGTTTTGCGCAACTATTTTCCGCTTAATTTCAGAATAGTCCGTAGATAAATCAAAGTAATCATGCCAGATGTCATCAAACTCAGATTCCGAACAATGAAACAAACACAGATTTTCAATCTGCTGCACTTTCAAAACACGATTAAAAGCAGACACAATCCAATACCCATCACAAGCTTCAAAGCGAAAACATTGCCCAGACGCAGCAATTTGCTCGAAACTCAAATCCGGAACAAACCGACGAACAACAGCCCCAGACATAGATTGTGTCCTACATATCAAAGTTCTTGCCAAAACTCCTTAACTTTCGCAAAGAAACCGTCTGTTTTTGGATGCGAACGCTTCTCGCCGTCAAACTCCTTCAGCAATTCCTTCTGACGAGCCGTTAAATTCACCGGCGTTTCAACATTCACATGAACATACATATCTCCGCGCAAAGAGCTTTTTACAATGCTCATACCTTTGCCTCGCAATTTAAGCTGCTGCCCAGACTGCACTCCAGCAGGAACCTTTACAACAGCCTTCTTCCCATCAATAGTCGGCACTTCTATTTCTCCACCAAGCGCCGCCGTCACAAATGATATGGGCACTTCACAATGTATCTCGTTTCCATTGCGACTAAATAGCTTGTGAGACTTAATATTAACAAAAATATATAAATCTCCAGAACTACCTCCTCGTAAACCTGCTTCGCCTTCCCCTGCCAAACGAATGCGAGCCCCATCTCCAACACCAGCTGGAATGGTCACTTTTATCGTGCGATTCTGAGATACACGACCAGATCCTCGACAGGATTTACACGAATTCTCTACAATATGCCCCGTCCCATTACACGCTGCACATGTCTTTTCAACAGCAAAAAATCCTTGTGTAAAACGAGTGCGACCAGTCCCTCGACAATGTGGACATGTTTTCGGTTTCGTTCCACCCTCTGTGCCCGCGCCATTGCAATCCTTGCACTTGACGTTTACACGCATAGACAGCTCTATATCCTTACCTCGGAACGCCTCTTCCAAAGTAATGGTGGCATCATATCGCAAATCGTTTCCACGCATTTCATCTCGGCCACTACCACGCATCGCATCGCCGAAAATGTCACCGAAAATATCCGAAAAAGGAGAACCTCCTCCGCCAAATTCAAAATGAAATCCGTTGCCGTCAAATCCCGCACCATGCGCATTACGAAATCCGCCCGATGCCCCTGGATTAAAACCACTGGCAGAAGCATTTTTATAAGCTTCATCGCCATAACGATCGTAAGCCGCTTTTTTTTGTGGATCTTTTAATGTCTCATATGCTTCATTGATGGATTTAAACTTCGCTTCAGCTGCTTTATCACCCTTGTTACGATCAGGATGATATTGCATCGCTAATTTGCGATAAGCTTTCTTTATGTCCGCCTCGCTAGCCGATTTTGAGACCCCAAGCGTTTCATAATAATCCATATTGTGCTCCTAAAAGGCGAGGCGCCTAAACGCCCCGCAAAAAAGAAATTATTTGTCTTTTACTTCGTAGTCTGCGTCAACTACATCGTCCGCTTTCTGCTGCGATGAAGCTTGATCAGCCCCCGCTCCAGCCGCAGACTCCGACTGCTGTGCCGACTGCGCAGCTTGATACATGCTCTCGCCAGCCTTAGACATAGCCTGCATCAGCGCATCTGACTTCTGCTTCAATTCATCGACATTTTCACTGTCGAGAACTTTCTGCAAATCTTCCACCGCAGCATTGATGTTGGCTTTCAATTCTTCAGAGATCTTATCCCCGTTTTCAGATAACATCTTCTGAGCACTGTTTACCATCTCCTGCGCCATGTTTCGTTGAGTCACTAGCTCTTTGCGACGTTTGTCTTCCTCAGCATGAGCCTCAGCATCTTTCATCATCTGCTGAATTTCATCATCGGATAAACCACCTGACGCCTTAACGCTAATCGCTTGCTCTTTGCCCGTAGCCTTGTCTTTCGCCGACACATGCACAATGCCGTTAGCATCAATGTCGAATGTAACTTCAATTTGTGGCATGCCTCGCGGAGCAGGAGGAATACCCGTCAAATCAAACTGACCCAACAGTTTGTTGTGTTCCGCCATCTCTCGCTCACCTTGGAACACCCGAATCGTCACACCTGTCTGATTGTCCGCTGCAGTCGAGAAAATCTGACTCTTCTTCGTCGGAATAGTCGTGTTACGATCAATCAAACGCGTAAACACACCACCCAGAGTCTCAATACCCAACGATAACGGAGTAACGTCTAGCAGCAATACGTCTTTTACATCTCCCTGCAAAATACCGCCCTGAATAGCTGCACCAACAGCAACAACTTCATCCGGATTCACGCCCTTATGAGGCTCTTTTCCAAAGAATTTCTTCACACACTCAACAACTTTTGGCATACGAGTCATACCACCAACCAGCACCACTTCGCTGATGTCGCTCGCTGAAATTCCCGCATCCTTTAAAGCCGCTTTACATGGCTCGATCGTGCGCTGAATAATATCATCAACTAATGACTCAAACTTCGCTCGTGTCAGTTTTACCACCAAATGCTTTGGTCCAGATGCATCAGCAGTTATGAAAGGTAAGTTGATCTCTGTCTCCATCGCACTAGACAGCTCAATCTTCGCTTTCTCCGCCGCTTCCTTCAATCTTTGCAATGTCATGCTGTCATTGCGTAAATCTATACCATTGTCGCGCTTAAATTCATCTGCTAAATAATCAATTATGCGCTTATCAAAGTCTTCACCACCAAGGAAAGTGTCTCCATTCGTCGCTTTGACCTCAAACACTCCTCCGCCAATTTCCAAAATCGATACGTCAAATGTTCCACCACCAAGGTCATAAACAACTATAAGTCCACTGTCTTTTTTGTCTAAACCATAAGCTAACGCAGCAGCTGTAGGTTCGTTGATAATACGCAGTACTTCTAGACCCGCTATCTTTCCAGCATCCCTCGTCGCTTGCCTCTGCGCATCGTTGAAATAAGCCGGAACTGTAATAACAGCTTGTGTAACTTTCTCTCCTAAGTAGTTCTCAGCTGTCTCTTTCATCTTTTGCAAAACAAACGCGCTTATCTGGCTCGGACTGTATTTCGTGCCATGAGCACTAACCCAAGCATCTCCATTAGGAGCAGCTACAATCTCATATGGCGAGTTGTATTTCTTTAAATAATCGTCATCCTTACGACGACCAATCAATCGCTTTATAGCATAGAAAGTGTTCTTGTGGTTCGTAACGGCTTGCCTCTTCGCAGCCTGTCCAACCAGTTTTTCTCCTTTGTCCGTGAAAGCAACAACAGACGGTGTCGTCCGTGCACCTTCCGCATTTTCAAGAACTTTTGGATTTGCGCCATCCATAACGGCAACGCAAGAATTTGTTGTACCTAAATCGATACCTATAACTTTACTCATAATAATCTCCTTCCATAGGCAAATTAAAAACCGCAGCGCCTCACCATGAGCACCCTGCAAACATATAAAGCCATCAACACCTGTCAATGACCCGCCGAGTACCATTACCCGACGTTCTAATATATAAATCATATGAAATAGCATGTCAACTGTTTTTTTGTGGCAAAAACAGAAAAACTCAACACAAATGCTCAAAAATATCATTCATATGGTGTGTTAAAAAAGTATTACCCCCTGTGTTTTCAGTGGTTGTATTAGCAATTGTTGCAAAAAAACCACACAACACAAAAATATTTATTTAACCCTTCCTTAACCTTTATTTTGTTGCCAGATACCAATCTATATGGTAAATGAAAATGCAAAATTTAGGAGAATGTCAATGAGAAACCTCTTTCTGAAAATTTCAGTAGTTACTCTGGCTGCACTAGCCAATAACTCTTTCGCAGAAAACTCAGATCTGTTGCTTCATGAATATATCGAAAAACAATTGCAAGATATATGTATACTAAGCAAATTCTCATTCGATGGCCAAATAGAAATTACAGCCGCTCATTGTAAACAAGCTAACCCTGAAACCTTGGACACAATGTTTATTTCCTCTCAAGGCCATATAGATTTCACATACAGCGATCTCTGTGATTATGGCCGATTCGGCGCAACTATGGTCTGCCGTACACGTTCGGGATTAATAAAAAAGAGCGGAGCAATCGTAGAACAGGGATTCATTTTCTTGGAAACTGGATCATATGGACTGTTTAAAGTCGGTTATACAAAAACAGCCGGTAGCGCTTTCTCAATCAGCGGCGAAGATTGTATGACCGGATATACAGGATTCGGTAGCGGTTTCCTAAACTCATATTACAATACATCTTCTGGTTCCATTATAGATTCTGGTTTTAAATATGATGACGGATCTTCAGCAAAAATCGTATGGCTATCACCAGTAGTCAGAGGCTTTTCTGCCGGACTGTCTTTCACTTTTAATGGAATGTACCAAAACCCCTTCCATAGCAGTACTTTGAAAAAAGATCGAGATTTTTCCGCTAAAAGAAGCTTCGAAACACGAACCGATTACCAAAAACACGTGTTTACCGGAGGTGTAGCATATGAATACGGTGCTCCAGATAGCTTCAGCGGAAAAATCGCTGTGGCTGGATGGGCAGGAAAAACAGCTTCTAAATTGGGCGATGAAAAAATACGTAATGTCCGCGGATATAATATAGGCTTGTCTCTGCAATATCAGGAGTTCTTAGCCGCATTTAGCTTTACCGATATGACCCATTCGTTTTTAGCAAATCAATACGCCAATAGCGATTCGCCAATATTCCAAAATGGTGTCGCTTACGATATCTCAGACGAAGGAGTAGGCCTAAAACCCGGAGCAGATGCCGGAAAAGTATACACAGTCGGATTAGCATACAACAACGGTCGCTGGCATACATCAATTGGATACCTCTATTCCGCAACAAAAATGTCTCATAACGAAAAAGCAACAGGTAAAGTACTCTCTTGCGCCGTAGAATATCGCTTTGATAAAACTTGGAGCGCTTACTGCGAATATATCAATATAGTAACACGTACGTGCGATCGCGCAATGACTTATGACGTCGCTGTAGACGGAAAAGCTTTCTGCAATAACAGAGCTAACTTGTTTATGATTGGATCAAAAATAAAATTATAAAAAAAAGAGGCGTGATTCTACGCCTCCCGTTTTTTTATCGATCTTCTTTCCAAATATATAACGCAATTGCGGTAATCGCTGATGAAATAATAAATAATATAGCAGGAGATGTTACACAGCCCGTAGTGTGTATCAATTTTGGCGCTAACATTAACGCACCTCCCCCAAAAACAGCCATCGCTATATTATGCGCTATCGATACCCCAAGTAGCCTTACCGATGTGGGAAATATCGAACAAATTGTCGCTGGAATCGGACCATAGTATATCGCAAATAACACGATTATCCCAATCTCTGCCATTATCACAGATAGAAAATCTCCACTCTGCATTATGTTGAAAAAAGGCCATACAAACGCTATTAAAAATATACTGGCCGTAATCATTTGCGCCCGTTTCCCAAACCTATCAGCACACCATCCGCCAACCAAAATCATTATAGCTAAAAATGGCATGCAAATGTTCTGAATTAAACAGGATGTATTGTGACTAATATGTAGAAATTCCTCAAAATACGATACTAAAAATGTCGCAATCAAAAAATATCCACTCGCAGTAAGAGCATCTATGCAAACAACTAGAAAAACACCCTTCCAATGATTCGAAAATAAATTCATAAGAGATTGTGTCATGTTCATTTGCGGCGCCGTATTCGCCTGCTTCTGATGCTCCAAAAATTCCTTGGGATCCTCAAGTCGATGCTTAACATAGTTTGCAATCGCTGTGCCAAAAACACTCAAAATAAACGGTATCCGCCAACCAAAAGATTCTAGTTGCTGTGCATTACATACAGAATTCACACACGTCGCAACACACGCACCCATGATAAATCCACTAACTAAACTAAATGGAGCCCACGATGAATAGGTCGCTTTGCGCTTCCGACTCGCGTGTTCGTACAAAAATACAATGGTTCCGCCAAATCCTCCTCCTAATGCTAAACCTTGTATGAACCTTATCAGGATTAACAAAACTCCCGCTGTCATCCCCATCTGCTCATACGTAGGAAGTACCCCCATGAGAGTAGTTGGTATCGCCATCATGTAAATCGAAATAACTAACGCTTTCTTGCGACCAAGAATATCTCCAATGTATCCAAAAACAGCCGCTCCAATCGGTCGCGCTAATAACCCCGACGCAAACGTCCCTAAAGAAGCAACTAATTGTAAGTATGTGTCTCCACTCGGAAAAAATAACTTTCCTATGATCGTTGCAAAATAACTATAAACCGCAAAGTCATACCATTCTAACGCGCTTCCCGCAACGCACGATATTATAACTTTCTTCATTCTTTGAAATTCATCCCTCGACGAAATCTCTTCAGGCTCTGCAGTAGCAATATCTGTCGACATACATTTCTCCACAAAATATAGAGAAGATTATATGAAAAAAATATGAAGACTGCAAATAATCAACTCCATAGATATAAGATATCTCATGACAATCACAAAAATGATTAGATAACCATAAGTTGTATAAGTCTGTCAATATGCTATACTCGAAATTGTGAGTTGTGTGGAGGTGTGTCATGAAGTCTAGTGGTATTATGATTCCCAAAAGTCAGGAGTTTATTAATTCTGAATCTATGAAGATTTTCATAAGATCTGAACATGTGCTAATTGGAATTAGTCCGTTTAATAGCTATTTCAGCGATAAACGTATGACTCTAATATTTTCTTGGGCTTTCAAACATTTCAACAATGTCAATCTATTCATTCCTGATAAAATTTCCGCTTATACATTGCAAGCAGTTGGATATGACGAAAAAAAAGCACAACAGAAAACCAAACGCCAGGATAGATATTTGCGCCATAAGGCTGTGCGAGCTCTAATGAGTCTGGGATTCAGCGAAAAAGAGTCTGATGCAAAAATTATATACCTAAGCGATGTTTTAAATAACCAAAATTATATAGAAGCCTATAAACTGTGCGTAGAGCGTTACGAAAATGATAACGAGTTCTATGAAAACTGTCTTTCTACATCTAAATGGGTTTTGGATGGAAAAGTAAAAAATGATAATCCGATAACTGAAGAATCTCTTCGGATTGCATCAAAATATTTCTTGGCAGAATTACCACTGTATATCAATACTCCAGGAATTTTGGGAGTAAAAGAGTCTCTGTTTGTTTATAAGGATACTCCAGAATTTTTACGCCGTATCTATGCAGATAAATCTCTCATGTATCCCGGACAAGGATATGCTTCTGTGTATTTTGAAGGAGAAACTGACGAAGAACAACATAAATCAAAATCAGATAATCCACAAGTTGTGCTGGATAGCATAATGGAACATGCTGCTTGCTGCATATATTGGAAAAATCGAGAAGGCGTCTATATGGGATGTAACTCGATGGAAGCAGAAATTCTTGGTTTTCAATCTCCTGATGAAGTTATTGGAAAAACCGATTTCGATTTGTCTTGGAAAAAAATCTCTTCAATTCTTAGGGAAAGTGATCAGAGAGTTATGAAGACTGGTAAGCCTGAGCAGATAATGGAATATCCAATACTTGCAAATGGAAAACAAGCAATTATGCTAACAACTAAAGCTCCTCTGTACGATAATAACAAAAAAATCGTCGGAATTGTCGGAACTTCTATTGATGTTACAGATAGCTATAGAGTAAATGATCTCGCCAGAGAATACGAAAGACAACAACTTGATCTTCAACAACATAGACAATTCAAGAAAATGATCTATCAAATATCACATGATTTACTATCCCCTCTCGTGAGTTTGAAATATTTTGAAAAATCATGTGAAGAAGTCTCAAGCGAAAACATGAATATACTTCGAACTGCGATTGATTCAATAGATGGAATACTGAAAGCAATGTTAGATCATTATAGAAATGATAATTTCAGCGAATCCGGCACAATGAAACAAAATATCCTCGTGTCTCCAGCAATCTCGGAAATAGTAACTCAAAAACAAGCAGAATATTCTCATAAACATTTTGTTCAAGGTGAAGATAAACATGGAAATTTCGCTGTTATTACATATACACCTTCTCCGGACTGTTATGATCTATGCATAGAGTGTGATCTGTACAGTTTTAAGCGAATGTTATCAAACTTGATAAATAACGCAGTAGAATCCGTAGATAACAAAATAGCTGAAGTAAATATAAAACTGTATAAAGAAAATAAACAAGTCAGAATAGATGTTTGTGATAATGGTCGAGGAATTCCTCCTGTAATAGCTGGTCAGATTATGCAGAAAGAAAAAGATGCTTCTGTCACAACGAAAATTGGAGGATATGGTCTTGGAATATCTCAAATTCAAAATACTGTCGAACAGTATAATGGTAGAATTAATATAAATTCACAAGCTCAATCAGGTACTGTATTTTCTGTTATTTTTCCGGCATGTAGTATTCCTAATTGGATTACAAGCAAATTGTTTTTTAGAAAAAATAGTGTCGTTATTGTGGTATGCGCGGAAGATTATGTTCAAAAGATTCTAAAAGATTCGATAGGACACCCATCAATAAAATTAAAATTTATACCAACCATCTCTCAAGCGGAAGATTTTATAAAAAACTTCAATAAAACTAGCTCGTTTTATATATTAATAGACTATGATGGTAGAGGACAAGACGATCGCGTATCATTCATCTTAGAAAACAAAAAACAAACTATCATTATTTCAAAACATTATATGGATAAAGCTATGCATATGTTTGCTAAACAACATGGTGTTAAAGTGTTACCAAAACAAATCCTATCATATGTATTGGTGAAAATTACAGATTAAACACTTGATCCGACCGAAAATTACTGGTCGGGGCGAGAGGATTCGAACCTCCGACATCTTGCTCCCAAAGCAAGCGCGCTACCGGGCTGCGCTACGCCCCGACATATACAAACAACAATGGTCGGAGCGAGAAGATTTGAACTTCCGACCCCCAGCTCCCTAAGCTGGTGCGCTAACCAGGCTGCGCTACGCTCCGTTCGAACTAATGCTAACTCATAAACTATAATATATCAATTAAAATGTTGTTGTTCGTTGAGATGTGAATTGTGTGGAATATGTTAATTTTTGGTTAACAAAGCCTAGCAGAAGCATATGAAAATATTAACAAAATGTTAATATTCTTTACATTTCTAGGCCTGTGAAAAACATCATCATGATATGTGAATAATGCTGCATAAGATAAAATTTACATTCGAATCTCTAATTGTGTGCTCTAGTTATTCACAAGTTAATTCATGCAATTCTGCTGACTTTGTCCACAGAATCGCAATTTTGATTTTGTTGTTTTTAAATTGTTTGCTGTTAGCTATGAAATCTTTATAAAAGTATAACTGTTCTAAATAATTTTTTGGTGTTGGTTTTATGGGATGTCCACTTTTAAAATCTATTATCCATATCTCATTATTAATAAAAGCTAAAAGGTCGATACGTCCCAGGCGTCCTTTGTATACAAATTGTATCTCAGATAGTGAATTGTCTTTAAATAAGTATGGAAATTTAGTAATGATATTTTCTACTTCTAACATAGCTTGTTGTTTTTGATTGTCGTTTAGTTTTGAAAAATATTTGTTTGGAAGTGGTGGTATGTTTGATATGTGTTGTCTTAAGAGTTCGTGAACATAATCTCCATATATTGTTTGAATAGATTGAAAATGAGATTTTGCGATAGTTTTTTCTTCTTTTTTTAAAAACCAATCAGGTAGTTTTTTAGGTTGATATAGGTTTATAGTAGAATGATTCGAATTATCTTTAAAAGTGAAATTACCTCTAGTGTAAACAGTATCATTTTTTAAAAAATCAGAATTTATATGTGAAATTAAATAATTATACCAGCAATTTTCATGCATCTTGTTTTTTTGAGCGAAAATCCATAGAAAATCTTCAGCTCGTGTCATCGCGACATAAAGTAAGTTTAAGGATTCTTGTTGATCCATTTTTTTTAATTCGTCACAAGCTTGTTTTATTCGATGCGGACGCAGCGATGAATCGAAATCCCAAACAAAGTCTCCATTGTCTAGAGAAATTAGCTGATTTGATCGATGTTTTATAAAGTGAGTATCTGCTAAAATCACAAACGGAGACTGTAAACCTTTGGAGCTGTGTACCGTCATTAATCTTACACAATTTTCTTGTAGTTGGTTTTCACTTTTAACTTGATGTTCAAATGAATCAAACCAGCGCAAAAATGCAGATAAACTCGGAGTATTATTCGATTCATACTGCAGAATCAGCTGAAGGAATTTATCTAATTTATCCAAACATTTAGCTCCAAGTCTGCTGATAAATTTTTCACGATTACCATCGTTTAATACATGTGTGAAAAAATTGTACGCAGATAATGTGGTTGATAAGTCGATGTATGTTTTAAGCGATGTTGCAAAATCAAGATCTTGTATGGATTCCCATAAATTTGTATTTTTTCTATCGTTACATAATGTAAGTAGTTGCTCATCATCTATTCCAATAATTGGAGATTTTAAAACTCTTGCGCATGTCAAATCATCATATGGAGATAGCACAAAAGTCGCTAAGCAAATTAAATCTTCAACTATTGGATCTTCCCCCAAAACGATTCTATCAATATCTCCTACAGGAATATTTCGTAGATGTAATTGATCTATTATTAGTTCCATTACTTTTACATCTCTGCGTCGAAATAGTATTAAAAAGTCTTCAGGTGCAACAGAACGATTTTTTGATGGAACAAATACTCGTTGTTTAATTGTTTCCTCTATTTGGTGAGCTATGTTATAAGCTAGCTTGAAAGCTGCAGAATCTGTTTCTAAATCGCTTTCTTCTTCATCTTCAAAAGGATCCCATATTTGTATAATTCCATCTTGTTGATCTATTCGATTGCTGATGTGTTTTGTATTTGCAAAGATATCTTTAAATACATCATCAACAAAAGAAAGTATATTTGAAGTCGTTCTATATGATTTGTTGAGCGTAACTTCATGAAATGTCTGACCACATTGCTTGGCAGCAGATTTAAAAAATTCTAATTGTTGTTGAAAAACAGCTAGATTTGCTCCTTGAAATGAATATATGGATTGTTTCGAGTCTCCAACAACAAAAATAGTTTTCGTAGATTTATGATGAGAGAAAAAATCCTGAGTTAGTTGTTGAATAATTTGCCATTGAGCCGGACTTGTATCTTGTGCTTCATCTATAAGAATATGATGAATTCCATTGTCAATTTTGTATCTTACCCAATCAAATTGATGTAATAATTCCGTTGTGTGATGAATGATATCATTATAATCAATACAGTGGTGTTGTTGTTTTAAAGTTCGAAAATTTTTCAATATGTCGTTTACAATCGAAAAATATGAAATGTTGAATTTTGCTGCCTCAATGCGCTTGTTCATTTCAAAGAATGATTGTGCAAGAATGGCTGTTTTTTCCATATTTTTTTGAGTGTTTTCATCGACATTTTTTGTGCATAGCTTGCTGAAGCAGGTTCCGTCTTTGGTTAAAAATGCATCAATAAAAGATGCAGAACAGCTGTTTATGTTATTTAGTAAAATGTTTGCTTTTTTTGCATCTGTTGATTTTCCTGTTTTCAGAAGGCTATTTGCAAGATCTTGAAACATTTCTTTATGGTTGATGTGTAATTTGTCTTCAAGTTTCGAAACAATAAACTGGACTTTTTGTTCTTCAGATAAATGAAGAAGATCAATATCTATATCGTAGCAATCGGCGTATTTTTTTTCAAAATCCTGAATTCCAAATAGAAATTTTTCTAATTCTAGTAGTGTGTGATCTTCTATAAAGATATCAGATAAATATTCTGAAATGCGTAACCAGTGTTCTTGAAAATGATCATTGTTCATCGTAATGGAAATAGATTCTTTCCATAGTGCTTGCTTTTGAAAATCATCGCACAGAGTTATTCCTGGTAAAAGTTGTGTTTCTAGAGGAAATTTCTTTAAAATTGAAAAGCAAAAGCTATGAATGGTTTGTATATTTACCCAGCTTTTGCTGTTGGTACTTTGTTTAATTAGTTGATTAATTAGATCTTCATCTACAGATGGAAAATCTTTTCTTAGTTCAGATAAATTTGTGTTGCTGATTTGATATATAGAGCGAATTAGTCGCTCTGACATTTCTGTGGCCGCTGCATTCGTATAGGTTAGACATAAAATATGTGAAGGATTTACACGATGTAAAAGCAAAGATATGATTCGATCCATTATGCTTTTAGTTTTGCCTGTACCCGCAGATGCAGATATCCATATTGATGAGTAAATGTCTTTGATTTCATTCAGCATAGCGCCACTCTTTTGTTCTTGCTAAGTGTACGTAGGCATTATTATATTTAAAACATCTGTTAGGGATGTATGGAGAACAATCTACAACGTACTTTTTTAATGTAGATTTTATATTTACAAGAGTTTGTTCACATAATAAGTCGACTTCATTTTTGGAAGAGCAAATAGTGATAATCTTGTTACCATCGTTGTTGCCAGTTAGCTTCCAAAATTCTAGAGCTATTACAGATGAGTTTTCTAATGAAAAACCATTGTTTTTCGCAATAATTGCTTCCATAGGTAGTTGAGGTTTTTCGCTATTATATACTTGTTTTTTTGATGGAACTATTCCTGTTTTGTAGTCAATGATATGAAGATTTTTATCAACTATATCTATGCGATCTGCTCTGCATTTTATTTTCACAGAGTGGTCGGAATCTATGGGTAGGTCACATATTCCTTGGATTTCGCACAGAGATAATTGTGGGTTATTGTTATGTTCGATGAATTTGTAAATCGAAGGAAGACGAAATTGCCACATTCCTAGGTCAGATAGGCTTATGCCATATTTTTGCAGAATGTTATTTGTGATTTTTATCATGTTGTCTGCTGTTCGCTCTTTTATAGATAAAGAAAAAGTGCGTTCCAAGATTTCGTGAAGCAAGATGCCTTTAGTATTTCTACCATTTGTTGATATATCGGGTAGACGCAAAATTTTTTTTACGTAAAACTCATAAGGATCGTTTTGCAGTAGCTCTATATCTGAGACAGAAATTTCAGACGGAAAGTATTTTGATGTTGGATTTGGTTGAACACATTGTACTTTAGGACATGATGATACGAAATCTTTGAGCAACTCATATTCACAAATATTGTGGCACGATGAATTTCTCGACATTATGTAGACATCTGGTTGTGAGAATAATTGCTCTAGAATTGCTCGATGCAAGTCATTTTGATTTGTAGATTCTGCAATCCACGAGTCCGTATATTTGTATGTATCAATTCCATCAAAAATGATAATTTTATCTGCAGATAACAATTGAGCATCATAAATATTAACTATGGTTATATTGTCGCTACACTCGAGGTTTTTGCGTGTCGATATTGAATTTAGATATTGTTTGAAAAACAAGGTAAATTCGTGCAGAGATATTTTGATATCTAGTTTGAAAGTGTCAATTTCGAATAAATCTTTGAATGATGGCATTATACCTTTAGCGATATCAATAAACCATGAGATCCATTCATCAATTGTCATCATTGATGGAGTTTTTTGTTGTTTAATCAAACATAAATCTGGAAAGTCATTTCCATATTTTTCTTTAGCCTCAAAAAAATTCCGAGGTAATATGTTGATTCGTTTAAGTTTTTTTTCGAACTCAAAAGCAGAAGAAATGCCGCATGACTTTAAAACATCTAGAGCGAGTTCACAATCATAACGATGATAAACCATGTCAACTATTTTGAGTAAAAACAATCCTTCTCGTGTGTGTGATAATATTGTTGAACTGTTTGCAACTATATTCCATTTGAGTAGATATGCTTCTAAAGCTCTTGTTGTTTTTTTGTCGGGAGTTATTATTAGAACTTTCTGTCCAAAACTTGTGAATTGTCTAGCAAGTGTTGAAGCTGTAAATAGTTCTTCATCCATGTTTTTTATTTTAAAGTATGTAATCTTATTAACAGGGTTATCCACAGGAAAAAGTGTTTTATTACAGTGTGTTATGTTTTTTAATTCACAATTTATTTTATAATTAACTGTGTCGATATCTTCTAATCCTCTGCAGAAAATTATACCACCTTTAGATTGTGCAATTTCGTTTAATATAAAACTCATGGTGGAATCAATAGAGCTTAGACCAACACAGATAGTTTTGTTTTTTTGTATTAAACTACGCACTTGCTCTTTGTTTACATGATACATTTGCGTGGCCTGTTTGATCAGAATATCTATGCAATTCGCTAATTTCTGAGTATCACTACAATAGTTGTATATGTAGAAAGTTTCATGATTGATTTGCTGAGTTATTGAAGAGGATATGAAAAATTGAACATCTTTTGCAAAACTATATAAAGAGTTGAAAGGTATGTCGCTACAGCTGCTATGTAAACATTCTATTATTTGTGGTAATGGAATATCGATATTAATAAGATCTTTTAATGCAATAATTGAAGGTAAAAATGCGCAATCGAGATTCTGTTGTAAGTATCTAGTCAGATCGATACAGCTACGTTTTGTAGGGAGAATAATTATACTATTCAATATCTCAGGTTGCTGTTTTAGAATGGAAAGAATCGCAGACCATGTATTCATACCAAGAGGGACATTATAACATACAGCCATAAAACAACTTTCATTATATTTCAGATAGTTACCATAAGTATATGAAATAGGCAAGATTTCTTTAGGGGAATTTATTTTCGCTCAAGAGATATTCTTTTGAATGTGCGATTTTTGCAGAAATTGATATGAATTCTATAGAAATGAAATGATGAGCCTTAAAATTATACAGATGAAGATGCTTCATAGGAGTTTCTCCTTTTAAGAGTGCATGTGGCGGTATTAATTGTATTTAGTGATGCATTTCTCCAATGCTGTTCGCATTTATCCGATTAAATTGAGCTAAGATGTCGCACTAGCGTACAAATATTCTCGTGTATGATTTTATTGCTTTCTCAACGCTACCAAATGCCATCTACTTGTATCGGTTTGTTTTGATATTGTACTACAGAAAAAATTCTTGCAGTAATGTTATAGTATCTAAATTACGCATATAGCTATAAATTTGCTAAAACAAAAATTTTACGGTTCTAACTCTGAAAACGCTTAAAGCTTTAGCTCTATTCCTCCAATCTATATCTTATTACATTCCTTCAATTTCATGTGCAGCTTTGCTCTCATATACGATATATGTTTGATGGTTTTTTCTAAGATATCAAACACTTAATCGTTAAATAAATGGAGCTTTCTCTTATCCAAAAATTGAGAGAGTGTTGCAAGATAGTCGTACTTTTCGCTTTGCCATATGTCGGATTTTCTCTCCGAACCTTAAAAACTTTGTCTAAGTTCTGCATTGCCACATTGCTGTCGAGGAATGCTTGGTGACTTGCGACGATATATAATTTCGCTATCTAAGCATTTTAAAATATTGCGCTTTCTACAGAATATTACATGAAAAATACCGAAACGCAATAATAAATCTCAGATCAAAACACGATCATTTTTTACAAATTTTTTTCTGAAGGCGTAGTCGTATAATTTATAAAATTGCTATGGAAAAAATAAAGTCTATGTCTAGCATTCTTTGATTAACCATTTGAGGTGATACCTTCTATTAAAATTATGCCTCTCATTTCGCTCCTTTTACTTCATTTGTTTTCTTTCTTACTGAACTTTGATAAACTGCAGGTGTGCAGATGTCAGATTGTTTAACAATTATGGAGAAAATATAGTCTTTGTTGAGCAACGGTGTTGTTGCTTAGGCATCACTATGGAGGGGTGAGGCAGATTGATGATCAAAAGTCTTGAAAATGAGATTTGGTTGTAATGTCTGCTACAACAGCAGCATCAACTTTTTGAGCATTTATTTTGATTGGCATTATGTGAATATTTGTCAAGCTATTTAAAGGTTTGAGAGATTATTGGTATGAGTAGTAACCCATTAAAAATGATGGTAAATTATTCTTAATAAGGTTTACAAATTTTGATCGATGCTGCGGAGATGTAAATTCTGCGATTTCCAAAAAATCAGCAGAAATGTTAATACAAAAAAGAAAAAACATATACAGCAAGCAGAGTTTATAACAATTCTAAAAGGGGAATCCTTGGTTTTTTAAAATATATATCAGACATATTTATTATTTTGCAAGCAGAAAAACAAAAATTTCCAAAAACACTACAGTTTTACTTGCTGTTCGCTTGGATTACCATACAATCATGTATAACATTCATCTCTTTTGTAAATATATAAACGATATCCGTTTCGCAATGTGGTTATTGTTTTTGTTTGCTTTCTTTTAGGTGGAAGATGGCATATACTATGTGGTTGCTTGTCTGTAGGTATTCTGCTTTTCTGGATATCATCTTTGAGATTATTTCAAATTGTAGGATGATTGGTATTTGCTTTAAATGAATTGTGTCGACATATTTTATGGTAAAATTGGGTAACATGTTGATATATATATTGGTTATTCAGAAGGTCTAGTTTGTTGAGTTTGTGTATTGCGTATAAAATATGTTACAAGCAAAGAATGTAATTGATAGACAAGCTAAAGAGTAAAAGTAAATGTTTTGTTGAGAGGTATCTTGATAAACGCGATGAGTATTGAGCTTAATGAAATGATAAAATAGGCAAATGTTGATAGGGAGAAGACTATCTGTTTTGTCTGTATTTTTTTTTGTGCTAATCAAACTTGGTGAGATGTGCTTGAAAGAAAGATTTGTCTTGGGAGATAGGGGCGTCACTATTTGTGGTTATAGTGTTTTTCTAATTTTGATGGTATATATTTTACATTTGTTGTTTCACGTGAAACAGGTTAAGAGATATTCATATGTTGGCAAAAGTGCTCAGGCTCGTTATATGTAGAGTAGGGTGTGAGAAGATAGTTTGTTTGGGGTGTTAATTTTGTTGTATTAACTTTAGTGTTTGTTAAATATATGTGGAAAATAGTAAACTTATTGCGAAAGAAGTGAGAAGATAGCAAAATTTCGATAAATTGTGTAATAAAAGTAAAGTTTTTTATAAGGTTGACAGATGTAACGTTGGAGTAATTTCACGAAATTGTTATCAAAGTGAGACTGCAATAGGAAAAGTTTCAAAAGAAAAAGGAAGTTTTTTAGGAGGGGCTTCCAAGATAAAAACCTTGGAAAATGAGATTTTATTATTTCTATTTTTTATCGATTTTATGAAAGTTTTCATTTTTTTTTGAGGAGAGCTGTTTGACCTCGATGACTAAAACATTTGTCGATACATTCAATGTCTCGAACAGATGCTGGCAAATATCATAAAGATCATCAAAAACATATGGTTAAGTTATTATGATCTTGAGGTAATTTTGGCAAATGTTATGGATTTTTAGGTTCAGAGACCTAAGAAAAATCAGAAGAAATTTTAATAAGAAAAGAGAAAATATATAATAAATATTTTGAATTTATGACGATTTAATTGGCAAAATCTAAACATTTCAAATGCTATAGTAGCAGAACACATGATTTTAAAATTCGAAAAATGTCATATCATAAACTGTATCCAACAACGCTTTTGCTGTACAAACGACGACGAAAAGTCTCTCTTTCGTCTGAATGAATCTCTTACTATCACGCCCTTGTATCGAAACAAATGATCGTTGAACATGCATTCTCTTAACTCAATAAACATCTTGCGAAAGTCTATGGTTAGCAAACACGAACAGCGATTGGTCTATGCGGTTAATTGTTATGAAAACCGCAAGTTATAAATTCCGGTGATTACATTGAACCTCATGTGCAGTTTTTTGCGGAAATTTCGGTAGATAGAGCCCAAAATTTTGAATTTTTTGAGATGGGAAAATACATGTTCGACACTTACTCGTTTCGATGCAAGTGTGTGATTATGCTCCTTTTGTTCCGCTGTTAAAGGACTTTTTCGCCGTCGTTTGTGCGGCAGAAGCGTTTTCGGATGCTGTTTTTGCAAACCCTGATATCCAGAATCTGCCAGAACTTGAACATCTTTCGGGATATGATCGGACATTTTTCGAATTTTAAAATCATGTGTTCGACCACTATAACATTTTGAAATATTTAGGATTTTTCCATTTGTATTGGTCATGATTTCGAATTTCATCATATGACGTTTCTTCTTCCCAGAATAAAATTGTCTCTGATTTTTCTTGGGCCTCTGAATCTGAATTTCCGTTGAGTCTATCAAAATCCTCTCAAGATCAGACTGGCTCAACTCTCTGTTTTTGCTGATCTTAATAACATCTGCCAGCATCGGTTCGAGGCGTTGAATGTGTCGACAAATATTAAACCTCTTGCGAAAGTAGAGAGGGGATAGCAAAAGAGTGAGAAAAGTGCGAAACTCAACAAAAAATAAATAAAAATGATGAGTTTCGATAAATTGTGTAATCAAAGTAAGTTTTTTGCAAAGTTGACGGGGATAAAGTTGGAGCAATTTTACGAAATTGTTCGCAAAGTGCATCCGCAATGGGAAAAATTTCAGAAGAAAAAGAAGGTTTCAGGTAGGCCCTCCAAGATAAAAACCTTGGCGGACGGGATTTTGTTGGTATCGATTTACTATCGATTTTATGTGAGCTTTCAATTTTTGGGGATGCTGTTTGACCTCGATGAATCAAACATTTGTCGACACATTCAACGCCTCGAACCGATGCTGGCAGATGTCATTAAGATCAGCAAAAACAGAGAGT
>CALXQQ010000023.1 GCA_944390775.1 uncultured Alphaproteobacteria bacterium
CCAAACTCGAGGCGACTCCGAAACGTTTTTTGAACGACATGTTTACTGTGTGGATGCAATTTATCCGAGATCCGAACTCGATTCCGCCGGAGTTTTTGAATATTCCGGAGGTCAAGGAGGCGATGGAAGAACTCACGCATATGAGCGCTGATCCGGAAACTCGCGCGGAATACGACGCCAGAGTCAGAGAGATGAATCGCATCTACGCCGGCCAAACCGTGAAATATAAGGAAGGCCTCGAAGAAGGCAAAAAAATCGGCCTCGAAAAAGGTCGCGCGGAAGAACGCGCTAAAGCCGAAGCAGCAAAGATGGAGAGTGCGAGAAAGATGTTGTCTAAAGGTTTAGCAATTCAGGATATAGCCGATTTTACAGGCTTATCAATCGCAGAAATTGATGCATTGAAATAAATAGACGAATTAACTCAAATGAGCGCCGATCCGGAAACTCGCGCTGCTTACTACGCCAGAGTCCGCGAAATGAACCACCTCTACGTTAACCAAAAAGTGAAATACGATGCAGAACTAGAAGAAGGCGAGAAAATCGGTGTCGAAAAAGGTCGCGCGGAAGAATGAGCTAGAGTCGAAGCTGAAAAATCATGATTGCAAAAAAAATTTATTGGCAACATAATTGCCCTCTGGGCAACCTTTCCAAAGTGCGGCATTTTAGTCACGAAAATAGACAAATTATTGAGAATAGAGATGTATACCCATAATACCAATATTAAAAGACAAAAGAAGAATTTACATAATTTGCGTGGTCGATCGAAGCGATGCTGGCTAAACTGAAAAAATTGCAAAAACACAATGAATACTGGCTATATCTGATATTACAACGAATAACTCACATGGAGTATCTTCGTCAATGTAGTTTTGAGGCTGGCCGTCTCATTTCTGCCGATCTTATACAATACACTAAACTTGACAATAGATATATATATGTTATTATTAATCGTAATAGGAGGGGGTATGTCTAGGAATATTCGTGTTTTTGCTATATTTTGTGTCATGTCACTTTCCCTTAATTCGGTGGTTGTTGGTTTGTGTTTGCCAATGCATGAGAAGTTTCAGCGCTCACCTTTTTATGATTTAGGAATAGAGTTGCAAGAGGTTAGTGGCTTGTGTCCTTGGGCTAGGAAAAATAGATTAGTACAAAAACGTCCGATATTTAAGGTTAATGCATATGGTATTTTTGCCTGGCGTGTAGAAGTTGACGGAAATGACATTGAATTTGTGACAGAACCTTTTTCACATAATCAGAGGAATGTGTTTCAAAAATGTATATGCGATATTCAGATTGCAGTTGGTTGTTTGCGAGAGATCAAAGCTCCTAAATTCAGTTTTGGAGATTGGATTGATTTGTTACGCAAAGAACAGATGGATATTTTTTATACAGATAATGATTTGGCGAATAATGACATTTGTGTGCCTCAAGTAGGTTGGAAACCTGTTTTTGCTCCGCAAGTTACGGTGAAACATCCTTTGGAATGGACGATGCCGTTATATGTGGCTATGGTGATGTCTATGCCAAAACAAATCAAAGGAGATGTGATAAATAAATGTGAAAGTTTTAATGAGGTTCTGTTGCGAAGTACTTTGCCCTTTCTTAAGCACTTGAAAGTTAGAGATACTTCTGAAAATGCTGAGTTGTTATTTAATTTGTATCATAATAAATTGTTGGGGTTAATGTTTATTAACGCGCTGACGATGGAAGCTATCGGTAGTTCCGATCAGAGTGACGATGAAGCTATAAAGGGCATTTTTGATTCCTGCCAATTATACGGACAATTTGATGCAAAGATGAGACTTATGCTGATGTCAAGGAGACCTTTTTCTCAGATGTATTTTGATATTGGTGGAGATCAAGCATTGGTGGCTCTAATAGAAATGGCTTCTCCTTTGTGTGTTGAAGAATCCTTGGCGGCAAATAGCTCTTATGTTGATGTTTTCCGTGCTATTATGATGTCCGACGATAATGATTACAAGGACCCTATTGAATTGTTTTATAGGGCGGCTTATGGCGAGCAGTATTATGAAGAAAATGGTTCTCCAGTGGATTTGTCATCTTTAAAATCTGAACTGTCCGAAGATTTACGTGTTGGGCGGGATCTGCCAGTTCAATTAGCTTACAGAGAAAGGTTGATTAGTTGTACTCCCAACATGATCTACATTGAAGGACTTTTGAGAGATGGCATAATCACAACAACTATGCTTAGAGATTTATCCTCAAGAATATCTTATTTGCAAAAATACTTTGCAAAAGGGTATTATGAAGATGTTCTTGAATCGATTAGTAACCCTGCTTTACATGATAAGCGGGTTATTATAACCACAAAGGATAAGCAGGTTGGGTTTGATGAAGTGTCTTATTGTTACGATTTATTATCACCTCCTGTTTTTTTAGATGAAAAGAGCGACTCCATGGGATACTGTAAAGAAAATTATCTTGACTTTAGAGAAGCGTTAATAGAAGTCAGAATGATTCAGGATATAGGGGATTTTTTTATAAGCTATTTTATGAAGTTAAATGTTAAAGAGACAAAAGGGTATTTTCTAAAAAACGTAAGTGATCTTTCAATACATGCTTTAGCTCTTCTGGATGGGTTACATAATTTCGAGAATGAGATACTAAGCAGTGAAGGGAAAAAGAAAATTATGGGAATGTTGTATGTTTTTGCAAATAAAAAATGAGGAGGTAAGAAATGAAAAAATATTTGATAACATGTTCGTTTGCGGTTTCTGTTTGTATTAATGTTACAGGGCTTCGATATAACGTTGGCTTGTATAAATCAGCAGTAGAAACAGTGTGCTCAAGACTTTCGAATGGGTTGATTTTTGAAGAGCGGGAGATCAAACATGAATTGAATTTTGTTGATAATAGAACAATAGCTCCAGTCTTAGGGATAAAGTATGGAAAAGAAGAGGAATTCGAAAAATTGTTAGCTATCTCGCTCTCTGATCATGAACTTAGTGGTTTTGCTACCTCTTGTAAAGCTGTTTTTATGCAAGGGAATGATGAAATTAAAGCTACTGTTCACTTTTTACTTGATGGAGTGCTGGATTTTTATTCCAAGAGTAGAAAGAGTTGCAAGGAAGTTCATAACAGTGATGTTCAGTATTTTGATGACGGGAGAGTAGCTTCTTTTTTAAAAATGTTTCATTTAGATAAGATTAGTGCATAGGTTTTTGTGAAGCGTGGATAGTATCAAGAGAGAGGAGCAATCTAAAGGTGACGTTTCCTCTTTCTCAGTAGCGTGATATTTACTTCTCTTTTTCCACTGCTATCAACTTTTGAATTCCGAGGGCTAAGATTAGCAACGCTATTCGAACGCAGGGAAGATGAAGAAGGATCGAGTAATCGGCTATAATATTTATACTTTTTTATTTTAAATTAAGGATTACTCTATGAAGGATAGTATACTTTCAAAATTACAAGAAATTCAACAGACGAGACTCCATTGAAAGAGGAAAAATCGCTTTGGCGCAAGGATTGTCAAAGTCAAAAATTGCTGACGAACTAAAATCAACGATTTCCCGCGAAATCCGAAGGGGACTTACCAAGGGCGTTATCAGCCTCACATCGCGTAACATAGAACTTTATGCGTCCAAAACGTTACATGTGCATGAAAAATGACGAAATTATATGCTTCTTTTGAAAAGTAATGAGTTATAAAAAAAATTAGATGCGTTAGTCATGGCCTCTACCCACGAATTCACAATTTTTCATTTTTCAGTTCATTTGTATTAGCACAAAATGTGAACCTAGCGCCTTGAAAACATTTATGATTTTTTGCTTATAAAAATTAATGTTGCAACTATGTAGATAATATGTTAGCGTGAACTATATGTTAATAAGAGGTTTACATGTTGTCCAGGCAAATTCAACGAAATACTGCTAAAATTGTTGCTTATGTTATGTTGTTATCTAATAGTATGCCCGCCTTTGCTGCTGGAGAGTTATATCGTTTATCAATTAGTCGACATGAGCGGTTGGATGGTCCGTCGAGATATCAGGTGGAACTTCTAAAAAAAGTCACATTAGAATCGGAATCTACATTTAAATATAACAAAGTGTTTTCTCAGTTTGTAGATCAACTTAATATTGATAACGATTCACAGGTTCGGATTGACGAAATTGTTCAGAATTTGTCCTGCGATATAATGAATGAAGCACAGGAACATTTAGAACAGATGACTCAATTATCATGGGGACATAGTGTAGATATTCCCGGATTAGGACAGGTAATATTATCTCATGATGGTAATGTGTTATTCAATCCATTAGAAACATGTAACAGTTCGATTCATATCGAGGTACCATCAATGCTATTGTTGAACAGCGCAAAATATACAGACATAGATGTTGAAGCAACTGCAGCTTTCTTAATCAATAGTAAGGCGACACTAGACAATCTTACATTTCATGGCAACGGACATGATGGTTTGAAAAATGGATTATTTATAGATGATAAATCAACTTTACAAGTTCAAAATTTAACTTTAGAAAACGCATTATTGCTAAATGCTGGGGAACTGAATGTTGGACAAGAGTTAAATTTCAATGGTGGCTCTTGTTTTAATGCTGGTAATCTGATTAGCACTGCTCCCAATAGTTCATTTAAAAATGCAGCTTACTTTTTTAATAGCAAAAAAGGAAAAATTACAAGCAATGGACAAATATCTATTGATGCTAAAGATATGTGTAATTTGGGAGAGCTCAAGAGCAATCAATTATTACTGAATAGCTCATCTCAAATAGATAATCACGGAGAAATTGCTGTACAAGGGAAGTTGCATATTACAGGATCTGGTACAACTATAAATCATGGAAGGCTATCATCCACAGCTGGTACGATTGATACAGAATGCGAGAAGTTCGAGCAAATTCAAGGGGAGCTGATATCTGGGTCTGTTAAGTTGGCATCTAAACAGTCGGTAATTAATGGAATAGTGAGAGGTCAAGAAATCGAATTACAAAATGCAGTAACAAATAATGGAACTCTTGATTTTCAAAAAGGAAGTATTGCTGGTGCTCTGCGCAATAATGGGCAGGCTAATTTTTCCAAGTTATTACAATTATCTGGAGATAGAAGCACAATTGATAATCATGGAACCATAAATAATGAAGAACTGATTGCTAATTCTAAAGTTGGCCTTATTTCTGGCGGACAAATAAATTCGCAAAGGATAAAAGTAAAACAACATTTGCAAGCAAATACTAATTTCAAAAGTTTAAAATCGATAGATGTTGCAGCTCCTGCTTCTTTATTATTGCAAGAAGGTTCAAACACACGAAATTTGCAAAATTTAAATAATCGTGGGAAAGCGCGCATTTTATCGTCTACGCCGAAATTGGAAAAGTTGCAGAATTGTGGTCATTTGCAATTGGAAAACGACAGTGAAATTCCTGCGAGTTTAGATAATTTACGTGGAACCAATGATATTAGAGCAAAATTCTCAAACGTATCTAATATGCGTATAAATGCAGGAACGACTATCAATTTCAAGAAAGGATCGAAGCTTTTTGGATTAAAAGAGATTCTTGTACAAAATGGTGCTAAGTTAAATTTGGATGAAGGAGTTACGGATTCTTCAAGGATTTCTGGACTATATAATTTTGGTACAACTACAATTGGCTCTCAATTTAAAACATTGGACGCGCTCTATAATGGTGAGAATGCGACCTTGCATCTATTACAAAATATCAAAATTGGTCGACGCAAGGTTACAAAAGATGATCGCAAAATTATTTCCAAGAATCTGCCAAGCGATATTTCATTGCTCAATGATGGGAAAGTTTTAATAAAAACGCAGGAGCAAAGGTTCGTTACATTAGAAGGAGATTATGTTGCCTCCAATGATGCGATTTTGCGTCTTGATAAAGGAGGTATTAGAGCCAATAAATTCATGAACGATGGAATTATTTATTCTCCAGATGGATTAAAGGTTACTCAGCATTCAAATAATTCACAATGGGGACGCTGTGTTGCAGAAAAGTTTATCGAATACAATGCCAAAGGAACAGAATTACAATTAGGAGGAAGGTTTCAGCCAATCATTCAAGGCAATGACAAAAAATTGAAGATTAATGCTGAAAGAGGTATCAACGTTGTTGCTGATACGAACATGAATGTTGATTTGGATATCAGTAGTCCTACGATGACTTTTGAGGGAGATTTAACAGCAAGATCTTTAAAAGCGAATACCAATGAGTTCAGCATTAAGAAAGCGAGGAAGAAAAAAATAACTGTTTCTGCAAAAGAAAATTTTGATATTACAACAAGGAACTTTACGAATGATGGCGGAAGATTGCAGACACAGGGAAGTAAAAAATCGAATTTAAATGTATCTGGACAATTTAAGAATACAGGAGGAGGAAGAATTACTTATGAACGTGACCTCGTGACATGGTATTCTTTTGACGATGGGAAGCTAACTAGACACGATAGTTATGCATATCATGATGTATACGAACCACATTTAGATAAGGCCGGCGTAATTACAACCGGAGGATTACTAGATATAAACGCAAAAGAGTTTGATAATAGTTTTGGAATTATTAATGCAGCGAAAGGGCTAAATATAAATGTTCAAAGAGCGTTACATAATGAATGTGGTTTAATTTATTCCGGAGGTACAACATATTTAAACGGTGCTGGGCTTTATAATGGATATGTTGCGGGCAGCAAAAGTTTTTATGGAGTCAATCCGAATGAACCAGTATATGAAAGACGTCCTGTGCCGTATCAAGTATGGATACAAAGTGGATATTCCACGAGAGCGGGAGGATTCCGTGGGATGTTTGGTGGAAGCAACTGGCATGATACATCACATTGGGAAACAAGATATCGTGACGAAGACGTAATAGTCGGATATAAGCCAAAGACGAGTTATAGTTTTGGTTCCAGATATCCTGGTTATATATTTTCTGCCGGCGATTTAAAAATAGATGCCGCTAATAAACCGTCATATTTTTCTTCTTCGTATTTTGGCACAATTGTTTCTGGAGGCAATATATTTTTTAAAGAGCATAAACAAGAAACATTAAATTCGTATGACATTGGGAAATTGATTGCAAGGGGTAATGTTAATTTAGAATTGCGTAAAGCTGCTCTTGATCAATTAGCGATACAAGCGCAAAACATTTTTATGAATTTAATAAAGGATCTAACGATTCGCGGAATTATTTCACCGATATTATTGCCGACAGGCCAAGTGGTATAATTGATTGATTTGCAAAAATTTGGAAAGCAACTAGGGTTTTTAACGGATAATTCAACATTTAGACAACAAGGAGATGCAAGGAAAACAGTAACAACTTTACTGCCCATGGGATTATCTTCTTCAACGGAGCCATCGGTATCTATATACAATACGCATTCGTCCGGTTTTATGGGGGAAGCTCCGAAGTCATCATTTTTTGCATCATCCGTGCATGATAGCATTATTAATCAGTTATTATTACTGACTTTAACCCCGATTTATGGACGTGATATATTGCTTCGAATAGATTTAATTGAGAGATTGGTGAAAACTGGAGCAAAAATAGCTGATTCCGTTCGTGGTTCGCGTGAAATAGTGTTGCCTGGTGGAAATCCCGCGATTTTGTTTGATAAAAGTTTGAATCCAGATGTTGAAATGGAAGTAGATGGCCAAAAAGTTATGGTGCCGTTGTACAATCCTTATTTGCTAACGGATACTTTGTCTCGGGTGATAAATAAAATTCAAGCAGAGAAACTAATAGCGATCAAAACGCTTGGAAATATCAAACTTGCTCCTGGCGAGATGAATTTAGAGAGCGAAGACTTATCATTAAAAGCGCAAAAGCAAATAGAAATAGCTGCGGAATTCCAATACTCTCCGTATGGGCGAGTTGGGGTTGATCCAGTTGTTATAGAGCAAAGAGGAAAATTTGAAGCAGAAGGGAAAGAAGGCGTTTTCAGTAGAGGGGCGAACATTACGGCCAAGAGTATAAAATTGCGTAGTTCTGAAGGAAATGTTGTTGATTCTGAAATGCCTCTCGATATGAATTACAAATTTTCTTGGGGAAGTGTAACGGGCGAACAAAAGACAATTTCTTCTGTATTTACGGGAAATGGTATTGAGTTCTCCGCGCCTAATGGAACAGTTGAGCAGCATGGAACGGATTTGATTGCAGGTGAAAAAGGCGTAATGTTTGAAGGTAAATATGATTGGCAGCCGGCATATCAAAAATCTTTTTATGCTACGAGCAATCGCAAAGGCATGACGACATCCGAGACGCAAGTGCCGAAGCCAGGAGGCATTCAATCTACAGGTGGGATTATTTTTAAGAGTAAGGATGCGACATTGGCAGGAGCGACGATTGTTACGTCGAAAATATCTTATCCAGAGGATGGAGATCTTACATTTAACCCCGCCTATGTGGAACAAAAAAATCATAGTGTTACCATTAAAAACGGTTTGTTTGGAAGTTCGAAGGCTGAATTTGTGCAAGATCGAAGCATTCCAGTTGGTGCGAAAATTTTGGCAGACAAATTTGAAGCTTTGGGCATGGGTAAACTGGAAATGGTAGATGTGACCGGACAAATTTTGGATGCAGTGATTGAGAAAACGTTAATTGAACGTGCGGCATACGAAACGAATCATACGGTTATTACGCAACATTCATCAGGATTTTTTGCGCCAAAGATTAACGGCGATGTTTTTATAAATGCGTTGGAGAATGCGAACAAAGTAGTAACATTTGGAGATGCTTTGCCGACAGCGTTTAACGTAGTTGGGAGTGGAGTCAAGACTCTGGCGCATGCTGAAATGATGTCGAATCTATCGAAGATGGAAAATCCGATGTTGACTTTATCTAAAATATTTCTTGGACGATTTGTTACGGGATTTGGATATAGCAATATTAAAACGACGATTAAGATTGACGAAAAACGTCCGCATCAATCGCAGATGAAAATTGGTCTTTTACGAATCAGCAATGATCGCACGCATCTTGAGGGAATCTGGGATATTGAGGGCAAAGGCACAATTAAAACCGGAAAATTTACAACGCAGGCGCCTAAGCACGAAGTGAAGCAAGAAGTAAAAACGTCTGGATACAGCATAACGTTTTCGCCGGATAGTTTTTTGACGGCCTGTTTTTCACCGCAGGCGATGGTTGGGGCGATGCCGAATGTGTCCGTGATTGAGATGGAATCGCGGTCGCAATTGTCGGAGAATATTGCGCAGGTTATCAACGCGGATGATTTGTTTGTGCGTTGCGACGATGCAGTGTTCAGCGGATCGCAGATTCGTGCGCGGTTGATTGATGCGATTGTGACGAATGATTTGACGATAGAAGATTTGCGAAACGAGTTCCGTTCGGAATCGCACGATCAAAGCATCGGCGTTGAATTAAGCGGCATTGCGTCGATGATTCACAATGTCGACCTCGGAATCGGCTTTGGAGATCCTCGATTAAAAGCAATTCCGCGGATTCGATTTGCGGAGGAGCACGAATTATCGAGGCGTGTACAACATTTGGCATCCCTTGTTGGGACAGAGAAGTTTTATCTTACGGTTGGGAAGTTGTTGTACAAGAAATCTGCAGAGGTCGGTCTTCGTCCTGATGGCGTTGTCGTAAAATCAGATGCGGAGAAAATTTCTGCCGGAAAAATCTTGGAAGAAAAACTGTCTGAAACGCAGGAGCATGATCGCCGCGTCGTAAATCCTTGCGTCGCTGAGTTTATCAGCATGATGTCGGAGGTGAATGAACTGCAACAATTGCGGCAACAAATCTCTCGCGCGACATACAATCAGGCGATGAACGAAGGCCTCACCGATGCCGATGCAAGGGAAATTCAAAAAGATACCAATGCAGCCGTAGAAGTAGTCGCCGAAACTGAGCAAAAAATTTCGACTAATCGCAAAGCTGTGTTGAAAGCGATGAGGAACAAAGCTGCCAAAAAATCTCCGGCATTGCGCGCTCAGGTTTCGTCTATGAGCGATGAAGAGTTTTCGTACTTTGTACAAAACTATGTTCAAAGTCACGATGATGATCTGTCAAATGAACTAGTGGATCAAGCGATTTTATCTGAGATTGAAGAACGTGCGGCATATCAAGAAGCGGCACATCGTCTGGAAGCGATGTCGTTTGGAGACAAGGTAAAAGAATACGTTGGATACATAGTTGATGAGTTAAACAGGCCGTCACCAGAATTTGTTGAAGCGATGAGTAGCGCTGATTCGAAAAAGATTCGCGAATATGCGGCGAAGAAGAATCTGAAACTCACGAGCGGAATTTTGGATTTCTTAGTGCCATTCGATGCGAGTGCGGTAGATGAACACGTGCAAGGAAAAATTTCTGTGTCAGAGGACGCACAACGACAAGGCGTAGCAGTAACTGAAACAGCAGTTGCAGGTTTAATCTTTGGTAAGATCGCAAAAGCGAAATGTGTAACGAAATTTGTCGCTAAGATACAAAATCTCAAACACGGAGTCATCGCAAAACTCGCAAAAGGAATTAATCCGACGAAATACAAAGGCGATATTTCTGCGACAAAAATAGGTTTGAAATGGGGCGATCCAGTATTGGGAGAACAAGGATACGGTATGGCTTTCGAGAACTATGTAGCGACTTTGCCTGAGTTTAAAAACTCTAGATTGCCTAAAAATTTTAAAACTTTCGATTTCTGGTTCGAACGTAACGGCCGAGCAGTAAGTGTAAAAACGATAGACACGAATGCACCATCGAGATTGATGCATCCGGAGAGTGTTTACCAAACATTGAAAGGTTATGTTGATAAAACGCTTGATTTCAAACGGTATGATAAGGGGTTAAGGCCTGATGAAATTAATACTTCAATGATTAAAATAAAGGAGATTCAGCTTGGGATACCGGCTGATACAGGGATTGATCAAATGCGACAAATTCAGCGTGCTATTGAATATGGGAAATTGAATAATGTGAAAATAGAAGTGACGAGGATTGGGAAATGATAAATAAAAAGTATGCCTTTGTAGGTTGTAACGAAAAATTTTTAGAAATTGTTACACGTTCGTTTACCGGAGGTTTATCCGGTGATCCCAAAGGCGAGGACATATATCTTGAACCGTTAGCCGATTGCAAAACCATAGGTGAAGCAATATTAAAAGCCTTGGCTAAAAGTAGGGATTTATCCGAAACGGAAGAAGAAAAAAACATGAATATTACTGATGAAGAATGGAGAAATTTAAAACCTGATAGGTGGTTACTTACACCAGTAGCAGCGGCAGAACGCTATAAAGAGTGGGTAAAGCGAGTGATGAAGGAATACAAATACAAAACGAAGAGGGCGTTGTTCCAAAACATGCAGCATGTGTCGGTGAAACAGAATGAAGAACACATAATTTTTGAACCTACAAATCACGAATCCATTGATGGTTTTAGTGGAGATGGTATGAGCGAAGATCTGAATGTTGTTATTCCTGCGAATTCAAGTCCTGAAATCATCGGCGCAGCAGCAAAGTATGCCATTGGCAATTGTAGAGGTAAAGGCACTGATTTTATGCGCAATCTGTTGTTTCCAGAGGGCCAACCGGCAAGTTTTGAGCTATACGCAAGCATGTTAGATGTGTAACTTATGGAGTAAAAATATCGTAGATACTGTGTTATTGTACCGTAGAAAGATGAACGATAGTAATGAGTGGTTTGTAGCTAGTGAGGTAAATTATGAAAAATATAGCATTTCTTCTTATAATTTCTATTATCGCCAATGTTGCTGGCATGGAACCAACAAATCAGGTGTTTTATTCTGAAATGCAACAATTTCTTGGCAGTATCAGCAGCCATGGTAAGCGACAACAATGGAATAACAAATGTACTAAAGTTCATAAAATTACATTAAACTTTGATGGACGCAAGCAATTCATTGAATCGGTAAGAAGTAACAATGATAGCAATCATATAAATAATTTCGAGATTATAATTCCAGTTGATTCTGCACCTAATGTTAGAACTCAATTCAGCCTTATAAATCGTAAACATTATAGTACAACTTATGGATTTTCGGTTGATGGGAAATGGAAACCGTATTTATATGATGCAAACAAAAGGGAAAATGGCATTTTAGACGATTTTGTATTTGTTAAACCAAGTCATCCTCCGTTGTATTCCGACTATATAAATTACTTTGCAATAAATGTTTTAAGGATATTGAAATTATCACAAAAGCCACTAACAACAGAGGAACCAAATAGAATTAATCGTGTTGCCAATCAATGCATAATGAATACAGCTATAGAGATCGCTGCTATGATATTAACGACTGAACGGGCTAGAGATGAATATTCCCTTTTAATTTCATATATTGAATTTTATAAATTGAAACATACAGATGCGTCTAATCAAAGGACAATGCTCTTAAATATGTTTGAGAAAAAAAATCCGATTTTAAGATTTCCTGCTGCGCCTAGTGGAGCTTCTTGTATTCAAATCATGCTACCAGAAGACATATACGATGAATTTATAGACATGTTACCATACTCGCCGTATTACGAGAAGTTACAGCTGTTGCCTGAATTTATGCATGACGTGTTAGTGAATTTATTTTATGAAGGAAAGTTGGAAAGGCTTATTGCAATTTCTGAAAATCGAAAAACAAATCAAAAGTCGAAATTCAAAAAATTGGTCGAAATTACCGAGGCATTTTTCAAAGCAAAAACGAGAAGCATATTTACAAAATGGAAAAAATTAACCCAATATGCAAACGCAACATCAGAACCTGAAAGTCAGGTGTCAACGTTAAAAGATCCATGTGTGGATGTTTTTGATGAATATGACGAAACCCCATTAAATCCTACAATGCCAGGACACCACGATCATTTGTTTCGTGATGGATAACTTAATTTTTTTATGGAAATGCTATGCCGCTTTTTGAAAAAATACACCAAACTGGTTGAATAGCATCACTAGCTGTTTTTTGAATTGTATTATGGTTTTCAACTATAAGATGTTTATAGTATCATATACGGGATGTATAGGAGTAGTTTATAATGAAAATGGCAAGAGTGCTCTTCAGCATATGTTTTTGTTTTTTTGATAATTTAGTATGTATGGAAGATGCTATACGATTCCGGATGGGATTCGAGTTTCAAATGCATGGACAATTATGTGAATGGGCCCTCTCCCAAAAGTTTCAAAAGAAGGAAGTGTTTTCGTCAGTAAGATCTGAAGAAAAATTTTGGCATATGGAGCTAGATGGAACGGACATAGAGTTTGTTACTGAACCATTTGATGAAGTAGAGAAGATATCGAACTGTGTATCAGAAATTGTTCAAGTTGTAAATGTTTTGATGCGACTTTTAGATAATGAAACCTTGCAAACAACTATTTCTTGTTTGTTCGATGAATGTGTTTCAGACGGTATTTCACTGATGCCAACTCAGCCATTTTTTGATAAAGTTGCAGGTTTTTCTGTGAAAAAGATGAGTTCTGACTGGAGGCCAAAATGGCAACCGCAGGTTACAATTCAACATCCGTTGAAAGCAACGGTAAATCTGTGTTGGGGGTTGTTTAAGGGATGTGTACCGAATCTATCTCGAGAAAGTCTTCCGTTTTTTATGACTATGAGTGACGAGAATCCACGGTATAACACTGCAATTGGTGGATTAATATTTTTACAAGCGCATCAGATGGCTGGGATGGCAAAGTCGAGTTTGCTATCGGTACAAGAACGAGTGACCATGCTTTTTTCAGGATGGGATGTCTCTAAGTTAGGAGGTGATTTTCTACTAATGGCAGGAACGTTATTTGATTACCACACATATCATCAGTTTGATGCAAAAAGAAGAACATCATTTATGTCGCGACGTCCTTTTTCACACATGTTTTATGAAATAAAAGACACAAATCCGGAGGTATCACTTCTGACTGATAAATTTTCTATAGAGTATTCAAGCAGATACGAAGATTACTTAGCCCTGTTCAATGAGGCAATGAAAGATACAGAGCCTTTTTTGAAATTGCAAGTGGAAAGAAGTTATTATAGAGCGAATTACGCTGAGCAATTCTACGACGACGATGACAATCCACTGAATCTAATAGAGCTTTATAATTACTTTGATAAAGAAGCTAAAGAGGCATTAGTAGTGATTAATGGCAAAGAGTTTTATGTGGTACAAGAATTGTTAAAACAAGGTTTATTAAGTACTACTATGTTAAGACATCTCGATTTAAAAGCACTTGTTGATGCAGGTATTTTAACGTCTGAGGCTTCGCAAGAGATTCAACGCACACGCACTGAAAATTATTATAATATTGCATTAAAATCTGTGCGCATCGACGACGATGCTCGATTGGAACGACGTTTTTTGAAGATAGAAAAAACTGATCACTTACATATAATGTTGGCTCCTTCTCTTGGCATTTTGCCCAAAATTGACCAATTATCTCCACCTTTTCCATTGGATATAGACGATGCTATCGGAAGATATAGGAGTGGAGATCTAAGAGTAGGAGAATTTGGAGGAGGAATTGTAGAGTTTCGGTGTGTTGAATATATAAATGACCTATACGATAGTGAACATAATGGAAAAAATGAATTTCTTATGGATCCAGAATATGTCAAAAATGAATCCGTTGCCTTATTTAATAAGGTATCGTCGTTATTGACTTTTGAAACAAAGTGATCGAGAATAAATAGGTGGGACTGGTATATTAATTGGAGGTGATTATGCGTTTGATAGGTGTTTTTCCCTCATCGTTGCTGGTGCTAGGGACTGTGTTACTTAATGCGATGCAAGTCGTACCAGACGGTTGCGATCAAAAGTTTCTAAACAAAAGAGTGGCTGCTTACGTATCTGAAATCACGTCAGGTGGGCATGTTACACGGGAGTGTATAAGAGGAGACATGCAGTTTTTACCAAATGGATCATCGAATAATGAAATGCTTTTGCCGTATGCTGATCAAACGAATTTTGACAGGAAATGGAGTTTATATAGTAGAAATGAAAAAGCAAAGGAATTTCTTACCTGTTGTAGAGAAGAGTACAATGAGGGAAGTGTTCTTCGGAAGATACAGGTGCATATTTTTATGGAAAGGGTATGTTCGTTGCTCGGCATGTTTTCGGGGGTTGCAAGTGAGACGTTTTTTACTAATGTGTTTGATTAATACGTAGAAATTTCCAGAAGTTGCATGTCTTTAGAAAAAAGATTTAGGTGTTGTGTGTGATAGACTTGTTTTGAAATTTAGAGTTATGGGTGTTTTGTGAACTACATGGCTGGAGGCAGGGAAAATTGATTTGTCTTTTTGTGTGACGTTTTCACTGTAGGGAATCATGGGGAGGTGTGTTACTGCAGAGTTTGAAGAAGAATAAAGCCAAGGAGGGGGGGGTACAGTTTAGTAAGAGATGTAGCTTGATACAGTTCGGTAGATTGGAAAGGTATTGAGGGGAATGTGTGTGGCTGTCCTATTTCCATGTCAGCGGATTTATGTACATCTTCGTATTTCTTGGCCTACCTCCACCGTCTCCACAAACTGTAGTTCTACCTCTTGCAGCTGTTTGCGCTCTTCGAACAACAGCTCCAGTTACTGTTGCAGTTCCTACGACACCTGCCCCAACTGCTATAGCTCCTAAACCTCCCGAAGCAGCTCCGAGAAGCGCATTCGACGTGCCGCCACATCCTTGCTTCGCTCGCAAACAATAGATTCAGCGATAAAAATACACCAACTGCATTTTGTGTTTTACTTATATAATTACATGACAACGTGCTAACCTCCTATAGAATAAAATCAAAAACACCAAGGCACTACAACACATTAACTGCCTATTGGGTCCAGTAGAAAACAAATAAAATGTAAAGAGGCGGAATACGTTAATGCAAAAAATCATCTTGCTTTGAAAAACAATCTATTGCCTAAATAAACAAGCCAAGCATTGCAAATAAAAAAATACATTTCAATAAAAAAACAAATTATTATATAACATACATTCAAGTTAATTTATTGTATATATTTAAAATTATATATGAATCTGAACAAGAGAAGACCAACATCAAACCATGCGATACACAAAAGCCTCATTAAGTATTCTAAATAGATCCGTTGCGAAACGAAAAAACGCCATCGGAGAGCCCTTGAGATACAATGACTTTAAAAGTGGAAAAAATGCGTTTCGCAATATACCTAATAAATATGATGTTTTTGTTTTGTATCTAATTTATCTTAATACCTTTTTAGGCAGACTGTGATAACTCCCTCAAGTAGACACTTAGCGAAACTAGATACACCATTGTATTTTGCTATTCGTCTTTCTTTTTTAACACCAATTTCTGAATACCTAACGCCATTAAACACGCTTCGATTATGCGGTCTACGTTGTCGGGGGTGAAGTACATGACAACCGCAGCGATTATTGCGATGGCGCCTTGCACTGTTTCAGTCTTCAAAAATTGTCTTATCTTTTCCATTTTTCCTCCAATTA
>CALXQQ010000024.1 GCA_944390775.1 uncultured Alphaproteobacteria bacterium
GCAGAGAAAGACGACCAATTACTCAAAGCATGGACGAATACAACGCTTGGTCTGCCCTGGGAAGAAAAAGGCGAAGTTCCGGATTGGGGCGTTTTGTTTGATCGGAGAGAAGATTACAAAATTGGACTAGTTCCATTTGGTGGCTATGTTTTAACTGCTGGAGTTGACGTTCAAAAAGATCGTCTTGAATTGGAAATTGTGGCCTGGGGAAAAAATCATGAAAGTTGGTCTGTTGATTATCGTGTGATTTATGGCAGTCCGACGACTCAAGAGCCATGGCAAAAACTCACAGAAATTTTGAACGAAGAGTTCGAATCAGAAGATGGAATTTATCGCAAAATAAATATGTTGGCTATTGATACAGGTTTTGCAACGCAGGAAGTTTACAATTGGGTACGGCAGCAATCTGTTCATAATGTCATGGCCATCAAAGGTATTGATAATTCGCTAGTGCCACTGAATTCGCCAACGAAAGTCGACATTAATTACCGAGGTAAAAAGATTGCGAACGCAGTCAGGTTATGGAAAGTTGGCGTATCGCTTTTGAAAAGCGAATTGTATGGCTATTTAGCGCAAACGAAAAACGAAGATGGGACAACTCCGCATGGTTATGCGCGGTTTCCGAAATACGATACGGAATATTTCAAACAATTAACGGCGGAACAATTGGTTACGAGGATTGTAAAAGGATACCCGAAACGCGAATGGCAAAAAACACGAGATCGCAACGAAGCTTTGGATTGCCGAATTTATGCGAGAGCTGCTGCGATTGCCTTGGGCATGGATCGCTGGACGGAACAAAAATGGGAACAGATTTGCAACGTAACAAAAGAGAAACCAAATATACAACGCAATAAACGTGTTATCAGGAGCAGATTTATATGAGTACTGTGGAAGGAAAGCTTCAAGCAATCGAGAAAGCGATTGTTGATTTGCAATCGGGCAAGCGAGTGACATCAGTTCAATACGGAGATACGCGCGTGCAATATGCTGAAGTGGACCTAGACAAATTGTTGCAACTGCGAAGTCAGATAAAAGCCAATTTGCGAGGAGCGAAAAATCGTCAAATACATTTTACGACATCGAAAGGTTTGCGATGAATCCGTTCAAGATGATTGCAAAAATTTTTAAGTCGAAAGCGAAATATGATGGTGCGGGACATGGGAAACGTTTAGTGAATTGGTATCCGAACAATTCATCGATTAATTCGTTGTTGACATCGAATTTGCAAACTTTGAGGAATAGATCACACGATATTGTTCGCAAAAATCCATATGCATTCAACGCCATTGAATCAATCGTCAGCAATTGTATTGGCACCGGGATAAAGCCACAATCGAAGGCGAAAGATGCGGAGTTTCGGAAACGGATTCAAGAACTTTGGTTGCGCTGGACGGACGAATCGGACGCAGCTTGCATTTGTGATTTTTATGGTTTGCAATCCTTGGTTTTGCGAAGCGTTATCGAATGTGGCGAATGTTTTGTACGCATAAAAATCGACAAGAGAAATGCAACGGTGCCTTTAAAATTGCAGGTATTAGAAGCGGAGCACTTGGACACGTCAAAAGATTATCCGTTGCCCAATGGCAATGTTATCAAGAGCGGAATTGAATTTGATAAAAACGGGAAACGTGTTGCGTACTATTTATATAGGGAGCATCCAGGTGATCATAATGCATTTAATCTGGATTCTACACGCATACCAGCGCATTGTATCACATCTCATGGGGTGGAGTAATCACACTCCCCTGCCAAATCCTGCTAAGCGAAAACGAAGCCGAAACGACTGATTCACACAAAAACCCGGATAACCTCCGGCTCTCAGTAAAAACCCAAGTTTCGGCAACAAGACACTACTTCTCGCATAAACATCCTGACACTTCCTAAACTCATGCGACTATCCGATATCATACGCAAGGTAATTAAGACATCACCCTTAAGCCCCGTAATGTTTCTACTAGTACGCTATCTTTTTTTTCGCCTTCGTCCAATTCCTCATAAAGTCCATATAACGTGCGCAAATAAGACATATAAAGGCTATGCTTTATATTCGATGTATCCGCAGCATTCGGCGTCCTACTGCCAGAAGAGCGTACATCCAACTTCTCTTTCTGGAAATCCTTAACAAATTTAGCTACTCTTTTAACATACGAAACCTTACTCTCACCTTTGTTTTGTCTCGGCAAAAAATTTGAGTGAATCGAAGCCGTGCGAGTCGTACAATTTCTACCATAAACACCTACACCTGGTCTATCACAAGCGTCTACGAAAATCGAACCCGCCATAAAAGCAAACAATATTATCTTCCGCATTACACCCTCTCTTAAATGTCCAACACAGTTATTATTGTACATACAATTATGGCCTCCTACAAGCCCCGAGACCTTGACGTCCTTGCGCGTACTGAAAACCGATTGCGTATACCCCTACGACATTTGGAGGAGGGGGAGGCCCAAAGTGTCCAAGATGATCATAGATCCCAAAAGTATTACTGGCTTGAATTATCTGGTTAACAACACCATTGTCTTCATAATATGAGATATTGTCGTAGCCTATTCTTCTCGGTATATTGACATTGACTCTATATAAATTCTCAGACAGATCGTCTCCGTTAACACCGCGGATATCTCCGTAAACCGTTCTGATTTCTTCAAAATCTATTATTTGATGAGGAACGCCTAAAAGATTAATTATCTTTGACCAACTTTCAGCAGACACATCGTGGCGAGCTTGCTGTGCTGCTCCAGCAGTAACTCCCCAATAATGAGTTCCAACATAGTAACTGTTTAGTTGTGGATAATTTAAAACTTCATTATCGCATCGTATATTATTCCTTAGTCTGTGAAACCAATGAAGCATTTCATGGAATAAGGCAGTATCTGAAGCATGAGAGCTTTCTTTTACACAAGCAACATCCGTATATCCTCCCGCGTGATTAACAATGCCCATCAATGTTGTGTAAATCCCACTGCCATGAGCAGGATATTCTACAGCGATCGTATGTCGAGCATAGTTATAAGAATACCCAATATCTTGGTCTGCATCTATGATTGAAATACTTCTGTTCGCATTTCTATCATCTATGTCAGCAGGCAATACAAGAGTTGGGAAATGAGGATGAATAATTCCCATTTCTATGTTTCCGTTATCGCGAGTGCCTCTGCGTATTTCTATTAAAATCCGATACAACAACACCCTGCCTGTTGATGTCGAAGCTATTTGTCTAAAGTTTCTTTTAAATGTTTGTACTGCTTTAGCATTTATAGAGATAATTCTAGTAGGTCTGATGTTAGTGTAGTATAAACTTGAACTCGCAGCCCCTGGAGCACTTATTTGCATATTTGATATTGCATGAGGAGAATTATATCCCGCCTCTATGTATTGAGTCGTTGTAATTTTATCTACGCCAAACATTTTCACATACCAGTCAGTGATAGCTTTGTTTTCAATGTCTGTTCCTGAGTTTGCGATAGCGGCCCCTGACCAGTTAACAGCATCCGTTATTGATGGTTGAGATCCATTTGTCGGGAAATAAATATTTAGGGTATGTTGATGTGGAACGACCGCTTTCTGATTTGGCGTTCCTATTCTTGTCGGAGCGAAATGGTTTGTCTGTCTCTTAACCGTAGAATATACTGCGAAGTATATATAATTGCCATTTGGAGGTATTATACCTTTATTGTCAGGCAGTTGATTGTTGTTCCATTGGGGCTGAAACTCAGGGGGAACACTTTGACCAACAGCTATATCATCAAAATCAACGAATAGTCCCATGGAATAAGAGGGGCTAATAATTAATAGCATTAAAAATAATTTACTCAAGTTTCCTAACACTAATGACTCCTTACTTATAACAAGTTCATCCTACCGAAAACATGTTAATAATCCGTTAATTTTGTTAATTTTTTTCCACATACTTGAAGGAATAAGACAAATCCATTTTTATCGATATCATATTCTTTCATCTCAAAGAGCTTATAACAGCTCAATTACTGCTTTTCATAGAAATAAAATACCTTCATTTCGTGATGATTAAAAATGGAGTCAAACTCCTAATTCTTCAAAATTTCTCAAACGTATTTTAGTCCTCATTTATGCTCATTTTTGAGCAAAACTGATAAAGGTGGACACCCTGGAACAGATCATCATCTTTCCATTAACACGGCAAACAGCTTTGCATGCAGCAGCACTAAAGAGAGCAAAGGCAGGAGCATAATATGAGAAATGTAGTTGGAGAAAACGAAAGAATAGGCGCGCTACTCAAATATGAATTGGATAAAAATTACAGTCGCGAAGTAGTGACGATAGCCAAGGGGCAAAATCTCAAAATGGGAACAGTGCTTGGGAAAATCAAAACAGAT
>CALXQQ010000025.1 GCA_944390775.1 uncultured Alphaproteobacteria bacterium
ATGCGAATACAACGACTATCACAATCTCTCCGGATCAATACGAATTCGTAAATGATGGAACCGGAAAATATACCGTGAGAATCGAATGCAAAAATGTGATTTTATCCAAACCAGATGTGGTCGATAAAACACCTTTTGCCCGGTATAAGCATCCGGATATCGAAACCGAAATGAGCGGTAGTCGTGTCGCGGATTATCACAGTGATCCGGTGTCAGTGTACGGAAATATGTCGGTCAATGATGTCTCCAACACAAGCGCTGAAGGTTCCTGGGGCAATAACCATAAGTATGTCACGATAGATGATCTGAAATATTGGAGCACTCGTGGCGCTGGCGGTTATAACCACTCCTTCCCATATAAAATGGGAACCCACACGGATGAAATTAATCGCGGAGACTTTTTCTCAACCCTGTGGGATTATGATTCCGAATTCCCAAATATCAGATGGATTGTAAGAGGGGAAGAACCCGGATCGGTTGTGGATCCTGATTTCGGAAAATATACCACGACCTATGTATTCTCGGGCCTACACCGCAGTTTCTATCCTCAAAACTGCATAGATGATATGTGCCTGAGATTCAATAGTGATGATGGATATATGGCCTTGGTATTCACAGGATTTACTTTGCCAGTTAATCAATCTTTGCTAAATAATGGATACCAAAAATTGTCTGGCAAATGTAAGGCGACTCTGGATCAGGCTCCGTCAATCGCTCTTAAGCAGGTCGCAATCGACGCATGCAAAAAAGTTTCAAATAACGCGAGAGTCTATGTCGTGAAATATAAAACAGATGCCGATGAGCTGGATAGCTGTACAAAACATGTCTATAGCGCAGATGATGCCAAAGAACTGAAACAGGTTCTGCACGAAATCGCTCAGGATATCAAGACATACGCCGGCGGAACAGACGCATATGTCCAGGAGGAAAAAGCCGATGGACCTCTGCTAGGCAGCGGACCCAGTGGTAGCTCGGGTGGATCGTCAGGAGGGTCAAGCAGTAGCTCCGGCGGATCGTCAGGAGGATCAGGCGGTAGCTCCGGCGGATCGTCAGGAGGATCCAGTAGCAGCTCAAGCTGAGCATCTAATGAGACTTGTGCCAATTCAGAGAAATAGTTCACAACCATATCGGGATATACTTCTCTAAATGGCTCAAGTCCTCCTCAGCCTCGCCACCAAAAATTACAGGACGAGTATTTCGCAAAGCAAATAGCTCCGTCATGGCCCAGACTAAGGCGTCCATGCGATCAGGCGATTTCGACGCGTCTTTGGTATAGGTCGCCATCTGCATTTCCAGCTTCTGAAATTGTTGCGCATGAAATATCTTCTGCTTTTGATACAAAATCGCTATCGGTTCCGCTCGGTCAATTTTGCTGCTGCGCGCATGTACCTTCTTGACCTTTATCGATGAATCTTCTTGCAACAGTAAAGTCGTCAGAAGATCCCCTCCCGCATTCGCTTCAATCACCACAACTTTCGCATTATAACGATGATACGCTTGTACCACAGCCTTTGCCCACTGAGATGGTGACGATTTGCAACTGAGATCAGCAAGAACATAGGCCTTGCCATCGTCGTCCATCCCCGCAACAATAATGCCTGTCTCGTCACCCCCAGTGGTTAAAGCCGGATCTACCCCAATGACAACATTTTCTAAAAATCTCGGCGCTAGACGATAGCAATTCTCAATGTCACTCCAACGCCAAAGAGTGTCATCGCGGTCTTCTACAATTTCTCCGTAAATCTCTTGCGCCTCAAGACGACTCCCTTTGAGAAATTCAAGCTGTTGCCGAAAATTCTTGGAAAGATTTTCTATGTTTTCAAGCGATGTCCCTCGCGTAACCACTACATCCTCTCGCCTCATCAAATCACATAAAAATGGAATAGGTCGCGGCGTCGTGGTGATTATAGCTCGAGGATGATCACCTAGCCGCATCGAAAATGATAGCTGTTCAAACGTTTCTCGCGGATACATGAATTTCGCAAATTCATCAACCCACGCAGCATCAAATTGTGGACCCCTTAATTGCTCATAATTCTCCGCTCCGTAAATCTGCGCAATGGCTCCATTACCCCATCTCAGTATCCGTCGACTCGGAATGTATTCTAATTTGTCCTCAGCAGGAGAAATCGATAGTAGCCCACTGGCCCCCTCTACCATAACCTGCTGAGCCTCCTTTATAGTACACCCAATAATGGCTATACGCTTGCATTGACCATCCAGCACCCATCGGCGAATCGTCTCTGCCGCAGTGCGTGTCTTGCCAAATCCGCGACCAGCTAATAATAACCATATGTTCCAATCCCCAGGTGGTGGCTTTTGATTCGGACGCGCTTGCTCATCCCAACAATTCTCAGTCGGAATAATAAATCGAGATTGATTAAGTGATTTATTCATTTGTTTTCCTTTCAATATTTAGAATTTGTTAACTTTTATGCGTTAGTATGTATGTATCACGAACACGTGACTTGTTTAGTAGTTGTGAAGTGGAAAGTATGATGAAGAATGCTGACATAGAAAATGCAGTCGAGCAAAATAACGAAGAATGGCAGAAGCGTATGTTGCTGCTTGTGCTCGTCATGGTTATTGCTCTGATCGCTATGGATTAGTTGTTCTAGGAGCTGAAGGCGGTGCTCTCGGTGATTTTTGCTGTTCTACGTGTCTTCGGATATCGATAGAACAATGTCTAAAGTGAAAGTAGTAGTATTTGCTGCGTGACATCGTAGTTGCATGTCCAACGTCGATCATGATGACCGTCAGCATGCGACCGATTGTACACCAGCTTGTTTTCTCTCTCTTTGTTATCTCGCAGTGGCGCCAACGCAAACGTAAGAGCTGTAGACGTCTACGTATCAAATCCTCGCGTTTGGCACCATTGCAATGGAAAATTCTGTTTTGGTTATTTGGTCTGGTCTCGTTGGGCAATCTGGTCCCGTTGGGCAATCTGGATCCGTTGGGCAATCTGGCCCCGTTGGACGATCTGGTCTCGTTGGACGATCTGGTCCCGTTGGACGATCTGGCCTCGTTGGGCAATCTGGTCCCGTTGGGCAATCTGGATCCGTTGGATGATCTGGATCCGTTGGACGATCTGGATCCGTTGGATGATCTGGCCTCGTTGGGCAATCTGGATCCGTTGGACGATCTGGATCCGTTGGACGATCTGGCCCCGTTGGGCAATCTGACCCCGTTGGGCAATCTGGTCCCGTTGGACAATCTGGATCCGTTGGATGATCTGGCCTCGTTGGGCAATCTGGTCCCGTTGGGCAATCTGGCCTCGTTGGACGATCCGGTCTCGTTGGGCGATCCGGTCCCGTTGGGCAATCTGGATCCGTTGGGCGATCTGGATCCATTGGTCAATCTGGATCCATTGGGCGATCTGGATCCATTGGGCGATCCGGTCTCGTTGGGCAATCTGGTCCCGTTGGACGATCTGGTCCCGTTGGGCGATCCGGTCCCGTTGGGCGATCTGGATCCGTTGGGCAATCTGGCCTCGTTGGATGATCTGGCCTCGTTGGGCAATCTGGATCCATTGGGCGATCTGGTCCCGTTGGGCAATCTGGTCTCGTTGGATGATCTGGCCTCGTTGGGCAATCTGGTCCCGTTGGGCGATCCGGTCCCGTTGGACGATCTAGTCTCGTTGGGCAATCTGGATCTGTTGTTCTTGTTTTTTTTCATAATTTTCTCCTTTCAAAAATTCCTATTTATTAAAGAAAAACTGGCATTTATCTCGTTAAAGTGGTAACGTCTTTAATTTCAACAACTTTTTTGTTATAATCTGATCCAATCAGTATGGGAGAACAAAAATGGAACAGCGTAAATCTTCGTTCGATATGCACTTTATTTTGTGGGGATTTTGTGTCGCATTTTTGGTCTACCAATATGGTATAAGATCATCTATTGCAAGCGTTTTAAACGAAGATTTGCAACAATATTTCTCAATTGATGCAGCTCGTATGGGCACGCTTATCAGCCTCTTCTATTTGTCCTATACGATCATGCAAATCCCTGTAGGATTGCTTATCGATAAATTAAGTTCTAAATGGATATCTGTAGTCGCATTTAGCTTGGTTTCCATCGGAATACTTGCTCTTGTGTCTACTACAAATATTTGGATCGCATCCCTCTCTCAGTTGTTTCTGGGATTTGGATGCTCGTTCGCTTTCGTGCTCGTCATGAAAATCACAAACGACTACTTCCCCAGAGAAAGAGTCGCCTTCATATCTAGCATAGCTATTTCTACGGGTAGCTTGGGCCCCATCATAATGAATCCTCTGCTGGCTTACCTGTCTAATCACTACTTCTGGAAAAGCGTGCTTTTGGTAATAGGAACATTGGGGTTTATACTGTCCGCTATAGGCGCAGTTATCATCCTCGAACATAAATTGCCTCCTGTCGTCTTCGAAGAATCCGAGGAAACAAAATCAGATGGCGTAATGAGCGATCTGCGCGCAATATTCTCCAACAAACAATATTTTTGGATCGGTATTTTCTCTCTGCTGGTCTATGGCGCTATCTCCACATTTTGCGACGCTTGGGGCTTGTCATTCCTAAAACATTTTTACGAAGTAGATAAAGAACAAGCTTCTTACGGCATTTCCGCAGTCTATTTCGGCACAATAGTCGGTGGCCCCTTGATGGCTTTCCTTGCCGGACAATTGCAAAGCTATCGTAAAGTCATGCTGTTTGGTACCACAGCCATGTTCGCTTTGTTCTCTCTCGTGATCTACGTGCAGATGCCTAAGTATCTGTTGTTCGGCGTTTTGTTTATGGCAGGTATAGCTTCAACTTGCCAATTTTTGGTGTTCCCAGCAGCCCTGTGTCAGGCATCTAAAAAAATCGGAGCAACATTAACAGGGTTTATCAATACATTAACATCGTTGGGTAGCACAATCTTAATGTGGTGGGTAGGTCAAATGATGGAATATTCCAGCTCCCACGGCGCAATCGCTACATATAGTGTGCAAGATTATCGTAGAGGCCTGGTCATGCTATTGGTGTTTCTTGCAACAGCATTGATATCCATCACTTTTATAAAAGAGTCTTTTTCCTCTTCACCCGCAAACCTTAATGATAGCATAGGAGATGAATATGGAACTACACGTGTTTCCGGATCCGATTTTGACTAAACCCTGCGCAGATGTCGAAATCGGAGATAAGTCCGTACTGCCAATACTAGACGAAATGGCTGAAAAACTGTACGAGTGGAGCGGAGCAGGCCTCGCAGCTCCACAGGTGGGGATTTTGAAAAAACTCGTGGTAATCGATGTTAGAGACGAGCCCCCTGTGCTCTATAAAATGATTAATCCTAAAATCATCTGGAAATCAGATGAATTAATCGAATCGCGCGAGGGATGCCTGTCGCTTCCTCTACTACGCGAAACAGTTAAACGACACGAAAAAGTAAAAGTCGAATATTTCGATACCAACTTCCAAAAGCAAATTTTGGAGGCTGAAGACTTTCTGTCATGCTGTATTCAACACGAATTAGATCATCTAAAGGGAACGCTATATATTGATCGTCTCAGCCGCATCAAATATACTCGCGCAGTAAATAAATTTCACAAGCTGCAGCAGAGTGGAGGCGCAAATTTAGATGATACTGACGAAGAGTAATCGGTAAATCCGGAGGAAATGTGAATATTATCTCATGGAACGTGAATTCAATTAGAGCGCGCGTCGAAAATTTCATCGCCGTTGCAGAACAATATAACCCTGACGTTTTTCTACTGCAGGAAATCAGAGTGGAAGATCATGCTTTTCCATTCGATGCGTTCGATTCACTGGGATATAATATAAAAATTCGCGGACAAAAAAGCTTCAACGGTGTCGCTATTTTTTCCAAATTCCCTATCGAAGAAGTAGATATCGGCGTCGTGCCAGAAGAAGCTCGATACCTGCAAGCATTTACCGGGGGAATATTTGTCGCAAGCGTATACGTTCCCAATGGACAGGAAGTCGGAGTGCCTCAGTATTTCCATAAATTGGATTTCTTGGAAAAATTACGCCAGCGCATGGCCGCTATGCAAAACGAAATCTTCGTTGTTGGTGGCGATTTTAACGTAGCACCATATCCTTGCGACGTGTATATCGAAAATTATACCGATATTACCGCTAGCCCGCCCGAACGCGACGCCGTCGCTCGTATTCGTATGCTTAACTATAAGGATGTCTTGGAAACATGTGGACATACTTGGTGGAGCTACCGTCAACGCGGATTTAAACCTGATCGAGGATTCCGAATAGATCACTTTTACCTCTCTCCAAAAGCACAGGAACAATTTATCGATGGACGTGTCCTCATCGATGTTCGTCAACAACAACGCCCCTCAGATCACGCACCAATCATTTGTAGGTTAAAATAAACAAAAAACTACCCCAAAACTTAGCCTACAATTTATTATACAAAATTTTTTCGGGAATTGCAAAAAAATAAATATCGCTATTGTATTGCACACAAATAACGAATATAATGATTCTTCCAATAGTGATAGGAGATACAATGAAAAAGCTATATTTAATAATATGTTGTTTGGCATTAAATGCAAACGCAATGTACACAGATTCTGTGTGGGGCAATATCGACCAGGAAGAAACACATACTAGTGCCCCATATATGGGTGTTTTCACCGATCATCCATCAAGAATATGCTCTAATCTTCCCAGACCTCCTGAACCTTTTGTTGATTACTCTGCAGACAACACAACAAGTTATGATGAAGAAAGTAACTCTACTGATAAAGATGAAAGTTTTTAGCAAACATCTTAAGACATAGAAACTAATCAGAAATTGGTTAATTACGAATACCATCGGCAATACACAAGTCTATTACCTACTTACAAGCTAGACAGTAGTTATTGCCGATAGCAGCATAGCTATACCTTTGTAGTGCCCCAAACACCTCAAATAACACAAAGATCCATTCACAAAAAAAATTGCAAAAAACCACAAAATAATCTTGTGTTTTCTTTGAAATAATAATATAATATATATATGTACATTTAAGGAGATATCATGAAACAAGTATATTTATTAGCATGCTGCTTATTATCAAATGCAAATGCCATGTATAATGCGCAACAGCATTCCCCTAACGAAGTCGAACGCAATTTTGCCTATTTTGATGCGAGATGCCCTGAAGCGAGAGAGTCGATTTTCACAGAAGATCCAGCCGACGTTGCAAGAAGACTCATTAGACCTAGTAGACCCGCTTATGGCTGCTATGGCCATCCGGAAGACCCAGAAAAAGAGTGGGATTCTACACCTCGACAATTCCAACCTATAGAGCCTGATTATATAGATGAAGATGGCGCCCCTGTTTGTCGGGTCAAATTTCTGAAATTCTAATAACATTACTCATAAAACCTCCCCACAGCGGGAGGTTTTGAATGCAGAACCATCATAGAGCGCAAATTCGTTGAACATAATCCAATATATACTCATTCAACAAGACAGCTAATCGTAATTTTAACTTAGCAAGTCATATATTATCCAACACAAATTTGCATGTTGAGATTGCACAAAGAATACAAGCAATTTCAATATAACAGTAAATTCAGAGTGCTCAATGATAATTTGGGCACTCTAGCTAGTTTTAGCATTTTTATTTCCGCAAACTTGCGTTTTTTGCTTGATAAAATGCTCATCATTTGATAGCGTCACTCTGGAATGCGGTCGTGGCGGAATTGGTAGACGCGTAGCGTTGAGGTCGCTATGAAGTAATATTCGTGGAAGTTCAAGTCTTCTCGACCGCACCATTTCTGGGAGTTTGCATTTGAAGACCGTTATTATTATTCCCGCGAGGGAACATTCCACAAGACTCGCATGTAAAATGCTTGCCTATATTGGTGGAAAACCTGTCATAGTTCACACATACAAAAGAGCAGTAGAATCAGGCGTAGGAGATGTTATAGTTGCAACAGACAGCATGAATATCTGCGATGCCGTATCTCGAATTGGCGGCGACGTCATGATGACTGATAGAGAACTAGCATCAGGCACAGATCGGATCTACACCGTATGGCTTACGCTTAGCCAAAAATACGATTGCATAATCAATCTACAGGGAGATTTGCCCTTTATTGAGCCAGATTTTATCAAAGAAACAGCTCGCATAATTGCAGAAACAAACTGCGATATCGCAACTCTCGCCACGCCGATTACAGACGATTCTTACAACGATCCAAGCGTCATATGTCCCGTTGTACGCTTTACCTCCGACAATTACGGTGAAGCAATGTATTTCAGCAGAGCCGCTATTCCGCATGGTGGTCCATATTTGAATCACGTTGGAATATATGGTTTTAGACCCGAAACACTGGAGAAATTCGCTAATCTCCCCCAAAGTCGCCTAGAAAAGTTAGAAAAACTAGAGCAACTAAGAGCGTTGGAAAACGGTATGACAATAGGCGTCGGCGTTTTAAACAAACCATCACCAATTGGAATAGATGTCAGCTCAGATCTTGAAAAGGCTCGAGCATATTACATGGCCAATATTGCTCGTGAAGCGAAAAATTAGAGGGCAAAGCTCTAGATATTATTAAGTTGTGCCGCCAGCTTTATCGGATCAGATTGCAATAGAGCTAGCTGCTTGGAAATTTCCAACAGTAGTTTGTCCAAATACTCCTGCTGTTCTGAATCAAAATCTCCCAGCACATATGATGTCACCATGCTTTTCATAGGAGGTCTCCCCACACCAATGCGCAAACGCCAATAATTTGATCCAATTGCTCCATCGATGCTTTTTAAACCGTTATGACCGCCATGTCCACCGCCTAATTTTGCACGTACGTTGCCAAAATTAAGATCAATATCATCATGAATCACGAGAATGTTTTCAGGAACAATCTTATAAAACTTCGCTAGAAACTGAACTGCCTGTCCTGACAGATTCATAAACGTGGTAGGCTTCGCTAGAAGCAGGTTTTCTGCTGACGCATCCTTCACCACCCCTAGCTTCGCCAAAGACGCCATAGAGCGAAACTCACAACGCCCAGAAGCAAGTGAGTCTATCGCTCTAAAACCAACATTATGACGATTATTTTCATAACTCGCGCCAGGATTACCTAGCCCTACAATCAACCCAATCGCCATTAGGAAGCTGCTGCAGAATCGCCAGCATCTTCTGACTCATCTTGCTTAATGATTGTCGGAGCCACAACAGTAGCTACCGTAAAATTCTTGCAACCATGAGGTAAACTGATTCCCTCTGGAAGAACAATATCAAAAGCATGTACCGTATGATGGAATTCAAACCCTGTTAAATCCACAGAAATAGACTCTGGAATATCATCAGGACTGCAAACAACATCCATTTCATGCACTAACACATTGAGCACACCTCCGCGCTTCAAACCAGGAGACGCCCCCTCATTGATAAACGTTATTGGCACACGTACAGCAACTCGACTGCCCTTGCCCACACGCATAAAATCCACATGAATAGGCTGATCTGTCACAGGATGAAATTGTACCTCTTTCGCTACAAATTTCTGCCCCTTCTTCCCTATTCCTTCTATCTCAAAAACCGTCGAGTAAAAATTCGATTTACGAGCATACTTATTCAATAAATCACGAGAAATAGCGATGTTCTCCGGATCTTTACCATCTCCATATACACTACACGGAACAAAACCCTCTCTTCTCTCTGCTCGAGATGCACCGGTTCCAACTGAACTCCGGCTCTTTGCTTCCAGAACTACCGTAGCCATATTAACAATCCCTTCATTTCAATTACTGCAAATCACGCACCGCTTCAACTACAAGAGAAGCTAGCGACAATCTTACTATTTTAGTAGTATTGTGCAGTAGTGGAACGCTATTTGTCAACACAATTTTTTCGATCGCCACATTTTCCAGTGTATTTAGCACATTTTTTGGGCATATATTGTGCGTTACATAAGCATGAATCGAGCGCGCCCCTCCAGATAAAAGAGCCTTCGCCGTTTCAAGCAACGTTGTGCCCGTATCCATAATATCATCTACAATAATACAATCTTTGTCCTTGATACTCCCAATAGGCTCAATCGACTTCACAGCACCAAAAATTGTGCGATTCTTGCGACAAACAACCAAATCCGTAGACAATTCTCGAGCAACCTGCTGCGCACGTTTCGCCCCGCCTAAATCAGGCGCAACAATAACCGGAGAAATAGATCCCCATTGACTGCGAATATTGTCCGCAAAAATTTTATACGGATATATATACGACACAGGCATGCGAAATAGATGCTCCACATGCGGATCAACAATAATGCATCTGTTAATGGGCATGCTTTCCAAAATTTGGCTAAATACTCGCAAACCTGACGCCGTGTTATCTGCATGATGATGCTGCCTCATGTACCCCATATAGGTCAAACATAAAATAACCCTTCGACATCCACGAAGACTGTCCAACAATAACAACAACTCAACCCAGTCGTTCGACGATACCGCCGCAGCAACGACCAATACATCTCGCATCGGCTTTGGAAGCGATACAGATATTTCCGTGTTGAATGTTCGTACAGCTGCCGCAAAAGCCGCTGTGTTCAGTATCTTCGCCACCTGCTCTGCAACTTCACGCGAGTTTTGTGTGTATAGAATCTCCATAAAGCCTCTCTATTTTTTGATAATTATAGCTTGATATCATTTCGATGTTAATCTGCATTGGGAATAATTATAATTTTTAAACAAATATTGCAATTTATTTTACAAAAATACTTGACAAATAGTTTTATGCATGATAGATTAATACAAACAAAAAAGGAGAAAAGTTATGAAAAACATTATATGGTGTGTTGCAATGGCCGTACTGATGTCCAATGTTGATGCTGCCGCACCAAATCCTGTCGGACATGCTGTCGATCAACCAGCACAAGAAGTCGTGTTAACAAAGGACAATTGGCAACAGTTCGCACGCTTACAAAACGGTGTTTTGACCATCTCTGCACAGGTAACAGAGATAGGCGAGAGCTGCTTTTATGGAAACAAGCAAATACGGGTTGTTAATTTTGAACCTGGATCTAAGCTACATACTATTGAAGAACACGCATTCGGGGATACACTCTTAAAAGGCATACAGCTCCCCGATAGTCTCAGAACCATAGGCAACTATGCATTTTACATAAGCACTCCGTGCACCATAGAATTTGGCCCCAATTCTCAGATAAAATTCGTAGACACATACACCTTTGTCAATCCATCGACGGTTATAGTATACTCTGACCAGGTGAGACATACTATCTTCTCCGCAAATTGGGCAAACACACTTAATGCTGGAGAATACAGAAAAGCTATCCCGCCAAAAATGATACAACGAAAACCGTAAGCCATTAAGATGATATATCAACAGGCATATGTGTCTATACAGCCATCAACCACAATCGCGAAGCAAATCCTTCGCGGTTGTGCGTTTGCGAGCCAAAAAAATACAAAAACACGTTTCTGCTCAATTGGCAATTTGCAGATGTTAAGAGTGCGCACATATTTTTAAATAAAATATCATTTATTTTGCAAAAATGCTTGACAAATAGCTTTGTGTGTGGTAGACTAATATAAACAACAAAATGAGAAAAGTTATGAAAAATATTATATGGTGTGTTGCAATGGCCATCCTGATGTCCAATATTGATGCTGCCGCACCCGATCCTGTCGGACCTACTGTAGATCAAACTGCACAAGAAGCCGTGTTAACAAAGGACAATTGGCAACAGTTCGCGCATCTACAAAACGGTGTTTTGATCATCTCCGCACAGGTAACAGAGATAGGTGCGGGCTGCTTCTCAAGTTTCCGTGGTATCAACGCAATTCAGTTTTAACACAATTCCCACTTAACAAAAATCGGAGAAGGTGCTTTTGTTGCAACAAATATCGATAACATAACAATCCCATGTTCAGTAAGAAGAATAGGCGATTCTTGCTTCACAGATTGCAAACAACTAAACACCGTCATATTTGAAAATGGAATACAAATAGAAACTCTTAAGGAAAGCACTTTTCAATCATCTGGCATTACTTCAATAATTATACCTCAGTCAGTAAAACACATAGGCGACTCTTGCTTTTATGGATGTCGACAACTAAACTCCATCACATTTGAACATGGATCAGAACTAGAAACTTTCGGACACAGCACATTTGAGTCATCAAGCATAAAATCGATAGCAATTCCCAGCACTGTCAAGGAAATCCCCAATGAGTGCTTTGCTTTGTGCAAACAATTACACACAATTACGTTTAGCGATGACTCCCAATTACAACAAATAGCCCCGAATGCATTTCATCGCGTATTAGATCAGCTGACGGTTAATGGACCACAACACGTACGCGATCTGTTTAGCCGACTCAATCCAACACAGTAGCTAAACAATACGCAGCAAACTGATATGCTAATGTATGGGCATTGTCTCCCAGCATCCAGCATATCGAACAAAAAGGCCAATATAGCGAGAAAATCATGTCAATAGACTCAAGTGACGATCTCGCTAAGGCCTTGCTCAAATCACGTAAAACAAAAACACAGCGGAACACCTCCTTCACAAAAACAATAGCCTTGCTATAAAACAAAATTTAATAAAATTTCAATCAATTTGTGTTTATATAAATTAGTATACTATTTAGACGAGGAACAAATGAAAAAAAAGTGTCTATATTTGTCGCTATTAACCATAGCCATGATTTTCACCAGCAGTTATGATGCAAATGCCAACCACAGTGACTTAAAACGCATCAATTCACTAATCGAACTCCCACAGTCACAATCTGATGAAACATCGAGTGGAGAGCAAAACACACATCCAGAGGCAATATATAATCTACTATTGCATAAGCTCTTATCTTCTCAAATCCAGACAGATATCGATACTTACAAAAAAAACCTTACTACATCAATTAAAGAAACCAAACAACATAGAGCCAAACAAATACTTGCATTAGGAAAAAAGTTAGGATTTAAAAAAGCTACGCTAAATTCAAAACACATGTACGTCGTGGACATATCATGGGATTCAATGAAAGAGTATGCTAGCAATATCCTAAAAAACTCACAAGGTTCTATAGAAGAGAATAGAGATTTAAAAAGACTAAAAACAGCTCTCAGTCTAGTAGAAAATATATCCTATAAATCAGACGATCGCAGATTTACAAATATATCCGATGAACAAAAAGATAAGATTGTAGATTTTTGTTTGAATGAAGATGGCATTTTTGAGGTAGCAACAAACTTAAAAGATGAACAGGAAAAATTAAGAGAGCAAGCAGATACATCAACGGAGCTCATACAAGAATTAACAGCGCAAATAGCAGAAGCAACAAAGAAAGCAGATACATCAACGAAGCGCATACAAGAATTAACAGCGCAAATAGCAGAATTAACAAGGCAAGCAAAAAAATTATTAGCCGAAACTCTAAAAAACTATACAGGATTCCAAAGAATTGCATCGCTACTAATATTAAATATATTAAACAATATCGAACAATATAAAATCACCGATATAACAAAAAAGATAAGCATCAATGCTGGGAACGCTGCATTTAATAGAATCTTGATGACAATATTCGTTCCATTGGATTTTACAGATGCTCAAATAACTGAAACATCAATAAGCTTTATCCACGAGGTTGGCCATGCATATCATCACCTGCTAATGAACTATGATACCACAGAATATACGATACATACTCCATTAGAAACATTCTCTATTATCAACTCTCAAGCAGCTGATTTTACAACGTTATTTTATCCCGCATTATCAACACAAAACTTTAAAAATACAGTTGATAACCTTGCACCAATTATAAAAAACATTGTAGATTTTGACTCTATAAAAAAAGACATAAATAATAACGCTAGTTTCAGGTTAAGATCATCCGATATTATCGTTAAGCTATTTGGACGTCTAATATTAGCAGGATTTGGTAACAAAATTTTTGATACACTATCACCTGACAACATAGACTCCATATCCATAGACGACATATTCAACGAAAATACTATCGCAAAAGCAATATACATTGCTAGCATGTATATTCGCAAAGGGCTGATAGATAACACCTATCAATATTCCAAAGAAGGGCAAAATTTTATATTCGATGAAGATGAGCTTGCAGAAAGCATATGGGATGGCCCTACGGAAATGCTAACAATGATTGGAATTGTTCCATATCTATTAAACGGTGAAACGTTTGCGATAATAGATAAGCAAAATGAATTTATTGCAAAGAAAAGAACCATCGCATCTGGCGATTCAAGCAACGAGCAAAATTTAGGAGTGTTTAGACATCACGAGGTTGGCAGAGAGAGCAAAAAAGGATTGTATACAATACTAAAAGCAATTACAAAAGACCCAAAACTGCTTGATGGAATCGATCCAGAGACTCTCGCCCAGAAAAATCAAGATTCTCTCAACGCAAAAGATCAAGATATTAAGGCCACGGTATTTAAATCCTTTGAAAAAATCCAATATCCAAATTATCCAGCTAATCTCATGCACGTCGAATATCCAACCCTAACACTAGAAAAAAGCGACGCTATACAGACTATCGCCACAGAAATATTGGCAAACATTACAGGACCCATAGAAGATAAAACAATAGTCACAGACGCGTCCAATGATATAAGTAAACCCATTAGTTCACAAAATAAAGAAAGCATTGATTCAAGCACCCCTGACACCAATGCTACATCCAATGCAAATCTCGCTAAGCCATTAAACGCTCCTCCAACCAAAAAAGATGAAGAGCTAATTGAGGCCGTGGAAGATGATGATACTGCAAAAGTGAACGAATTGCTACAAAATCACCAAGATGTCAACGTCAATATCTCGGATCCAGAGCCTCTTTTATGTATCGCTGTACAAAACAATAATACAGACATTGTTAAAGCTCTACTGGAACATAAAGATATAAATGTTAATATACAAGACTCAATGCAAGTCACACCTTTGCATATCGCAATACAAAAAGGCAATATAGACATTGTTAAAGCTCTACTTGCACATAAATATATAAATGTTAATATACAAACCACAATGGGACTCACGCCTTTGCATATCGCAATACAAAACGGCAATATAGACATTGTTAAAGCTCTACTGGAACATAAAGATATAAATGTTAATATACAAACCACAATGGGACTCACGCCTTTGCATTTCGCGATACGAAAAGGCAAGATAGAAATTGTTAATGCTCTACTAGAGCACAAAGATATAGATGTTAATATACAAACCATAATAGTATCACCCCCTTTGCATTTCGCGATACAAAAAGGCAATATAGAAATTATTAAAACTCTATTAGCACGTAAAGATATAGATGTTAATCTCGAATCTTATACTAATATGACTCCACTATATATGGCAGTCCAAAACAATAACTTTGAAATTGCAAAACTATTAGTCAACAAAGACGCAACAAATAGCAAAGTCAATGACAACGCACAAAGGAAGCGCCCTGGAGATATAAGCAAATATCCAAGAGAATTCTCAAAACTACGGTTGTTACTAAACCCTATATACGAGTGCGCATTGTTGGCAACAGAAGATGAGATGAATAATGCACTAAATGAAATAGGGATACAAATACCTGAGGAAAAAATAGCTGCCCTCAGAAAAAAACTGAAAGGAGACACTCCAATAACAGAAGATGATCTAAATACACTGCAAATCCCAATAGACGAACAATCGCCTAAAGAATTGAAAAAACGAAAAAGCGAATGGAATGTAAGCGGCTTGCTATACTATATCTCCGTCTATACTAAAGTTGATGAGATATCTGATGTAAATAAACGCTTCTTATACAATCTTCTCAAACAATACAATTGTATAATTTTAGATGAAGATTTAAGTCAACAATATATTCAATGGAAGAATAATGATACTATTATAAAGTCATTCAAAAAAATCGGCATTGAAGATATAGAATCAAAAACAAAGGAAAAGACTGACAAAACATGGGAAAACAATCTTCTAAATATATTCAACGAGCTAAAACAACAACAACCAAAATTTTCAGGCAAAGATTTGATTGACTTTGTACAGAAAAGGATGAACGCATTATGGATAGATCCAACTAAGTTCACAGACATCAAACAAAAAATATGCATCAATGCCTGGAATAACCTTGGCCGGTATATATATTTGATAAATACAGCTCAGCAATTCAAGACAAAACAAATCATCGCCATGTGTATCCCTACTCCCGAAAAACTACATCCAATGTATGTAGGACCTCGCATTAGCGATAATTTAGCAGCATATTTTGGAATAACAGATGAGTCTGAAAAAACAGATCAATAGCAGCATAAAGCGAAGAGGTATGGACTAAATACACATATCTCTTCCTCTGCACAAAAAACAGAATCGCAATCACATTGCGCCTGGCTTTTTACATAACATGTAGATATAGTTGAGCTGTGAAGTTTATAGGTTTATTATGTATTTATTCATGGCGGTTATCAACATAGCAGTAATTTCCGTAATTTACTGGCGTTATTGTTCTCCGTTACCGATTAAAGGGAAATTTTCTCTTTTGCTCTTATTACTATCCATAGGATTTCTCCCTGGTTTCATTGGAGTTTTTCAATTAAACAGCATTATTCCGCATGTGATATATTTTTCTTTTACTTTATCATTAGTGATATTCACTCTCACTATTTTCAGAGATGTAGCATGGATAGTACTATATTGGCTATCATCAGCGACAAGTGCGGATATAATCCCCAATCCATCTCACTATGGGACAAAGCTATTGAGGACAAATGCTGTAACTTTGCTAATATCACTATTGATCACCCTATACTCACTATATGAGGGACGTTCGATACCACAAATACGAAACGTAACGATATGCTCGTCCAAGTTACGACATAGCTACAGGGTCGCTATTTTGAGCGATATGCACATAACAAGAGCATCTGATTCTGCGAAACTGAAAGCTATTGTCGATCTCACAAACTCGCAACATCCCGACATAATTATATTGGCAGGAGACACCGTTGACGATCGTGCAGACATGATATGGGATAAGCTAGAAATTCTGAAAAACCTATCGGCGCAACATGGAATATTTGCAGTAGCAGGGAATCATGAGTTTTATCGAGGATTAAATGGAGGCATAAACGCGATAAAATCTCTTGGTTTCACTTTTCTAGAAAACAATGGTCTATGGATCGACGAATATTTATATATTGGAGGCATTCCTGATGTTTTTTCATACAATGGGCACAAAAGAAAAATAGATTTACCTACGACATTTACGGGGAGCATAGAGTCTCAATTTCGCATACTGATATCTCACACGCCGTATGATTTTGGCGCTCAGAACAATCTATTTGATTTAGAAGTGTCTGGACACACGCATGGCGGACAATTTTTTCCATTTCACATAGTCGCGTATTTAAAAAATAATTTTTTAGCAGGCATGTATGAATTATCTCAACACACGACTTTATATGTATCGCGTGGAGTAGGGCAATGGGGTCCACAAATGAGGTTTCTTGCTCCTTCAGAAATAACTCTTCTGGAATTAAGGCCAAGCACACCTTAGCGTTTATCATTTTCCAGAGGCTATTTTCTCTTTAGATAATTTTGGTAAAATCGTCGAGATGGATTTAAGGAAGGAGAAACGACAATGGAGCTGTTCACAAAAATAGCGCCATTGGCTGACAGGATCAGGCCCAAGGAATTCGATGAGCTTATTGGACAAACCATAACCTATCAGATTGCGAATTACTCCAATCCTCCATCTTTAATTCTGTGGGGACCTCCGGGATCAGGCAAGACATCCTTTGCCAAAATATTAGCGAACAAGAGCGGATTAAGATTCGAAGAGACATCTGCGGTAATGCACGCGACAGCAAAATTTAGATCGATATTTGCAGAATTAGAGAAAAATTCGCAAGAACGCATTATCCTACTTATTGATGAAATTCATCATCTCAACAAAAGCCAGCAAGATATTTTCCTTCCGCATTTAGAGAATGGTTCTGTGATATTGTTTGGCACCACGACCGAAAATCCATCTTTTGAATTACGTCCAGCTTTATTATCTCGCTGTAAAGTAATTACTTTCAATCGACTCACGCTTGAGGATTTAGACAAAATTTTGGTGAGAGCGGAAGAATATGTAGGAAAGAAACTACCTCTCACTCCAGATGCGCGACAATATCTATGTCTTATATCTGACGGGGATAGTCGTTATCTTCTCAACAGAGCAGAGGAGCTACTAGCTCTACACACAACTCAACCTCTCACACTAGAGGGTTTAAAACAATTCTCTCCCAAACGTGCTGCGGTATATGATAAATCTCTGGAAGAGCATTACAATCTCATTAGTGCGTTTCACAAATCGCTAAGAGGCTCAGATCCGGACGCAGCTCTCTACTGGATGAATCGCATGTTAACAGCGGGAGAAGATCCGCTATACATAACTCGCAGACTAATTCGTTTTGCCTCCGAAGATGTGGGTCTAGCAGATCCTGAAGCACTACCGCAAGCATTAGCTGCTCATCAGAGTTACAACATACTAGGATCTCCTGAAGGAGAAGTTGCAATATCCAACGCTGTTGTATATTTAGCTATGGCTCCAAAATCGAATGCGGGATACAAAGCTTACAATGAATCTCGAAAATGCGCAGAGCTCTACGGATCTTTACCTGTTCCGATGAACATACGTAATGCACCGACAAAATTAATGAAAGAGCTTGGGTATGGCGCAGGATATGTATATGATCACAACACGCCTAATGCTTATGGTGGTAACAATTTTTTTCCAGATGAGCTGTCGCGAAAAAAGTTCTATTCTCCTGTGGAAAGAGGATTCGAACGAGAACTAAAAAAACGCTCCGATTGGCTAGACAAGCATCGGAAAAAGTAGTGCGGCAAAAAGGTCAACGAGCTTGCTATCTGTCTGCTGGAACCGTCTCACTAAACAAACCGGCGCGTGGAGCAAAAACAGCCACATTTTCGAAGTAAAATTGATCTGACACACCATTGTGAGGTGCATGAGCAAACAAAAAACCGAATTCTTCGCGACTACTTGATTGGCTCCATCTACGTCCATCTACCTTTTCATAAGTTGAACTCATAGGCGCATAGAAAACAATAGATGATACTAACATCTTTACCTCGCCAGGCTGCATACTTAATCCCGAATATATGCTTTCAGGTATAGCATTGTTTAAAATTTTAACGCGAGACCGAGCTTCAGTCATCACATGATAAACACCTCCAATTGTTTTTGGATCTCCTCCATATTGGTATTTTAAAACCCACTTAACTGATGCACGCCCGCTTGCATCGCATTTTACATAGTAAAGAAAACCATGAGGAAAGCCCGGTCCAACAAAAGGACCTCCCGGACCTTTTTTAGAGCGCATTGATGTGCCCGGATAAATGCTTAGATAGGCGGCATCAGTGGCATACTGTAAATCACGTTTCGTTATAGCTTTATTTGCACGATACTTTGAAGTTGTTTGTAATATTTGTGCCAGCTGATACGACACAAATTTCATCTGCTCATTATAGCGATTCACTTTTGGAACATCATGAAGATAATAAATCAACGCTAAAAACACAGGGACAGAAAAAGCAAATTCTATAAGAATCGCACCTGCACTTGATTTTCTAGACAAAAAACCGCTGGCAAAACAACAGATTCTGGTGCAGAACCTATGTAGAGTTTTTTGCCTTAGAGGCAGTTGCCCCCCCCCCTGGTCGGCTATATTTTTTTTGCTCAAGCTTCATTGTGATATCCTTTACAGCTATATCAAATTTAATACAAAAGCTATGTATATACAAGCTGCACGCATCACCCGCCTGAGCAAAACCATCTACGCAAAACGACCGTGGCAATATTTATATTTTTTCCCGCTACCACACGGACACGGCGCATTACGAGATACAGCAAACGGATCCTTATCCTCTGTCTCGTCCATCGTTGAGCTGAATTCCTTCTTAGAGATGATTTCACCATCCAAAGTAATATTGTCATCATGCTCAGGAATAACATCGTGAATTTCATCTGCTGCTCGCTCTGGCGATGACGACAACTCAAACAAAGACAGAATCCTAACCGCCTCTTCTCGAATCATACGAGACATTCCTTCAAATAAATTAAACGCTTCTTGCTTGTATTCATTCAACGGATCTCTCTGACCATAGGCTCGTAAATTTATACCCTGCCTAAGCCTGTCTAAATTCAACAAATGCTCCTTCCAATACTGATCAATAAGTCGCAATAGAACCGTACGCTCCATGTAACGAATAATTTCAGGCGTATACATTTGCTCTTTTTTCTGCATTTTTGCGTCGATCTCTTCCATAAGGATATCCACGGCGTTGTCTCGCGTGAGATTGTCGCTCGGCTCTAATTTGATGTTGGGACCAAAAAGCGCCGCCAATCTATCGTTGATGGTATTGAAATCCCACATATCAACCGGTGTCTCTCCTTCGACAAGACCAAAAATTATATCCTGAACCGTCTCAACACACATATCGCGAATATCCGCACTGCAGTCCAGATCATCTTCCATTAGCTCACGACGCTGAGAATATATAACCTTGCGCTGATCATTCATAACATCGTCAAACTTAAGCAAATGTTTGCGAATGTCATAATTCCGCGCCTCTACCTTCATCTGAGCTTTTTCCAGCGCTTTGTTTACCCACGGGTGAGTAATCGCTTCACCTTCCTCAATGCCGAGTTTTCTGAGAGTGGAATCTAAACGCTCCGCACCAAAAATCCGCATAAGATCATCTTCCAACGATAGGAAAAACTTCGATGATCCCGGATCTCCTTGTCTGCCCGAACGCCCTCGTAGCTGATTGTCTATACGACGACTTTCATGCCGCTCCGTGCCAATAACATACAATCCTCCAGCTTCCTTGACTCGTATGTTATCCTCTTCAATCTCCTTCTCAATACGTTGAGCAATTTCTTCCCTCATATGAGGATCTTCAATGCCCAATAACTCCTTCCCAAGACGAGCTTCTAAGTTGCCTCCCAGCTTAATGTCTGTACCTCTACCAGCCATGTTGGTCGCAATCGTAACCGCACCAGATTTACCCGCCTCTGCGATAATTTGCGCTTCTACATCATGATAACGAGCGTTCAAAACATTGTGCGGAATTCCCGCCTTTTTGAGAAGAGAGGACATATGCTCAGATTTCTCAATGCTGACTGTACCAACCAATACAGGTTGTTTGCGCTCGTAACACTCCTTGATCAACTTTATCATCGCATCATATTTTTCGCGCGCAGTACGATAAACTTCGTCGTCCAAATCTTTTCTATTAACCGGTTTATTCGTAGGTATAACCAATGTCTCTACCTTGTATATTTCAGATAACTCCTGCGCTTCCGTAGCCGCCGTTCCTGTCATGCCAGATAACTTCTTATACATGCGGAAGAAATTCTGAAATGTAATAGATGCTAATGTCTGGTTTTCCATCTCAACATTAACGTGTTCCTTGGCCTCAATCGCCTGATGTAAACCATCAGAATACCTGCGCCCTTCCATCATACGTCCGGTAAATTCATCAATTATGATAACCTTCCCGTCCTTGACAATATAATCCACATCTCGCTTGAACAAAAAATGCGCTTTCAACGCATTGTTCACATGATGCACAATCGCTATGTTGGGTAAATCATACAAATTTTCAGATTGAAGTAACCCATGCTGCGATAGCAATTGCTCAATATGCTCATTCCCACATTCAGTGAGAGTCACTGTACGCTGCTTCTCGTCAACTTCGTAATCCTCAGCAACTAAACTAGGTATTACCGCATCAACACGATTATATAAATCCGCAGAATCCTCAGCCGCTCCCGAAATAATTAAAGGTGTACGCGCCTCATCAATTAAAATGCTATCTACCTCGTCAACAATGGCATAATTAAACGGACGCATCACTAGTTCAGATGCCGCAAATTTCATGTTGTCTCGTAAATAATCAAACCCTAGCTCGTTGTTCGTAGCATAGGTCACATCACAGGCATATTGCTCACGCCTCTGGCTATCCGTTAAACCATGGGTGATAATTCCAACCGTTAATCCCAAAAAACGATAAATCTTCCCCATCCATTCCGCATCGCGTCTGGCCAAATAATCGTTCACAGTAACAACATGTACACCCTTGCCTTCTAATGCATTCAAATAAACCGCTATGGCCGCAACAAGAGTCTTACCCTCTCCCGTCTTCATCTCCGCTATCATGCCATGATGCAAAGCTTGAGCTCCTACTAACTGTACGTCAAATGGTCTCAATCCTAACGTGCGCTTGGCCGCTTCTCGCACCACAGCAAAAGCTTCAACTAACAGATCGTCTAGTGTCTCTCCATCCGCTAATCTCTGCCTAAATTCATTAGTTTTAGCCGGAAAATCATCATCCGATAAAGATAGCATGTCGGACTCAATAGCATTTACCTGCTGCGCAACAGATAAATAGCGCTTTACAATCCTATCGTTATGCGATCCAAAAACCGACTTCAACAAATCATAAAACATGTTTTCCCCACCAACTTAGTAAAAATAGTGTATACTGCGATTATAAATAAAGGATTAACATATGTACACTCCTTTATAATTACAAGAAAATACAAATGCAATGGGCGTCTAAATTTCTTCTAAGTTGCTTTGAGCCGCTCTAATGCGCGCAGCTAATTCTTCAAAATCAGGATTCGGCCCATGATATTCATGCGAAGAAACATAGCCTTCGTACTTCTCAAAATACTTGTTGTAATCCGTATGTATCGGACGCCATCCCCCTGCAGTTTCATGTAATGGGAATAATTTCGCATGAACGTGGTTAATCCCAAACCCTTCGTAAATTAACGCTGTGCGTCCCACATCGTCAAATGCACGATCCAATAGCTGACCAACCTTAGCTGCAGCTAAAGTCAAATCCGATAAAACTTGCGGCGGTAACTGAAAAGCATAACTCGGATAGTGCTTTTTGGGAATCACAACAGATGCTCCCAGAGTGTTGGGAAAAATCGATAAAAATGCTAAATGCTTGTCGTCTTCCCAAATTTTATATACCGGACTCTCGCCCCTGACAATTTTACAAAAAATACAATCTTGTTCTTCTTGTGTTAAAGACATCAAAACCTCCTCTATGCCGTTTGCGCTACCATCTGCGGAACAACAGAAATCGAAATCATACCGCCATACGCACATGGTAACATGGAAGAATTAGTAATAACAGGCCCAGTCATCACCATCGTAGTCGGTGCAGTAGGAATCCACATGCCAACCGGTACCGGAATACATGGACCCGGAGTTAAAACGCCAAGCGCCGCCGCTGTCAGTGCAGCCGTGGTCGGATTGCATAAACTCGTACATAAAGCAAAAGGCGGCACATTCAAAAAAGGAATACAGTCTGTGCACGCCCCAACCGGCATACCACATGCCATAGTCATAGATGTAGGCAGAAATGTAAGCGGCATAGGTGCCATCCCAAAAGAACATTTAGCCAAAGATCCTGTAGTCGCCATAAAACCCATAATTTATACCTCCTTACGTTCTTTTAAATCACCATCTTCATCATATGTATCGATATATCCAACAGGCACCCCATCTTGAAAAGTTGCAATTTCTCGAATCACCCCAGAAGGATAAAATGATACCTTTTCTCCATTCAACAAATTCGCATTGTATGTTGAGGTTTCTAGAGGAGTTCCATCAGGATAATAAAGTCGACACTCTCCATCCAATAATCCCGCAACATAATTTGCTTCGCGAATAACATTGCCAGCAGCGTCATATACAATCATCTCTCCGTCAAATTGACCGTCATGATAGTGTGCTATCGTAGATAGACGACCATTAGCAAAAAAATGCGCTTCACCCTCCAGACGACCATTGCTGAAATTTAACGACATCAGTAGCTGATCACCCTGAAAAATCTCAGCTTGACCCGATAGTAAACCATCCTCAAAATTTAACTTTTGAACTATTTTACCGTTGACATCAAACACTAACATTTCTCCATGTGGTTTGCCGTCTTTCATGTGCATTGTCTGCTGTAACCGACCATCCGGATCTCGTACCTCCAGCACGTCATCAGTAGATGCCGTCACATTGTTTTCTTGCTCGCTCATTCATTCCTATCCAATTTTTACTATGCCTGTCAGCTGAACCATTGCTCCAGCAACCTTGCTCACACCCGTGCCATTGATTTGTATGATCGCTCCTCCTAATTCCGCAGATATAGTACCCTTTGCCGCAAATTTCATAAGTGCACTAAGCTCCATATTCAAGGTAGCACTGGCCTTGAAGTTTGTGCCCGCCTTTAGATCCATCCCTGTACCCGCTTGTATTTTGGCATCTGTTCCGGATTTTATCGATGCAGCAGTTCCTGAACTTACCTTCAACTCCGTGCCAGCTTTAATAGTGAGCTTTTGGCCAGCATTAACATCCATACCTTGACCCGATTTAATCGTTACCTCTTTGCCCGCTTCTATCGTAACATTATCACTCGCTTTGATAGTAATATTTCCTGTAACATCACATGTAAGATCACCTTTTGAAAGTGTAATCGTGCGATTTCCCTTCTTTAGAGTTATAGAATCATTCCCCTCATCAAGCTGAATGGTGCTGTTCCCTTTTTTTATCGTGTAAATAAGATCTCCTTCCGTTAACTCTACTTGCTCATTTCCTTTAGTCAGAGTTAAAGAATGATTGGCAGGTTTGTCCCCTCCCGCACCTAAGGTAATCGTGCGATTTCCTTTCTGCAGCGTTAAAGTATCATCAGACTCAGTAATAGTCGTTGTACGAGAATTGACTATCTCTATCGTGACGTCTTTTTGTGCATGCAGATAAATTTCCTCCTTGTCTTTTTCGTCATTGAAACGTAACTCGTTAAATCCTGCCTCATTAGTAAATGTCACTGTTTTTAACGCCGATTTCATAGATTCCTTATCAGAATAAGGCGGCAAATTTTTATCATTATATACACAGCCAACTACGAGTGGCCTGTCGGGATCACCTTCCAAAAACGATACCACAACTTCCTGACCAACACGCGGAACCATCACCATACCCCAACTACTGCCAGCGACTTGTTGAGCTACTCGAACCCAACATGAACTATCATCCGTATTGGCCTTTTTCCCCTTCTGATCCCAATGAAAATGTATCTTGATAGCACAATGCTCGTTTCGGTAAATTTCCTCCCCCGATGGACACACAACTACAGCCGTTTGTGTCCCGTAAATTCTTGGCTTGCGAGCCAATCTGGGTGGCCTGAATTCCACTCCCTGCTTGAAAGCACAAAATCTATTGCTATAAGCAAAGTTATTATATGCAGATACGGAAACATGATGCTCCACCGATAACACCACAAATGCCGCGTTAAATATAGAAGATGGATGCCCAGATATCTTAAAACTATAACCAGGAATCAAATTTGCAATGGTAGAATCTCCATATAATAAACAATGAGTAACCTCAAAAAGCTCCGCTCGCAATTTAGTTAAATCTGTTCCTTCCTGTTGCGTGGAAAAATTACCAGGATATTCATAATAACACTGCCCAGAATCATATTTTGATGCCGATTTTCCATATAACGCATTGCTGGAATTTGTATAGTTATAATCCGCAACCGCACTGGAGCCAGTATTAACCGTGGTCTCCATTTTTGCATTGTATAACACCCCCATTGGCATGGTTTGGCTAATGCTTTTAGCAAACGTAGATTCCCCTAAATCTTCATGAGCACTGGAATTATCTGCGATAACCAGCGTATGTTTGTCTGCTGTGTGCTGAAAAAAGTAAAATATCCCTTCTTCTTCCATCAAACGCGAAATAAAATTGAAACTGCTTTCTGCATATTGCACACAAAACTCTCGAACCGTTTTGCCTCGTGTTTTTGCTTTAAGCGAAATATCCTTAATCCCACCTTCACTCAAAACCGCTTTAATTATGCTAACCGCATCTTTTTTCTGAAAAATCAAATGGTTTCTATCTAAAGTCAGCAGCCATAATTTTGGTCTAATAGTTACGTGATATTCCGTGAGATACGTCGTATCTTTTAACTCCGTCCTGCCCTGAGAAAATTGAGCAATTATTCCGTTTATATTTCTTTCCTGTTTATCAGATTTAATCGTAATTGTAATAGGCGTATTAAGCGCTTTTTCCAAATCAATATTATCCTTTGGACTTAAAATAGTCGCACGAAATTCAAACAATTGAGAAATAGCTTCATGTCCATCAAGCGAAACTAAAACAACATCTTGTCCAACAATCGAAGACTTAACACTAATCAGGAGATTTTTTTGATTTTGAAGCGCTATGTTCATCAAAAACACCTTAAATTTGTTTTTAATATTACATAACTATTAATGCAATCGCAATGTAACCTTTTATTTACTTATATAAAGTACACTAAACATGTGTGTAGTGTATGGAACAAAATGGCGGATGTTTTTCATAAAGAAAACGACTTAGAAAAAAATTCCCCCAGTTATCCTAGGTATAAGGGAGGTTTTTTCGAGCGGAACAAACATGTATCTGTAAGCATAATTTTCTCCTGTTTTCTATTTGTTATGCTATTCGCTATGCAGAAAACAAAGTTCTTTATGGATCTCATTCCGCGCTTGAGAGGTGAAATTGCATTAAACTCCGAATATGTTATCACTACCACAGAGCATAACTATCCAATTATCATCCATAACGATGACGATATTTCGACACAACAGCTACGCTTCTCCGGAACACTCAAATCGACTTTCGATGATGCAGCTTATCACTTTTGCAAACCCGATGATACGATATTAGAAGTGGGCGCTTTTTTTGGATATAACACCATTAATATTGCGCATAAGCTTGAAGGAGCAGGAAAAATCTTTGCATTTGAAGCTCATCCGCAAATCTATAAATATCTCAGCAAAAGCATAATGCTCAACGATCTAGAAAACATTGTAAGCCTACAAAATATCGCATTAGCTGAAAATCCAGGCAAATGCACGATGATAGACTATTTAGACAACTCGTCTGTTGCAGACCTAAACCAAAAAAACATAAGACGCATAACTGTAGATGCCTCAACAATTGATGCAGAGAGCGCCAATAAAAATATAACTTTTTTGCTTATTGATGTTCCTGGACACGCCTTTAAAATCTTGAAGGGCGCGCAACAATTGCTAGATAATGCTCAGCCCACATTGCGTATTTTAATGGCTGTTGATGTAAACTCCTCTGCAAAACATAGTAATATCACTGAAGAGATAAATAATCTAAAACAACGTGGATTTAGAATTTATATTGTTGATGATGACTGCGACACTGAAGAGATAACATCATCGAAGGAGATTATCGACCAAAAACAAGTCGTATTACTTGTAACGAAAAGTGAAGTGCGAGATGATGAATGATTAAACGTATCATAATGTGTAAATTCGCAATATTATTGGCTTTTGTCTGCAAGTTGCATGCATCGCAAGAAGCAAACGCAGATAGATTCCAAGATGAAAAATCTCGCATGTCGTTTAGCGAAAAAGTCGACATGTTAGAACAACATATGAAACAAGCCAGCAGCAATCAACAAAACTCTGCACCATCAACACAATCGACAGAGCCCAAATCTGTAGATACAAACGACAAATTCCAAGATGAAAAATCCCGCATGTCGTTCGACGATAAAGTAAATATGGTAGACAATCTTATAAATGAAAAAAAACAAGATAATAGCTCGGAATCGGATAAAACTAAGGCCTCACAAACTGAGGGTGCCTCTTCTTCTGAAAACGGCGCAAAAAACGAGGAACCTGCTCCCTCCGAAAACGACCCAAAAACCGAGGAACCCGCTTCTTCTGAAAATGACGCAAAAACTGAGGAACCCGCTTCCTCAGCAAATGACGCAAAAACTGAGGAACATTCTTCCTCCGAAAACGACACAAAAACCGAGGAACATTCTTCCTCAGAAAACGACGCAAAAACTGAGGAACCTGCTTCCTCAGAAAATGACGCAAAAACCGAGGAACCCGCTTCCTCCGAAAACGACACAAAAACCGAGGAACCTGCTTCTTCCGAAAATGATACAAAAGCTGAGGAACCTGCTTCTTCCGAAAACGACGCAAAAACTGAGGAACCTGCTTCCCCCGAAAATGACGCAAAAACCGAGGAACATTCTTCCCCTGAAGCAACATCAAATGCCGGTGAGATATCTCTAGATGAAGATGACGAGTTAACATCTGCATCAAGCGAAGCCTCCGAACACACAGGACATTCTCAACAAACATCAACAGAACTAAGCAACATAGATGCCCCCCTGGAGGATACCCTAGATGACGATGATAATTTTAACGATGACCCGCTTGATCTGAACTTAGAATCAACGGACACGGAACCATCTGTAAATGCGCCATCAAATTCAAACGCACCGCAAACAGCGACAACCAATGAAACAACAAATGAAACAGCTCCATCTGTAACCCCTCCTACCCAAACTACTAACCCAACGATTCCGGACACAGAGGCAGATGACACCGAAGAAACCAAAGAAGAACCGAGCGGAATTTCTTCCATCCTGCAGGAATCATTTCCTACAGAAGAAACTGCTGACAGGATATTAAGCCACTGTTTTAGATTTGTAGATCAATCTTACGTCGTAAATGTTGCTCGTTGTTTACAAAATTGTCGCGCACAAATTCGTTCACAGGTACAACAATTTGAACAAGCAACAACCCTCGCCTTGATGGAAGAAACGCAGCAAAACCTGGACAACTTCGACAAAAATCTAACGGAATTATTGCGACATTTCCCAAATGTTACATTGGATGAAAAAACAACTCGACTACTAATAAATGACAAACTAAATATTTTGGAAAACTTGCGAACAATGCTTAAGTCGATAGATCTAGATACACTCAATAAATTGCAAGCGGCATTTGGCGGCTATTCATCAGACGAAGAAACGCCTGCAGCAGAATTAGCAGCAATAGCAGATCAGCTACTAACCGAATTGTGCAAAACCATTCAAAATCTGCAACTCAATCTATCAGACCTAGTAAAACGCAATGCACGTTTGGCGGATCGCATTGATCTATTTCACAAAACCGGATCATGGCAGTCTAGCGAACAAATCGATGCATTCTTCAGTGAGGAGCAAAATGGTCTCGCCAACCTCTCTGCCTTGAGACAAAATGATCCAAATGCATTCCTGTTATCCCAACAAGATAACATAACTGATCTAAAAACGCTGGTTCGTGAATTATTAGATAGATTGAACACCGTCAGAGCCCCAAATGAAAACGTCATGAAAGAAAGAATGGAATATCTGCGTGATGTCTACAATAAAGCAGATAACTATAACTATGCAGACAAACTTCAAGCTATAGAAAAATCAGCGACCCTGTATAACGATCTGCTGCTAAGCTCAATACAAGGAGGAGATACAAGCAGCGTAGGAGACAAAGTGATTACAGTGCAAAAAGTCGATGAATTAAAAGAAGGAGTAATCGCTGAGCTGCTGGGCAATATGATGAGTATCCTTGATACCTATAAGATGCGCATTAATTCCGATCCAAATTCTCGTCGACAATTCTCTGATTTGGTAACTTTAATAAAAAACAAAAAAGTAGAATATCTACAAGCAGCAAATTCATTTATGAAAGGCATGGCTCTAACAGAAGCAGTCGGTCGCTTTAACCAATTCGCTCAAGAAAATAACTTTGCAACCCCATCTAATATTCCACCAATACCTACAAACGATGAGATGAAAAATTTAGAGCAATTTTTGTAAAATCAAAAGTTACTATAGCTTTCTTAACTTTCTTTTAATACAATTCAAATGCAAGATATTGATACGGTTGGTCGAGTATTGTAGGAGTAGTTTGAGTGATAAATAAATGCCTAATAGCAAGCATAATAGTTGGAACAAGTTCTGTTCTTGGACAAACAACAATCCCTGAAAATTTCAGTGGTTTATACGCAGGACTAGGCGTTTCTGTTGCATATCAACGTACCAATTTAACACAAGATTCAGCCCTGTTAACTTGGGCTCGTCCAGAAGGAGCAATTGGCTATTTTCCTTTACGCAATATTTATTGGGCTGCAACCTCCTTAGATCTAACCTCCATCAGCTCTATTAGACCTGCAGGTTCGATTGAAATTGGGTACGGAAAACCCATAAATGACAAATTTTATTTCGGCGCCGCAATTACTCTAGATTTATCATCCACAAAAAGCACAAGAAAAGCATTTACTGGTGTATTTGATGATATTCAGCTTCGAGCTCGAGGCAACTCACTATTTATCGGACTTAGACTGGGATATTATTTACCCTGCATAAACAGTTTAGCGGTTTTTCGTGTTGGAGGATCATACGTAGGTTCAGATGCCCTGCTTGAAGAGAGAAACACAGATCTTTCTTTTCATGCGAAATTGCACAATTTCACTCCAACCATCGGATTAGAAATAGAAAAACCACTTGCAAAAAACCTGTCAATTCGCCTACAAGCCGACTGTAGAATTATTTGCAAGCGCAAACTATCCAGTGGCATGGAATTGGACCTAAACAATGTTCGATCATATGGCGGAGAACAAACAGTAAAGTTATCCACGGAAAGTTACGGAATACGTTGCATGATTATATATAAGATACCATGTACAACCTAACTGAATACGCGAATATCATCCTGTGCCCAGCTAGGATTTATTGGGCAAATTTTTGTTTTAAAAAGAGGAGTGTTTTTATGAAAAAAAACTGGATTGCAATCACATTAGGTGTGTTTGGATTATTTGCGTCGTCTGCTCAAGGCATGGGCCGACCCACAATAGGAGAAATAGTAAAAGGAGGACTAATTCCTGAAGCCTGGGATCTTGTTCGTGTCTTAGGCCAAAATCCAACAACACAATCGCTAAATGCAGGAGAAAATTTTGTAGAAAATTTGAGATCTGCTTTAGCTAGTACATCACCACAAATGCTCGCACTTCAGACATCTCTGACTGATCAAGGCTATGACGCATCCGGCAGTGATTTAACTCACAAAGACCAAGTCACCGCTGCGCTTGCCTCTCAACAAAAACTCACTGATCAAGGATACGATGCATCCGGCACTGATTTAACCCACAAAAAGCAAGTTACCGCTGCACTTGCTTCTCAACGAAAACTTAACGATCAAGGATACGATGCATCTGGCAACGATTTAACTCATAAAAAGCAAGTTACCGCTGCGCTTGCCTCTCAACAAAAGCTCACTGATCAAGGCTATGACGCATCTGGCAGTGATTTAACCCACAAAGATCAAGTCACCGCTGCGCTTACTTCTCAACAAAAACTCACTGATCAAGGGTATGATGCATCCGGCAGTGATTTAACTCACAAAGATCAAGTCACCGCTGCGCTTGCTTCTCAACAAAAACTAACCGAGCAAGGCTATGACGCATCCGGCAGTGATTTAACCCACAAAAATCAAGTAACCGCAGCACTCGATGCTCAACGAAAACTAGCAGAGCAAGGGTACAGCAGTGATGGTCACGATTTAATCTCCCTAAACGAATACAATCAGCTTTCTGAGAGAGCTGTCCTACTAGAACAAGCTATTAGCGTAAACAATATTATGCCCAATGTCTGGACTGCTATTCTTGCATCTTCCCTTCTTACGAGAGATGTTGTATCGTATGTTACCAGCGAAAATCTCCTACTGAGCGATGAAGATATTGCGAATCATCACAACAGCGGCGGTTCAAATCCGAAAAACTCATCAGAGCTAACAGCGCTAGACAAAGCGAAGCTATTACGTTCCTGGATTATGCGCTTTAGCCCTACCAAACACACGCAGAGTGATCTAGATAATTTCCAAATACACCTCACGGATGGAGATTTCTATCTAGGCACGAACAGCGGAGATCCTGATCATTCGCTACACTTAAAACTGAGCTAACGCGTTCACTTAACGTCGCTGCGATAATCACTATCGGCATACACTTGTCATTATTGATTATCGTGGTGACATCACAAAAAACACAACTCACGATATATTTAGAGTTGCAAGTTTCCCCCATTGAGCTATACTAACTTTTAGTTGTACGGAGGAAATCGCAATGCAGCAGTGTGATTGTAAGTTTCACCAGATTATCAACACTGGCGGGGTAATACTTTTTATGAAGGGATCACCGTCGTGTCCGTTATGTGGGAAAGCAGCGGACATTTACTATTTATTGCAGAGTGTGAACCTTCCCTGTAAAACAGTTGATTTATCGAAAGAACCTCTTTTATGTTCTTATTTACATGAGAAGAATCATCCGGTATTAGATCCGTATCTTTATGTGAACGGCAAGTATGTTGGGAATTATGAAACGATAATTGCGATGATGAATGCGGGAGTACTAACTTTTCAAAATGTTCTTCCGCTTATTACCTATTAATTGGTGTAAATTCGGTCTGCCACGAGCAAGATTGATCATCGGAATTTTCTGCTGAGATTTTTCCTTTTTGTAGCATAAGCAGCACGATAGCATTTTTTGATGTTGGGGCTTGTTGAGCGTCGAACTGAGGAGGGTTCACAGCATTTCCGCGACACACGACGTTTATTTTATCTGGGGAAAAGTGTTGAGTTACGATTCCTCCGCGGGGCAAGGAATCCCTAGCGATCCACGCGTGACATATTGCTATTTTTCCGGCTACCGACTGGACTGTAGGGTTTGCGGAAACGAGTTCCGACTGAATTTTCGAAGCTGAGAGAAAATTGGAGAGCAATTCTTTGAGGGAGGAGACAGAAAAATCTCGATCATCGGATCCGCACAAATCTCTCACGAGTTTCAATATACTATTTGCTCTTGAGCTACTTTCTTTTACATTTTCCAGCAGAGACAGGTCATTAGTATATTCGAATGCCTCCAATCCGAGGCTAATTGCGTTAAAAGGTGTTATCAAGTCGTGACAAAGTCTAGCTATCAATGCATTTTCCAGCTTCATAGATTTCTCCAAATTATGATTAATACTAGCAAAATGTCATAAAAATGAAAGGTTTTTGTCTTTTGCTTTCTATATGCTAGAATGGGATTTGCTTGATTGGAGCGTAAGTTATGATAGCACTGACTGGTGACAGGCCTACTGGTCGTTTACATTTAGGCCACTACATTGGCTCTCTGAAGAACAGGGTAGTTTTGCAAGAGACATGTGATCAATACATTATGATTGCGGATTTACAAGCATTAACTGATCATTTTGAATCACCGAGGACCATAACAGACAGTGTATTAGAATTAGTTGCGGACTATTTAGCGGTTGGCATTGATCCGATGAAATCGACGATTTTCGTTCAGTCACAGATTTCTGCTTTATCTGAAATGACGATGTATTTCATGAATTTGGTCTCGATTTCCAGGGTTGAGCGCAATCCGACGGTAAAAGCGGAGATTGCGCAAAAAGGGTTCAATGACTCTATTCCTGTTGGGTTTGTATGCTATCCGATAAGCCAAGCTGCGGACATTACAGCGTTCAAGGCGGATATTGTTCCTGTTGGGGACGACCAACTCCCGATGATTGAGCAAACGAATGAAATAGTTAGGAAATTCAACAGAATATACAGCACTAATTGTTTAAAAGAGGTGAAACCGCGTTTAAGTCATGTCAGCAGGTTAGTTGGCATAGACGGACAAGCCAAAGCGGGGAAATCGTTAAACAACGCGATATTTTTGAGTGATACGAGTGAAGCGATCAAGACCAAAGTTTTCTCCATGTTCACGGATCCGAATCACATTCGGGTATCTGATCCGGGCAAGGTTGAGGGCAACGTGGTATTCAGTTATCTAGACGCATTTTTTGAAGACAAGGACGAGCTTGAAGATCTGAAGAAACAATATCGCAAAGGTGGGCTTGGAGACACCACCATAAAATCGAAGTTGAACGACACGCTACAAAGTCTTCTTCAACCGATTCGAGAAAAACGCGCTCAATTATCTCGCGATTTTCTACGAGAGATATGTCATGAAGGCACCAAAAAGGCGCAGCGAGTTGCCTCCGACACTCTAGAAGAAATAAGAGACGCGATTGGTCTGAAATATGGCATCTGAAGAGATTGCAAATCAAACTCATTTATTTTATAAGGATTTGTACGCAGGTTAAGTTTGATGTTTAAATCTTGGTGGTCTAGGTTTCGCAAAGCTGTTCTAACTTTTCGGAAGACGAAGCTTGGTATTGCGATGATAGAGCTAGCGTTTACATTACCGCCGGTTCTCGCCATGATACTATTTTGCATCGAATTGGTCAGAATAAAACTGGCGCAAGTTGCGCTGGACACAATGTGTCATGCGTGTTATTTCAACTTTATCAAGCGCGGACATATGAAAGATTTTCCTGCGATTGTCGAGAGATATCGACCAAAATTTCTTCCTACCGATAGCATTCAAGCATGGGCGAGAGGGTACA
>CALXQQ010000026.1 GCA_944390775.1 uncultured Alphaproteobacteria bacterium
TACAAGCGACTGCGTTGTTCAATTTTTTGATGAAGAAACAAAAGCTTAATGCGCGCATAGGAGAGTTATCGTTTTTGGATCTCGTTGAATTAGTGAGTTTTTTGAAGGGAGAGGAAGTCCATGCAAATCGATAATCAGAGTATCAACGAGTTGTTAGATCGAAGGCTTTTGCAATGGCATGAGATGCAAGAAAAGCGAACGTATTTGGGCGCGTCGATGATTGGCGATGAATGCATTCGCAAAGTGCAGCTGCAATATTTAGGACATGAACCGACGATAACGGCAAAGCAAGTACGTACTTTCGACATTGGGCATCGTTTGGAGGATCTTGTGATCCATTGGCTACGCATTGCGGGGTTTTATGTCGTTACCAGGGACGAAGATGGCAAGCAATTTGGATTTTCAACGGCAGTCGGGAAGATCGCAGGGCATGTGGACGGCATTATCCAAGCATTCCCAAAAGAACTATTGGATCCAACGTCACGTTGGCCCGCCGGGAGGGCGACAAATGGGTGTAGTGTCACGCTGCCCAGGAGAGCGACAAACGGATGCAGTAATAGTCTGCTTGAGGTGAAAACTATGAGCAATAAAAGCTGGAACGACACAGTGAAGCGCGGAGTGTTGGTGTCGAAGCCGATTTATTATGTGCAGGTGCAACTTTACATGGCCTACATGCCCGGCGAGATGCAACAGTGTCTGTTTGTGGCGTTGAACAAGGACACTAGTGAGCTCTATTTCGAGATGATCGCGTTTGATGCGGAGGCCGCACAGAAGTATTCCGACCGCGCCGCTCAGATTATAAAAGCCAGCGAAAACAATGAGTTGCTGCCGTGTATTTCGAATGATCCATCGTTTTATCTATGCAAAATGTGTGGATTCAGGGGGCAGTGTCGAGGATCAAACTAAGCCAGAGAGTAAGGGGCAGACACGCGTTTGTCCCTCGAATTTGAGGAGTTTTGGGGAATGATTATAAGCAATGAGAATGCCATGAGAGCTATTGTAGATATTGATTCAGTTATAAAATTAAGAAGACTAAAAGCTCATATTAGAGACAATACTATATATTTATATCTATCTAACCTATATACCTATATTATTAATATAATTTATAACTATAAAAACATTACAAACACAACGATACTGTATTTATATACACATGTTTTCATGACTAAAAATTGGAAATTTAGGGTATATATCGTGAATGTCGCCTCAAATTTCAAGGATTTTTGCTCGATGGCTTTTAACCATTTGCAACTAATTTTCAGTATGACGTCGCAAATACATATGGTCGGAGAATTAGCATGAATACACTAAGAGGAGCGCTTGCAAATGCTGGAATACCAGAACCTAGCAAGGATACTGAGACATTCAAAATGATACGGTGGGGGCGCAATAACCGATATTGGCTTAAGAAGTTTGATGGAGGGTACGTGTTTGGAGACTTTGTAAAGGGCTTCAATTCCCACGTATTTGAGGGAGAATACCGTGGAAAACGTTTGAAATCTGCTCAGAATAGACTATCAGAAGCGATGAAATCCGTGCAATCAAGTATTGATACGGTCAATAAACTAGCTGCTGACAAAGCAGCAACCGTATGGGCTAAATCAGAGTTTTGCTCTGACCAAACGTATACAAAAAATAAAAAAATAGGGAGCTTTGGACTAAAAATGTATAAAAACAGTGTGATTGTGCCACTTTATGATGTGGCAGGTAAGCTATGGTCTTTGCAGTTCATAGATGGCGATGGGAATAAGCGATTTTTAAGTGGTGGAAAGAAGAAAGGCTGTTTTTTTACTATTGGCTCTCTTGATGGCGCGAAGCAAGTGTTTATGTGTGAAGGATACGCGACAGGAGCCTCTGTGTATGAGAGCATTGATCAACCAGTCGTAGTGGCTTTTGATGCAGGAAATTTGAAACCAGTTGCGGAGGCTCTGCGGAAGAAATATCGCGATCTGCAAATTTTTATCTGCGCGGACAATGATTGTTATGGAGAAAACGGCCTCAACGTTGGTGTAGAGAAAGCTAACGAAACAGCACAATCCGTCGGTGGTCATGTGATTATTCCGCGGTTTAATGATACTTCTACGAATCCGACAGATTTCAATGATCTATTTGTATTAGAGGGGAAAGATGCTGTTAGAGCGGTCATAACAGAAGCAGTGCAGAAGGTGTGTCAAGCGCAGCCCGATGTCCCGGCGAGTTTTATACTTTCTGATGATGGCTTATTTTGCGTGGACAAACGCACAGAGCAACCGATTCGCATTTCCAATTATATCAAGGTGATAGCGTTTACAAAAAGCGATGATGAAGTGTCACGTTTAGTCGAGTTCAAAGATTATAAGGGCAACAAACAAACTCTTGTGATCAAGTCCGGCATGTTTTCGAAGGACGGCGAGCAGATTCGCATTGCATTGCTGAAACATGGATTCATATTTGTTGGCAGCGCATTATCGAAACGCAAATTGACGGAATATATCGCGAGCTCAGTGCCATCGAAAGAATTATCGCTAGTGTCTCGCATTGGTTTTTTCGATGACGTATACGTGAGGCCGGATTGTGTTGTCGGGAAATCGTCGGAGGAAGTTGTGTTGGACACAGCGATTCGTGATGAATCTTGTGGCACTGCAGGGAATCTACAGGATTGGAATGATCACGTTGCGCGCTGGTGTGTTGGGAACTCTCGTTTGGTTTTTGCGATTAGCACAGCTTTCGCCAGCACGCTTTTACATCATTGTAATATGCCAAATTTTGGCTTTCATATCGTCGGGAATAGTTCGTCCGGTA
>CALXQQ010000027.1 GCA_944390775.1 uncultured Alphaproteobacteria bacterium
GAGCAGCTTATGAACGCAATTTCGATCCTGTGGATGATAATGAAGCAGATGCATTGGGTGTGCTGTTATCTTGGTTGAACAAAAATAATAGGCAATTTTAACGATGCAATATCCAACAAAAACAATGTGCGGGTCCTTGTTTTATTGCCAAATAGGCGGGGCACCGTCCCCCGCAATATCTCTAGCGTCAGAAATTCTATATGACTTTACTTTACTTGCATATGGAGTGGATAATGGAAACTAGAAATACCCCGGTAGAAGACCTCATTGAGTACGCAAGGAATCCGAGAAAAAACGACAACGTTATCGATAAGATGGTAGCAAGTATAAAAGAATTCGGTTTCCGCATTCCAATTGTCGCGAAGAGTGATGGAACAGTTGTTGATGGCCATCTTCGCCTTAAGGCCGCGAAAAAGTTAGGCTTAAAAGAAGTGCCAGTTGTGATCGCCGACGATTTATCCGAAGCGCAAATAAAGGCATTCCGACTTATGGCAAATAAATCCGCGAATTGGGCTGAGTGGGATATAGAACTACTAAACTTAGAATTCAAAGAGTTGGAAGACTTAAACTTTGATTTAGAATTGACAGGATTCGAACTCGACGAAATTGATTTCAATTTGCCTAGCGTACTAGATCAACTTGAAGACGGCGTATTCACTGAAAAATTTAAGAACGAAAGGGGTATCTTTTCCGTCACCTTTGTTTTCCCCAAAAATAAGGAGGTGGAGTTCTTGCAGAAATTGAAAAATGTGGGGAAAGAAGCTGTAGCTCAAGAAATTATGCATTTTTTGGGAGTGGAATAATGCCTGCATGTGGCTCTCAATGCATTTTATGTGATGTCCCAATACGAATAGACAGTTATCAGGGATGCTCTCATGCTTGTAAGTATTGCTTCGTTTACCGAAAGTATGACATATCAAAAATCAAATTATATGATAGCGTCCAAAGTGTTTTAAATTTTATTCAAGGTAAACGGAATGGTGAAACTCGCTGGTGTGATTGGAATATTCCTCTGCATTGGGGAGGAATCTCAGATCCGTTTCAACCTTGTGAAAAAAAGTACAAACGATCCTTGGAGATTCTTCACGTTTTCGCACATTATCGTTATCCATTTATTGTCAGCACAAAAAGTACATTACCATTGGAAGAGCCATACTATAGCTTATTCAAAAAGTGCAATTGTGTCTTTCAATGTTCTATGGTTTGTCCTTCTTTAAGTAGCCTGGAACCAGGAGCTCCGAGTTTCGACGCTCGTCTGAAAATGGTCGAACTGATGTCTCGCGCAGTTCCGAGAACGATAGTTAGATGCCAACCATATGTTATGGAATTGCACAAAGAAATTTTGGAACAAATACCCAGAATCGCGGAAACTGGAGCATACGGCATAGTATATGAAGCTATCAAAATGCAAAAAAAAACCGCAGGGATGATAAAAAGTGGAGCGGACTACATATATCCTTTGGAATCATTAAACAGAAAATTTCGAGAGTTAAAACAAGAATGTCATAAGCATGGCCTTGTTTTTCTATCAGGGGAAAATCGTTTGCGTGGAATGGGTGATAGTTTAACTTGTTGCGGATGCGAAGGATTACCGGGGTTCAAAGTAAACAAATACAATTTAAATTATTTTATACACGCGCCGAAAGAACTTACCCTTACACCAGCTATGGATAAAAAAGATACATGCCAATGTTGGCGCGCTATGAGGATGAAAACAGAAACTGGAAGAGTTCTAAAAAATGCCTCTTTTAGAGAAATGATGGATATCACTTTTAAAGATAGAGATATGGTTCGCAATTATATCGGTAAAGAAAAATGCAAATAACAAACGAAATTATCGAATTCATTGCAACTATATTTTCTGTCATTGGATTAATTGGAGCGTACTTTAATTCAAAGGGGAAGATTTTTTTAAGTTACCAAATATGGATAATAACTAACCTGTTTTTTGTTTGGTACAACGTTAGCATTGGAAGTTTAAGCCAGATTTTCAGTAACAGTTGTTATTTTGTTTTGGCAATAGTGGGCTATTTGCACTATCGGGGGACAGCATGACATTTGTAACCAAATCGGAATTTGCAAGACAACATGGTTTCTCCAAGCAATATGTAACAGAGCTGATACGGAAAGGGATTGTAGAAGAAGAGGCCAATGGTCTGTTAAATCAGGAGAAAGCCGATCGTTGCCTTTTGTTAAGACGGTCAAACATACATAAACGTACTTCAGATGCAGGTAAGTTACAGGAATTATTTTTCCAAGCTCGATTACAAAATGAAATAGAAAAAGGGAAAATATTGAAACTAGAACGCGCAGAAAAAGAACAATCCTTGGTTTCTGCAAACAAAGTACAAGAAACATTATTTAGAAAAGGACGAGTGATCAGAGACGCATTATTCAATCTCCCTGATCGGATTTCTTCAGTTGTTGCAACAATGCGGGATGCTCGCGAAATACATACGCTATTAACAACGGAAATCCGCACTATTCTGGAAGAACTTAGTGATGAATAATATTTTCGACGCTTCTTTATGCTCTGGTCTCAAACCGGATTCGATTATTTCGGTATCCGACTGGGCAGATGCGAACCGCGTATTATCGCAAACGGCATCATCTGAGCCTGGAAGATTTCGCACATCACGCACACCATATTTAAGGGAGATCATGGATGCGTTGTCGCCGTCATCGCCTTACGAAAAAGTTGTGTTTATGAAGGGCGCGCAGATTGGTGGTACAGAAGCTGGAAACAATTGGATTGGATACATTATCGATCAGGCTCCAGGCGCAATGTTAGTCGTTCAGCCGACAGTTGAAATGTGCAAACGTTGGAGCAAAGGCCGACTAGCACCGTTGATCGATGACACTCCATGTCTGCGCAACAAAGTAAAAGATCCGCGCAGTCGCGATTCTGGAAACACAGTTCAGTGCAAAGAATTTCCAGGAGGCCAAGTCGTGATCACTGGTGCGAACTCTGCTGTTGGCTTGAGATCCATGCCGGTGAGGTA
>CALXQQ010000028.1 GCA_944390775.1 uncultured Alphaproteobacteria bacterium
ATGACGAAAAATCTAATGTAACTCAAAGTGACTTTAGAAATTATGATTTTGAAGTACCGAACCGCGGGCTTACTATGATCAATGAATCTGGATTATACAAAGTCATTTTGCGTTCAGATAAACCCGAAGCGAAGAATTTCATGCGCTGGGTGACGCATGAAGTATTGCCGTCGATTCGCAAGCATGGCGCTTATATTACATCCGACAAAATGGAAGAGCTGATGAACGATCCCGACACTTGGGTGAAACTGATTCGCACTTTGCAACAAGAACGGCGAGAAAAAACCATGTTGCAAAATCAGATTGATCAAGATCGTCCAAAAGTGATTTTTGCGAATGCCGTTGCAACTGCTGACACTGACATTTTGGTCGGCGAATTGGCCAAGATTTTAAAATCAAACGGGATTGAGATCGGACAAAACCGGTTGTTCGAACGTCTTCGGACTGATGGATTTTTGATACGTCGTGACGGATCGGACTACAATATGCCAACGCAGCGCGCGATGAATCTTGGTCTGTTCAAAATGAAAGAAACGGCAATAACGCATGCCGATGGCCACGTCACAATTAATAAAACCGTGAAAGTTACTGGAAAAGGTCAGCAATATTTTGTGAATTACTTTCTGAAAAAAGATGGGGTTCAGTTGCAAGAAAAACCTTTTCTCAACACGTTCAAAAATAATGGAGGCAAATAATGGGTTTGTTACAACAAAAGGCAGTGGCATTGTTTCATTTTCTTTTGCGGAAGCAGGAAAACGACAGGCGCATCGGTGAACTTTCATTTGCGGATCTTATGGAATTGGTGAAATTTCTGAATGGAGATATGGCGCATGAAAATCGATAATCAGAGTATCAACGAGTTGTTAGATCAGAGGCTTTTGCAATGGCATGCGATGCAAGACAAACGAAAATATTTGGGCGCGTCGATGATTGGCGACGAGTGCATTCGGAAAGTGCAGCTGCAATATCTGGGAAAAGATCCAATGATAACGGCAAAGCAAGTTCGCACTTTCGACATTGGGCATCATTTGGAGGATCTTGTGATCCATTGGCTACGAATTGCAGGGTTTTATGTCGTTACCAGGGACGAAGATGGCAAGCAATTTGGGTTTTCAACGGCAGACGGGAAGATCGCAGGGCATGTGGACGGCATTATCCAAGCATTCCCAAAAGAACTATTGGATCCAACGTCACGTTGGCCCGCCGGGAGGGCGACAAACGGATGCAGGCTCAGCCTGCTTGAGGTGAAAACTATGAGTAATAAAAGCTGGAACGACACGGCGAAGCGCGGAGTGTTGGTGTCGAAGCCGATTTATTATGTGCAAACGCAATTGTACATGGCCTACATGCCCGGCGAGATGCAACAGTGTTTGTTCGTGGCGTTGAACAAGGACACTAGTGAGCTCTATTTCGAGATGATCGCGTTCGATGCAGAGACTGCACAGAAGTATTCCGATCGCGCCGCTCAGATTATAAAAGCCAGCGAAAACAATGAGTTGCTGCCGTGTGTTTCGAATGATCCATCGTTTTATCTATGCAAAATGTGTGGATTCAAAGGGCAGTGTCGAGGATCAAACTAAGCCAGAGAGTAAGGGGCAGACACGCGTTTGTCCCTCGAATTTGAGGAGTTTTTGGGAATGATAGCGAAAACAAACAATGGCAATAGGGATATAAAAAGTATTATTTTTATAAAATTAGATATGTCATTTTTCTCTCATGATACAGAGTATGATATACATTTCTATCTATCTAACCATTCTAACTATACATGTATATGTATATACAGGGAAAAATCGTTACGAAAAATCAAACACGCAAATACTATAGCTTGTATTCATATTTCATGGATATGGAGTTATCTTGATAAAAAGTCTTGCTTTTCAAAGTGTTGTCGCTATAACTTTTTATCCATCTATATAATGATAGAGTTTTCGTGTTTTTTGCTGGATTTTAAGAGCAAATTGCTTATAGTTCCTGAAATTCGAAGGCAAAATAGCGTTTTAAAGTGCAATAAAGCAGGTCAAACCTTCAGATTTTGGTCAAAAACCAGGTCAAGACTTGAATTTCAAAAAATATACAAACAACACGTTGATTTTCCAGTAGGAAATTCTGCTTCTGTTGATGTGTTTTTATTGCTCAACAGTTTTGACGGTCAAAATTCAGGTCAACTGCTGGCGCGCTCAAAATATATAGACATATCATTGAAATATCAAGAAGAAATGGTGTCGCATAGCTTGCTTCTTTGCATGTTTAGTGTGGTCAAGATCAAAAACCTACTTGACCTAAGTCAAGTTCAATATAGGAGACATAACAATGGATAAACTAATAATGGCTTTAGTAAAAGCAAACATTCCAATTCCCAATAAGGGCACAGAAACATGTGGAATCGTGCGCTGGGGAAAAAATAATCGTTACTGGTTACGTAAGTTTCAAGGAGGATACATCTTTGGTGATTTTGTAACTGGGCTTAGCGATCATGTATTTGATCACGAATACAAAGGACAGCGTTTAAAACAAGTATTAACGATTATGGAGAAAACGCGACAGGCGACAGATCAGGAATTAATGCAGATACATAAACGCACTGCCCAAAAGGCGCAATCGATTTTTGATACGGCGCATACTGTATCGTCACATCCCTATCTTTCAACAAAAAAAGTGTTATCGCATGGCTTGAAGGAGTATAAAGGATGTCTGTTAATTCCGCTTAGAGATGTCGAGGGCAAGCTTTGGTCATTACAATTTATCGACAAAAATTCAGAGAAAAGGTTTTTGAGTGGGGGAAAGAAAAAGGGGTGCTTCTTTCTCATTGGTACTTTGGGTGAGAACGCCTTTGTATGTGAAGGATACGCGACAGGAGCGACAATATACGAATGTACAGCTGTTCCAACTGTAGTAGCGTTTGATGCGGGAAATTTAGAGTCTGTGGTACAGGCTCTGCGCAAACAATATCCAAATTTAAAAATGATCTTGTGCGCGGACAACGATTGCTACGGAGAAGCTAATGTGGGAGTTGAAAAAGCAAATGCAGCAGCGAAGAGTGTTGGAGCACAAGTTGTGATCCCAAAATTTAAAGATACAGCCAATCATCCAACTGACTTCAATGATCTGTTTGTGTTGGAAGGGAAAGAAACAATAGCCGAATTTTTGAAAGGTGTATGGGATGATAAAAATTGTGAGAGCTCTATTCCAGATGGATTCGTTTTGTCCGATGATGGCTTGTTTTTTTTAGATCAGAAGACGGAAAAGTTAAAACGTATTTCCAACTATATTCGTGTAGAAGCTTTTGTGAAAGGTGAGAATGAGGTCGCAAAACTAGTGAGGTTTCGAGATTATCGCAATAGATTTCAACAGATGATAGCGAAGCCAAGAATGTTTACAAAGGATGGAGAGCAATTGAGAGTCGACTTGCTTGGAAAGGGGTTCATCTATACGGGAGACACTTTTTCAAAACGAAAATTATTTGAATATATCTCTAGCTCAGTACCATCGAAAGAATTATCGCTAGTGTCTCGTATTGGTTTTTTCGATGACGTATACGTGAGGCCGGATTGCGTTGTCGGGAAATCGTCGGAGGAAGTTGTGTTGGACACAGCGATTCGTGATGAATCTTTTGGCACTGCGGGAAATCTACAGGATTGGAATGATCATGTCGCGCGCTGGTGTGTTGGGAACTCTCGTTTGGTTTTTGCGATTAGCACAGCTTTCGCCAGCACGCTTTTACATCATTGTAATATGCCAAATTTTGGCTTTCATATCGTCGGGAATAGTTCGTCCGGTA
>CALXQQ010000029.1 GCA_944390775.1 uncultured Alphaproteobacteria bacterium
ATCCCGAATCACATCGTCCAAAGCTTTCTTTAGAGGGGTTATAATATCATAACAATCTCGCCGCTGTACGTCTAACGCAGTACTCACATCGTTATCGCGATTCAGAGTATACTCCTGTGAAAGCGAAGCATACTCTGTCGCTCCAACAGGAGCACAGACCAACAAAGCGCCTAATAAAATAAACGAAAAAACACGCATAACCATATCCTTACAATCTACGATACACATCTCACTGAGAAATGTGCTATTCCGCTGTACGTGCCCCCTTTCATAGTTCTTCTCACACTATCATTGATGTCAAAGACTGCTTTTATTTCGTCGCCATTGGAAACATTATCTATCGTACATTCCACATCAATAGCCCCATCATCCACTTTAGTGCCCTTGTGATACCAACAAAACTCTGGATCCACAACATGCGTCTCATCAAGCTTACGCTCAGCATCTTTAATTTCGCTGATATCTTCGCCATCCAAAGTGAACTTACGATCCAAGCTAACATCACTTAGCTTAACAGCCAATTTATTTGAGCCTCCTGTCATCGCATTTACAGTGTATGTCGCTGTTCTTTTGCTCTCATCAGTATAACTTCCATCTTCATTAAAAAAAACAATTTCTGCAGGATTCATGCCGTCTATATAAAGTACTGCTTGTACCTTAGCTTTTAAGTTCTGATTAAAAGTTGATGGAGTGCCACTGCCCAACACTTCCTTACTTTCTGCACACGTCTCCCCAATCATCGAGCACGCAGCACAAAACATAATACCAAAAACACAATTCTTCATAAAACACCTCCAAAACAAATACATTGTCATTTGTAACACATATATTTTTTCAAAGCAAGTGTTTTATATGTGGATAGTATTATTTTTTTCTTTTTATGGTAAACAACCTGTGATACACTCTCCGTCGACTAGTTGGTGATGATGTTAAATTGTTAAAGTTGAAATGGAGTGATGGTTGCATGTTTATTCGTCTATTTTTTTGTATGATTCTATTGTTACAATCGGCTGTGGCGCTGAGGATTGTGCCGTTTGTGCACGGATTTGATCCTGATGACAAGCAAGCTTGTTCTTTCCAGTATTATGTGTCTAACAATACTGATAGTTTTTTAGCCTTTGAAGTTACTATTAGGGAAAGAGGTCAAACCCTGTCGGGTGAGGATATTCTGAGCGATGTTGACAATGTTTTTGTGGTTATGCCGTCTCAGGTGATTATTCCTCCGCATACTCAGCGCTCTATCAAAGTGAGATGGATTGGGGGAAAATGTGATAAAGAGCGTGCATTTCGTGTTACGTTTGAACAGTTTAAAGTCGATTTATACAACGGCATTGATAGTACCAAAAAGAAAAAAGGTGCATCGGTAGATATTTTGCTCAAAATAGGCGCTTCTCTTTATGTGGCTCCAGCTGAGGCTAAGGCGCAGCCTGTGATTATTTCTAATGATGGGGTGAAACTTGTTGTTGAGAATAGAGGCTCTCGTCACGTGCGTATAGACGATGGGGCTTTCTCAATAGATGGCAAAGTGTATTATGTAAAAGATACAGGAGTTATACTTGCGGGGGCAAAAAGAAGACTGCAGATAGATCCGAATCCGGTTATTAAAAAGGCTGATGATTCCAAGCCTGCTGTTAACAAATCTAATGACAAGGTTCGGTAATTCAAGTGCGAATAATTTGCTTTAGCTGTTTAGTGTGTTCTGTTATTAGTGCGGCTGAGCAGCATATTATTACACCGGATGCATTTGAGGATGACGAAGATCTTTATGCGAGGGTTTTCGGTAAAGTTGCTCAGCAGAAAAATGTCTTGATGGATTTTACCGTCAAGCTTGATGGAGAAAAAATCGGAGAAGCGGCGGTATTTATTGGAGAAGTCAGCAAGATTCATGCTGGCACTTTGATGGAGTTGCTTGGGGATTTACTGAAATCAGATGATGTTGCGCTTATTCGCTCTAAAATTGATGAGGATGGTTTCGTAGATTTTACAGATCTAAAATCGTTGCGTTTTGATACTCGTCTAAATCGCATGTCTATGGAGATTGAGATCACTGTTCCGACAGAAATCAAGAAGGTGCGAAATCTTAGTGGGCGCAGAGTAGGGGGAGCTCGGCCTCGTTGTAATGTTATTCCGGCTGACATTAGTGGTTTCTTGCGTATGCGTGCTTCAGAAAATTTTCGCAATGGAGATAGTCGTAGTAATCATCAATATTTGTTGTTTTCTCCTGTGTTAAATGTTGGTGGTGTTGTTCTTGAGGGGGAATGTTCGCATGAAAAAACCTCATCTCAGCGAGGGAGATTTCACCGGGCCTATACGTCTCTGGTATACGACTGGGAAGAGCATGATACGCTTTTCAGATTAGGCGATGTATTTGGTGGTTATATGCAACATTGTTCAGCGCCACGTGTTTTGGGTATAGGGATAAGTAAAGACTCGCCTAATATTGTTTACGATCGAGGCAATTTTGCGTCCCCGATTCAGCTGGTGATTTTACGGCAGAGTCGAGTTGAGGTATATGTGAATGATGTGCTTGTTCAGACGCGATATGATGTTGCTCCTGGCACTTATAATCTGGACAACATTACTTATCTAAATGGTTCCAACAATATAAAAATTAAGATCATAGATGATACAGGGCGAGAGCAATTGCTTGATGAAAGTTTTTTCTATGAAAGTTCATTTTTGCCCAAGGGGATGTATACGTTTAATGTTAGTGCGGGGTATCCGGAGTCAGGGGGCAATCATCGTTATGATTTTCAGAATGCGACCTATAATGCCATGTTTAGGGTTGGAATTTTGTCGTCATTAGAAGGAGCTTTTTGTGTTGTTAAAAATCGTGTGGGGCACAATATTTCCTCTGAATTAAAGAACAAAAACGTGCTTGGCTATTTTGTTGGGCGTTATGCAAGAAGTCGACGACATTTTCCCAAAGCGAGTATAGGCCATGTTTATTCATTTGAATATAACACGCCTTTGTTGGAGCTTTTTTCTATGGGATTTGGTTTGGGTATAAATGTGGAGCGATATAGAGGGAAGTTTCAATCTTATTTAGGTGTAGCAACGAGCTTTTTCAGGAGGGATGACTATGAGAAATCGTCGGTCAGCAGATATCGTTTGTTTATAAATAATCTGATTACCATGAATATGAATTGTGGATATGCTAGATTTAAGATGACGAATGGAAAATGTGCCCATAATATTAACATCAACCTATCGAAAAATTTTAGCTTCGATAATCCTCATGTAAAAAGCTTGAGCGTGGTTGGCAGCTGGGAGCGTACACGTGACGATACTAATCGTGATACTCGATTTAGCATAGGTTGTGTTTTGTACTTCGACAATAGTTGTCGGTTTGCGACAAAATATGATGGTGGACAGTATCGTGGTATGCACATGTCATTTTCTCGTAATGCGGAGGGTCATGGTCTCAGTTATGAGATGATATATTCTAAGCAGGAGAGTGTGCCGAATTTTGGGCTAAACACGACCTATTCTCATCCGAGTTTTATGTTAAACATGAGTCATTTTCGACAAAACACAGCGATTCACAATACTCAGGTAGCTGCGGAATCATCTTTATTTTTTGCGAATGGGAATTTTGCGATTGCGCAAGCTGCTTCATCTGATGGAGGATTTGTTATTGTGCAGCCTTCTAGTGCAATGAAAGGGATTGATTTACGTTTTACGACTTCATCTGCTGAATCGGGACTATTAGGCAATGCAGTTATATCTGTACCTCGTCATACTGTTTCATCAAATAAGATAGACGTGACTAACTTGCCTGATAATATGGATCTAAAAACTGACACTATTACATCAAGGGGTGCTTACAAACGAGGAGCAGTTGCAGATATTATAGCAGAGGGCAATTATGTTGTTCGAGGTTCATTGCAAGACAGTCAGGGTAATCCTATTGGCATGGTCGTGGGGTATGCGGTTCATAAAGAGGACAAGTCTGATCGACCTGAGCATTTTTTTACAAATGCCGAGGGACATTTTCTTATAACTAATTTGAAGCCGGGCAAGTATCGGGTATCGCTTCAATTAGACAATGTTTCGGATTTTGAGATAGATGTGCCGGAAAGTACAGAGACGATTCAAAATATCGGTGTAATAAAGTTAGGAGAGAGCAAACATGAATAGAATTATGCGTTATGTTTATATTGTTATGATTTTGGCATGTGCATCCTTATTTGCCGTTGAGATTCAGCTGATACCGAATGGGCGTAATGGAACCTACTATATTGTTCCTGAAGCTGATGATCGCGTATCATTTCAAGTTATTCTTGAAGAACCGATGAGGTGGCGTCTTAATTTAGATGGATCGTTGGAATTTGATATAAAATTATGCAAGATGACAGGCCAATTATTTTGGGAACATTGTCGAATTATTCCGGTTGATGGGGAAGCGATTTTTACAGTTGTCGTTCAAAGTTCGCGAGTAAGTAACGAAGATTTTGTGTTCGAGATTAGGTTAATGGATGAGAAATCTAATTTATCAGAGCCGATTCGGTTTAGGGTATTGCCGGAAGTTTGTATAGACGCTTCGTGTCGCAGGGTGAATTTTGGTCGGCTCAGTTGGTCAAATGGATGCATACTGGGCAATGCGCAGGTAGTGCGTTTTTCCTATTCAATTTTGAAAAATGCCATTTGTGAGATTAGCAGTCAGAATAATTTTCATATACGAAATTCTGATAATTATGCTATTCCTTATCATTTGAGGAATCCTGATATAAGTGTCAGTGGGGATATAAGAAAAATTCCCTTAAGTGCGCAGTTGAAAGAGTTTGATGTGCTTTTTGATCCTGCGAGCAGTAATATTTCGATGCCTCCGGCTGGGGTTTATCATGATCGTTTAACGTTCAAAATTGTCTCTGATTAGTGGTCAAAACGCATCTGTAATTATGTTGGTCTGATTGGCTTTAGGTGTACTGTGCAGAATCTACTTGCATTTTACACCATTATCAGGCAATATACTGTTCGTTTGTGGGGTCATAGCTCAGCTGGTAGAGCGCTACAATGGCATTGTAGAGGTCAGGGGTTCGACTCCCCTTGGCTCCACCACTTGGTTTAGACGGGGAAAAGATTTGGCTCAACAAGTAAAAATAGATCAAGAGGCTGTCAGGTCATTGGCGGAGCTTTTGAGAGAGACTGATCTAACAGAGATCGAGTATCAGGTTGATTCTCTTCGTATAAAGGTGATGCGCAATGTTACGCAGGCTGTTGTACCTGTTGCTGCTGCGCCGACGGTGGTTGCTTCTGCTGCTGAATCTGTGTCGGAGCCGGCCAAAGAGGCGGAGAAGTCTCCAGAGGATGATTTTCTAAATAGTCCGGGATTGATCGAGGCTCAAATGGTGGGTACGGTTTATCTTGCGCCTGGTCCTGATGCTGCGCCATTTGTATCGGTTGGTGATACTGTTTCTGAAGGGCAAACTCTATTTATCATTGAGGCTATGAAGGTGATGAATATGGTAAAATCTCCGAGGGCTGGTGTTGTGAAGCATGTTTTTGTGCAAAGTGGGCAGCCGGTTGAGTATGGAGATCCTATTATAGTTGTGGATTAGAAGCCATGATCAAAAAAATACTGATAGCTAATCGCGGTGAGATTGCGGTACGAATTCTCAGGGCATGTAAAGATTTAGGAATACAGACAGTTGCGGTACATTCGACAGCTGATTCTGAAGCGATGCATGTACGTCTTGCGGATGAGAGTGTTTGCATTGGTGCTCCTCCGGTGAGGGAGAGCTATTTGAATGTTCCAGCGATAATTTCGGCTGCGTGTATTACTGGTTCGGATGCTATTCATCCTGGTTTTGGTTTTTTGAGCGAGAATGCTACATTTGCTCACATGGTTGAAGAGCACGGTTTGATATTTATCGGGCCCAAAGCGGATCACATTGCTATGATGGGCGATAAGATCATGGCGAAGAAAACCGTACAACGTATGGGGCTTGAGACTGTTCCTGGTTCGGAAGGAGCGGTCAAAAGTTTGGATAAGGCGATGAAAATCGCGGAAGAGATTGGCTATCCTGTGCTTATAAAAGCGGCTGGCGGTGGAGGTGGTCGTGGCATGAAGGTCGCGATGTCTCCGGATGAGTTTGCTGAGGCCTATACCATTGCGCAGAGAGAGGCTCAAGTTGCGTTTGGCAACGACAATGTGTATTTAGAGAAATTTTTGAAAAATCCGCGTCACATTGAGTTTCAAATTATTGCGGACAAGTATGGCAATGCGGTGCATCTTGGCGAGCGTGATTGTTCTTTGCAGAGGCGCAATCAGAAGGTGTGGGAGGAAGCTCCAAGCACTGTATTGACGCCGGAGTTTCGTGATAGTTTTGGGCGTAAGATCGCGGCTGCAATTTCGAAGTTAGGGTATTTAGGCGTTGGAACGCTGGAATTTCTCTATGAGGATGGGAAACTGTATTTTATCGAAATGAACACGCGCATTCAGGTTGAGCATCCTATTACTGAAGCCATCAGTGGAGTTGATTTGGTACGAGAGCAAATTCTGGTTGCTTGTGGTGAAAAGCTATCCTTTACGCAGGATGATATTAAGTTCAAAGGACACGCGATTGAGTGTCGAATTAATGCAGAAAATCCTTTGACGTTTATGCCATCTGTTGGAGTTATTCGTCGTTATCATGTTCCGGGAGGAATCGGCGTGCGCATTGACAGCGCTCTCTATGAGGGGTATAAAATTCCGCCTTATTATGACAGTTTGATTTCCAAGATTATTATTCATGCCAGAACACGAGAGCAGTGCCTTGCTCGTTTACGCAGAGCTCTAGGTGAATATGTGATAGAAGGCATTGATTCGCTGATCCCATTGCATCTACGCTTGGCAAATGATCCCCATATCATCAATGGCGATTTTGATATTCGCTTCTTGGAGCGATTTATAGAAAATAATTCTGATAGCAAATAGAAGACAAAT